>JAIXQA010000075.1 GCA_027485915.1 Alphaproteobacteria bacterium | reverse complement strand
GGAAATCTGCCGCGCAGCGGCGCGAAGCGGACTTGACTCGTCAGATCGCCCGATCACGCTATTCAAAGCGGTTTGGTGGACCAAAGGGATCTCCAAAACCGCTTCTAGACAAATTAGCTCTTCAAAACCACCGCTATCCCCGCTGGAAAGCGGGGGCCTCAGGGGACTTTGCGGCAGGAGATCCCCGATTGGCTGACGCCATCGGGGATGACATTGCTTGAGGATTTTTCCATCTAGACCCATTTTGGTGAAAACCCTGTTTCACCAAAATGGATGATCGAGGATGAGCGCGACATCTGGGTCGTCAAAACAATTTCATTTGCGGTTTGGTGGACCAAAGGGATCACCAAAACCGCTTCGAGACTAGATAGCCCTTCAAAACCGCCGCCATCCCCGCCGGAACGCGGTGGAGAGCGGGGACCTCCGCCGGTCTGCGGCACAAGATCTGGTACAAAGTCCCCTCACCGTCCCGTTAGTTTTGTCGTCAAGGCCCCAAAGGCGGCATCATGAATGGCGGCGGTGTAGAGGTTAGACAGAACGGGGTGGCTGCCGAAGCGGACGATCACGATTTGGTTCTTGGGGTCGATATAGACGCGCTGTCCCGCCACTCCGAACAGATTGAAGCTTTGGTTGGTATCATGACTGATCCAGAATTGGCTGCGATAAGACCAATTGAGACGCGCCGGAATGGGGTTTGAAGCCCGAAACGCAGCATTATCGCCGCCTGCCTTGATCTTTTGTACGACCGCTGCCGGAATGATTTGCGCACCATTGAAGCGGCCGTCTTGGCGCAGCATCTCGCCCAAACGTGCAAGGTCACGGGCTGTAACATTCAGGCCAGCTGCCGCGATTTCCTGACCAGCTGGGTCAATTGCCCAGGTTGCGTCATGGTCAACGCCCAAACGCTTCCAAACCCGTTCTGAGACGAGGCTAGCAAGGCTCTGCCCACTTGCTCGCACAATCACCCAACCTAATGCATCTGTTGCCGCAGACCGGTAGCGGAATGGCCCACCAGACTCTGCAAAGCGAGTTTTGAGCGTCGGGAGAGCTTCATAAACGCCCTTGGGTGCGGGGATATTGGCCGGCCCCCAGCCCCAAGCCAAAGCATAGCGGTGAATTTCAGCATTGGGATTGGCATAGTTTTCATCAAAGCTAACCCCGTCGCGCATATCCATCAGATCGCGCACCGTTGCTGCTTCCCAAGCTGAGCCTGCAAGCTCTGGCACATAGGTCGTGACCTTTGCGGTCTCGTCCAATTTGCCATCATAGATCAAAAGTTCTGCCAACAGGCCAACAAACGACTTTGTGACTGAAAACAGCAAATGTTGACTTTCTGGTGCCATGCCATTGGCATAGCGCTCATAAACGATCTTGCCCTGATGCAAGACGAGCATGGCATCCGTATGGGTTTCGGCTTCAAACTCAGCCCAGCTGATCGGACGGCGATTACCGCCGAGATCCATCACAGTAAACGTCAGATCATCGAGGGAGATAGGCTGGCTGGGTAATGGGCTTACCGGGCCACCGCGCGCCACGCTGCGGGTTGGAAACAACTCGCGCACATGCTGATAGCTCCAGCCTGTATAGGGATAAACAAGGGCATTGTCGCGGGTGACGCGCTTATCGGCTGGCGCTGGGAAGCCAACATTATAGCCAGACTTTTGCCAATCTAAGCGTGGTTGAGGCGCTGGTGGCGTTGCCGGTGCTTGGGCCAAGGCTGCCCCGGCAGTCAATGTGCCAGCAAAAGCGAGTAATATGCAGCGCGCTTTTATAAATTTCTTGGTCATGGCGGACCTCCCGTTTTTGTTTATTGTCTCTCGATCGTGACCTTACTTGGCCGGAACCGCAAATAGTTTTGCGACATCGGCCTCGGTCATCAGGCGCAGACTGCCGGCCTTTAGGTCTTCTGGCAGGCTCAACGCGCCAATCTGGTCGCGGTGAAGGCCAGTGACGTGATTGCCAATGGCGGCAAACATCCGCCGTACCTGATGATAGCGTCCCTCATGCAAGGTCAAAGTGGCTGAGCGCTCCCCCGTCACCTCGAGCTCTGCCGGCAAAAGTGGCTTGGTCTCTCCGTCAAGCATAAGACCACCTGCAGCAAAAGTGGCTGCCTCAAGGCCGTTCAGCGGCCGATCCAGCGTAACGACATAGCGCTTGGGCACATGGTGCTTGGGCGAGATGATTTTGTGCAACAGGTCGCCATCATCGGTCATGAGAATGAGGCCGGAGGTCTCTTTATCGAGCCGCCCGACTGTAGATAAAGCGGGGTCGCGCGCCCGCCAACGGTCGGGCAGGAGGTCATAGATAAGTGTGCCCGCCTCTTTGCGCGAACAAGTCACGCCCAAGGGCTTGTGCACCATGATGACCATGCCGGGTAAGGGATCGAGCCTTTTGCCACGGATCAAGAGACGAGCTGATAAATCGGCTTCCAGCCGCACACGGGCGGCCTCATCGCGCACGATCTCGCCATCCAATGAAATCCAACCCGCTTTCGTCATCAAGCCAATATCGCGCCGTGAGCCATAGCCCATATTGGCTAATAGGCGGTCGAGCCGGGCGGTCTGCACCGGTCGGCTCATCGGATCGCCTGATAAACTTTGAAGCCCTGCACTTCAGATTTCAGGGTGAAGCTGGCAAAGCGCGCTTTCAAAACAGCTTCATAAGGCAGGTGACGGTTGGCAGTTAGCCAGAGGGTGCCCCCGGGGCGCAAAGCCTCAGCGGCGCGGCCAATCATCGCCATCCCCAGGGTCTGATCTTCGATCCCGGCGCGGTGAAATGGTGGATTCATCACGATGGCATCGAACGTTTGCTCGCCTGTTCCTTCGGCAACAAGATCGACCCAGACGCTGGAAAAGCGCGGATCGGCTATGGTCTTATGGGCTGCTGCAATCGCGCGTCGATCAAGGTCAAAGCCGGTTACCGCGGTGACCTTGGGGCTTTGTAAAACAAAGCGAGATAACACCCCCGCCCCACACCCAAAATCGGCGATCCTCCCGGACAAAGCCGGTAAGGCGTCCATCAAAGCTTGGGTGCCTGCATCGATACGATCCCAGCTAAAGAGGCCCGGCTGCCCCCAAATGCCGAGGTCAGGTAAGGGGCGCAACCCGCCTTCCGCCAAGGCCTCTTCGATGTGTCGGATGGCCTCTGGACGCGTGCCTTGGCAGATGCGGTGATGACGTTTCGGCTGGTCTGACACCCTTACGCCAAAGCCCTGCAAGTCTTTCGCGAGGCGGGTGCCGCCCTTATCTTTTGGGGCCAAAATCGTGAGGGGGGAACCCGGTGCCAGTGCGCGCAGTGCCAAAGCGATTTCATGTCGGCGCTCAATCGTATTGGAAGGTGCCCGCATCACGAGGCCGGAATAAGAGCCTTCTTTCAGGGCGTCCAAGGTGACAGCGCCCGGATGCAGCGGCGAAACCTGCACGCCATCGTGCGGCATATCAACCAGCCCGGTGGGAATATCACCATAGATCAAACTTCTGCTCATGCGCCTGATCTGGGCTAGATTGGCTGGAGATACAAGTTTGCCACACAGGTTTGGCGGGCACTTAGAGCTAGATCGGCATCCGCATGATTTCCTGATAGGCTTGGATCGCCTGATCGCGGAAAGCCAGCATGGTTTCCATCTGCACTTCGGCAGCGGCAACAGCTGTCACGACATCGACCATTTCAGCCTTGCCTGTCACCGCTTGCGCGGCTTGGGTTTCTGCCGCCTTGGTTGCCTCTACGGTGGAGGAGACTTGTTGGGCCAACATGGCTGAAAAATTGAAATTGGTATCTGCGATGGCAGGTCCCGTGCTGGGGGCGGCACCACCAGCGGCAGCACCATAGGCTTTGGCAGCCAGAAGAGCAGCAGAATTCATGGCTCAGGTTTCTCCTGAAAAAACGCGCTTAGCGGCGCAAGAGATCCAGCGTGCGCGACATCATCGCCCGCGCGCTTTCAACGACATTGAGGTTGGCTTCATAGGCACGCTGAGCCTCACGCATGTCGAGGCTTTCAATCAACGTGTTGACGTTCGGCAATTTCACATAGCCCTCGGCATTGGCACCGGGATGGGTTGGGTCATAGCGCAAACGGAAATCAGAAGTATCCCGCTGGACCTTCGTCATTTTGACTTCCGTGGTACCATTCTCGCGATTGAGAACTTGGCCAAATACGCTGACTTTGCGCTGATAGGGATCGGCCCCTGGATTGGGCGCGGTTGAATTCGCATTGGCGATGTTTTCCGCAATCACCTTCATTCGCGCGGTTTGAGCGCGAAGGCCGGAAGCAGCAACATTGAGCGCAGCATTCATATCTGACATGGCTTATCTTCCTATTGCGGCTTACGCGATGCCAAGCGCATCAATTGCAGACCTTTTTGATAGAGACCTAGAGCCGCGTCATAATTCATGCGCGTATCGGCCACTTTGATCATTTGTTCTTCCAAGACCACCGCATTGCCATCGAGGGTAACCTCGCTGTCAGGTGCCTTGATCGCACGGCCAGACCCTGCCGCGGGTGCCCCCCCATCAAGATGGCCTGCCCGCGTTGCCGCCATTTTGACCGGGGCCAAAGGTGCCGCCCCTGCTAGTCCGCTACGCGCTTGTGGCATTTGACGCGCAATTGCATCGGCGAACGCGCGACCATCCAAATCACGCGGCACATATTTAGGTGTGGACGCGTTGGCGACATTTTCAGCCAAAAGCTTCTGACGTTCATTCAGAAAGCCCATACGTTCGCGCAAAACGTTAAAAAATGGCGTGTCGGTGATGCCCATGACCTGATCCTTGCGATTCTTCGCATCTGTAATGATGAAGTGATCATGGTTAAGCACTGATTAAGAACTATGAAGGCCTTTTGTTAACTTTTGATTAACCGGAGCGGGTGACGCGGGATTACACGAGCACAAGCGCGCGCAAACTGGGTGGTATGGCATCTAGGATAGAGGGCTGACCAATGGAATTTTTCTTGGACCTTGTTCGGGCAGCGGCTGCCCTCGCGTTTACGCTGGGCCTATTGCTTGGAGCAGCCTGGTTGGCCCGACGTTATGGGTTGATGCAAGGCCAAATGCCCCGCCTGACCAAGGGGCGACTGAAGCTGGTTGAACAATTGTGGCTGGATGCCGGGCGGACTCGTGCCATCCTCATCCAGTGCGATGACCAAGAGCATCTGGTTTTGGTCTCCCCCACCGGGGCGAGCACACTTAGTTCCAAGCCCGTCGACCCAGACATTGCCATTCCCGATCAGCTCGCTGTTCCTTCAGTCACAGGCAATCCCCAATGAAGCCCAAAGCCCCGCAGAAAGCCTCGCCCGCTCACGGCCAATCTAAGGCAGAGCTAAAGCGCCTTCTTCAGCGTTGGCTGATTATTTTTGTGTGCGCGATGGGTGCCTCTATGCTGGGGGTTGCCACCGCTATGGCGCAGAGCATCAATCTGGACTTAGGAACTGGGACTGGGTTGACCGAGCGTGTTGTTCAGACGGTTGCGCTGATCACTGTTCTTTCACTCGCCCCTTCCGTCGTGATTATGACGACGAGCTTCGTAAGGATCGTCGTGGTATTGTCCTTGTTACGGACGGCCATCGGCCTACAACAAGCGCCTCCCAATGCGGTGATGGTCTCGCTCGCGCTGTTTCTGACTGCCTTCATCATGCAGCCGACGTTTGAGCGGAGTTGGAATGAGGGCATTGCCCCTCTGACCAAGCAAGAGGTGACGATGGAGCAAGCCTGGCCGCGCGCAACCGAGCCCTTGAAACAATTCATGTTGGCACAGACACGCGAAAAAGACCTTGAGCTTTTTATCCGTCTAGCTCGCATCCCGACCCCACAAAATGCGCAAGCGTTACCGATGCGCGTGGTCACGCCGGCCTTTATGATTTCCGAATTGCGGCGTGCCTTTGAGATCGGGTTTCTCTTGTTCGTGCCGTTTTTGGTAATTGATCTGGTTGTGGCATCGCTTTTGATGGCGATGGGCATGATGATGTTGCCACCGGTCGTTGTATCGCTGCCGTTTAAGCTAATCTTCTTCGTACTGGTGGATGGCTGGCGCTTGGTTGCTGAAAGCCTTGTGCAAAGTTTTAGGGCCGTGCCGCCGGGCTAGCGACCGACAACAGGTGCAGGCGGGGGATCGCGGGGCGCATCGACTCCAGCGCGAGCAGCTGGTCGGGCCGGTGCTTTCGCTTTAGTTTGATTTTGCGCCGTCTTTGGTGCCGCATTGGCCGGACGCACCGGGGCACGCTGTGGTGCGGAGGCCACGGCTGGCGATCGTTGTGGCGGCAAGCTTGGGCGAACGTCTGGCAAGAGTGGTGCTTCTTGCTTGGGTGCTGCGTCAGGCTGCAGGGCTTTTGGAAGAACTGAAAGCAGGGCCGCGCTTAAACGGCCATTCGGGTTGCCATCGGTGGGGCCATTGGCGTTGGCGGCTTGGGCAGTTTGGGCATCGGTCGGCGCTTCGATCTGGTTCAATCGGTCGCGCAAACGACGCATCAGCCCATCATAGGGCGAGCCACCGGTGGCGATTTTTACAGCCGATTGCAAGGCAGCGCTTGAGGGAATGGCCGTATCGGTTACGACCTTAAAGGCTTCAGCATAAGCACTTTTGCTCATGGCAGGGCCGTGGGTGCGAACCAATCCACGATTAAAGCCATCTTCGCGTGCCATGGCTTGGGCCACGGCTACCCGCAAAACTTCACCGGCATCTTCCGGAGTCAAATTAGCCCGGGCTGGAGGCAGCGAAGCCCGCGCATTCGCCGCCGCATTTGGCCAATCGCCCGCACGCATATAGATTTCGGTCCGCACCCGGGCGGCATCGGGAGAATCGTCAAACTCAATCGTCTCAAGCGCATGATCTTTGCGACCGAGTTCGGCTAGGCTTGCTGCTTCGATCAAGCGGCGTTGCTCGTTCAGCGGTTCTGGCAAAAGAGATACGCGGCTGTTCCAAATCGCGCGTAAGGCATCTTCGGGACGACGGTCCATCAGATAGAGGGCGGCCAGATCGGTTGCGACCTGAGACTTCGAGAAGCCTTCTAACCGCTTATCGACTTGGTGCTGCAGCAATTGGGTTGCCTGGGGCAATAGGTCGAGCGCAACGAGCCGCTCAGCCAAGCCTCGCACCATCCGGTCTCCATCCGGGCCAATCGGGGCCAAATTGCGGAAGTCATAAAAGAGTGCCAAGGCTTGGATTGGGTCCATGCCATCCGCACCACCTTCCAAGAATAAGAACTTGAATTGCTGGAACAGATCATCACGCAAACGCCGTGCTGCGGGCAAGTCAGGCCGCAAGGTCGATGCACTCGCCATTGTGGTCAAGCCTGAGCGAATATCGCCTGCTTGAATATAGAGGCCACCCAAGCGGCGCAGAATATCGAGCTCTAAATCATCCCCGCGCCAACTATAACGCAGCGCATCAAGAGCCTTGATCGATTCTATCGGGGGGATCTTGCCGCTCGACTCACCAAGATTGGCCTTTTCATAAGCAGCACGCGCAGCAATTTCACGGTCTGGCGCACTCGCCAATTTTGTCAGGGCGACCAGCGCTTCATTGACGCGCCCAGTTGCCCCCATGGCCCGAGCTGCCAAAAGGGCGGCCTGCAATTGGGTTAGGCTGTTCTGGGCTTCACGTTGTGCGCTGGTGGCCGCCATTGATGCCAAGGCACCATCGCCCATCTCCAAAGCCGCATTGCCATTCGCAATATTGAAGCGCGCGCGATACTCAGGCTCAAAATTCTGCAACGCGGTTTTGCCGCGCTCAAAGCGGACACGGGCTTCACTGGGATTACCACTCATTTGGGCAGCCAGCCCCGCCCATAATTGTGCGGCTGGATCTTCTGCGATTTCGGGCTCGCTCAACAAATCTAAAGCCGCTTTGCCATGTCCACCCATAAGAGTTGCAATGCCCTCAAGGGCCAAAAGCTCTGGCGAGCGCTCCAGGGCGGGCACGTCTGACCGCAATTGACGGATGACACCCGACGCTTCAGCACCCAAGTCCCAAGCCACAAGGAAGCGCGCCAAATCAACACGAGCGGTAATCTTATTATTGGTATCGCCCAGTTCAATCGCAGCTTTGCGCCGTAATTTATTGAGGTTATTGGTAAAATCGGCCTTTGGCCCCAACTGCCATGACTTGAAGTCAATAAAGCCAGGGGCAACTGCCGCGCCAGCTTCCATTTCGTCCGATCCCGTAAGGCCCGACAACGCCATACCTTCGGGCCGAACCAATACAAAGCCATCAACATCGCGGCGTAATTCAAAGTCATCGGTCCGAGGTGCAACCACAAGACCATGATAAGTTTCAGGTAAGACAGCTTCCAAGTACGACCGCTGTGCCGCCAAGTTGCTGACGGGTCCAAGAGCGAGCCCCACCAATATGGTGTCGCCCACTTCGGGGTCAGTCAGCACGCCAGTGGCTGCACCATCTGGCACCAACGCCTTCACCCGCGAGGTTCCATCCAAGGCCTGCTCGCGAACGAGGCCGATGGAACGCGAGGCCGTTTGCCTTTGCGGCGACAAGACGAGTTTCCATTTAGGCCCAATTGATGTCGGGATAACCTGCACTTCTGGCGGCGCAACAATGCGCACGCCGGATACGCCCTCGCCACGGACTCGCTCCATCCGGGTCACATATTTGCCGCTTGGGACCCGGCCAATATCCATTTCAGCGGAAGTCGCAAACAGCGCGTAAATGGAATCGCCTCGGCGATAAATGACTGCGGGCGCTGGCGCTTCAAAGGCAAATTCGAGCTGCAATTCTTTCCCGACCATGCCGCTGCTCATACGGACGCGGCCCGTTGGAGCAGGATCTGGTCGCTGCGTTAACAGTGCTTCCGCATCCATTTCACTGGCTTCAGCTTGCGCGCCATCATCTAAGGGCGCGCCTGCATCTGGCGCACCTGCCTTGGGTGCTTGTTTCGAAGCCGCCTTCCCCGCCACAGATTTTGGCTCCGGTGAACCGATCTTGTCACCAGCCTCTTGCTGCAAGGCCTCGATCGTGTCTGGGTTTGCCCCCTCCGGCAGAATATCGATCAGAATTGCATTACCATCGCGGCTATGTCGCACGACACTGCCCGGCGCCACGTCAAGCAAGAATGACGAATCTGTATCGGAATTATAGCGCGCGGCATCTTCAATCCGTGCAGGGGGGCGGTTGCGAATGGCGGCTGTGTCAAAAGCAAACTTGCCAGGCAGTGCAATCGCAAGTCGATCTCCCCGGCGGGCATAGCCATGAGCGGGCAAAGGAAACTGGTTCCCGATCCGCGACAGGCGCAGGCGGGTGAATTCTTTCGCTTCAAATACATCTACTTGTATCTTTGGTGCACCAATTGGCGCGGCACCATTGATCATCTTCTTCGGCGGACCAGACCCGTCGCTCGCCCCACCCTCGCCTGCCTTAGCTTGCGAGTCGGCAGAGGCTAGTGCCTTGGGCTCCCCATCATAGGGCGGCGGCGCTTCGGCGTTGGCCAAAACAAAGTCAAAGGCCTGCACATTGCCAACGCGGCTGGTGACGACACGTGTGGGCTGAAGAAGCGCCACGCGTATGGTACGCTTGTCATTGCTCAAAGCGGCAGAGGCTACAAACTCTGGAGCCCCGGAGGCATAGGCGGTTGGATCTGCTTCAATCGCCCGTGGCAAACGGATCATGGCTAGGCCATTGTTGGGCGTAGCCACGACTGTGGCAGAAAGATTAGTGCCCGCGGGCCAAGCGATTAACAGACGTGCATAGGTGGCATCTTGGCTCGCAGAGAGCTTTACCCCTTTGAGGCCTTGCAGGGCTACCGGGGCATTTCCACCAGCAGGCGCGGCATTTTGGCCATAGGCTATCGGCGGTGACGCGAGCGCCACGCAGACAACATAAGCAAGTAACCGACGCAATTTGGCCATCTGGTCTCTAAGTCAGATCTCTTATTCCCACCGCTAAGCCACGTCTGGCCCAGTTTTTGGAGAAATCCGCTTATGCCTGAATCCGGTTAAGTTCCCCTTACCAGCCTGTGGTGCGTGGCAGAGGCAAAAAGGCCCTAAATTAGGCCTTTGGTCGTTGTGCTGGATCTGCTGGGGCCTGTCCACTTGCTGCCTTTGCAGCAGGCTGTGGGGTTGATGGATTATTGGGGGCTTTAGGGGTTGGCGCGCGCGGTGTGGTTGGACCAGCACCAGCTGGGCCAGCTCCTTTTGCGTCCAAGGCTGCATTTGCTGCCGCGGAACCCTTAGGGGTAGGACCACCTTTAGCTTGATTATTCAAGGCCGCTTGCTGGCCAGGTGCCTTCGCAGGGGGGGCCTTGGCCGCGGGTGCCTTCGCCGCAGGGGGCGTAGCGGCAGGGGCGGCGGGGGTAGCTGCATTAAGGGGCGCGGCTGGTGGATTGCCGGCCATCACAGGCAGAGCTGGTGCATCAATTTCTGCCAAACGCCGCGTGACCTCTCGGGCGCGCTCTGGCGACATTTTTGCCAGAATGAGCGAGAGTGGCTGCTCTTTCATTTTCTGAGCGATTTTCAACAAGACTTCGGTGTCTAAACCTTCCCAAACAGCCGCAGCATCTTTGGGTTTCATCTTCTCGTAGACGCGGACAAGCGACGTGATGCGCTGAGATTCCAAATCATCGACTTGGCCCAATAGTTTTTGAAGATTGCCTTCAACGGCCTTCAACGCATTCATTCGCTCTTGGATTTTCGCGTCAGTTGTTGCCAGCAGATTTTCACGAGTCACGATATCGCGCTCGCGCGTGTCCAGCGTCTGGCGACGCTCTTGCAAGGTTTGCAGCAAGCGGAATTCAGCCGCACTAATGCCGGCTTCCTTAGCCAAATCGACAGGCAGACACATAGGCGGGCCAGCCTTAGGCGCACCAGCGGCGGCCGTACCTTCGGCAGGCGCAGCTGGCGCTGCAGCCTCCTTCTTTGCAGGCTCGCCTGCAGCCATGGCGTTGGTAGCGTCAAACGCAACGCGGCCGACTTGCGCCAAGCCGACCACACCCAAACCTAAAGCCAAAGCCGTCAAAGGCCGAAGCTTAAACTTCATCTCAAACCACCCCATGTCTCGGTCAGCGGACGGCCGCGCCGCGCCAACCGGAAATCTTCTTCTACTTCTTCTTCATCCCAACGCAGGTCGCGCTTTTGACGGACGGGCGCTGGTTCTGGTGCCGGGGCTGGCTTTACCTCTACCGCGCGGGCGGTGGTCACTAGGAATTTCAAAGCCTCTGCCGCAGCACGTGCCTCTTCGATACTGCGTTGGAGGTCTTCGCCAGCTGCCTCTGATACCGACTTCAAAGCTGAAACCGACGCTTCTGCCCGGCCAACAGCCAAAGCAAGTTCCGCAGCAGCCGCCGCCACGCCGTCTTTGCCTTCGCGAAGGGCGGTAATCTTGCGGTCGAGACGGATGCACAAAATGGCAACCGCCAACATAGCCACAGCCAAAATGATCTGCGCAATCGGGATGTAGAGGTCGGTCATTGGTTCATCAGTTCCCGTCTTGCCGAGTTTGAGAGCGGCCCATCCAAAGACAAGGCAATCGCACGGCCCATTTTGCCCATGCGCCCTTTGGTTAAGGCGATTTGGCCACAGCGTAATTCCACGCTGCCATCTGGGGGCTGGTTCAAGAACACGGTTTCACCGACCTTCAAGTTCAACAAGCGGCCCAATGGTACCGGCAACTCATCGAGGACTGCCTCAACCTGCATATCCGTCGACCAAAGTTCGGTAGCCAAGTGGCCTTCCCAAATATTATCCCGCCCGAATTTCTCACCCATGAATTGTTGGATGAGCATTTTACGGATCGGCTCAAGCGTTGCGTAAGGAAGAAGAAGCTCCACCCGCCCGCCCCGGTCTTCCATATCGATCCGCATCTTGATCATGATGGCAGCGTTGGCAGGCCGCGCGATGGCGGCAAAGCGCGGGTTGGTCTCAATCCGGTCCAGCGAGAAATCCACCTGCTTCAACGGCTCAAAGGCAGCCTGCATGTCTTGCAAAATCACCTCGATCATCCGCGTAACCAGCATGCGCTCAATCGTCGTGTAAGGACGGCCTTCGATGCGCATCGCTGTTGTGCCGCGGCGACCACCAAGGAGAACGTCCACAATTGAGTAAATCAGATTTGAATCAACAGTCATCAAACCGTAATTGTCCAATTGCTCGGCGCGGAAAACGGCTAAAATAGCGGGCAGCGGGATAGAGTTGAGATAGTCGCCAAAACGGATCGACGAAATGTGGTCCAGCGAGACTTCAACGTTGTCGGAGGTGAAATTCCGCAAGCTGGTGGTCATTAAGCGCACCAAACGGTCGAAGACGATTTCCAACATTGGCAGACGCTCGTAGGAAACGAGCGCAGAATTGATGATGCCGCGGATGCCGTTCTTTTCATCGCTGTCATCATCGCCAAGGTCAAAGCCCAATAGCGAGTCGATCTCGTCTTGGTTTAGAACCCGTTCGGCACCAATGGCTGAGGCAGAGATGGTCTTTCCGGTCTCACCACCAACCATGGCCTCCCATTCAGCAGCAAAGGCGTCATCGCCGCCGCCACCGCCACCTTCACCCATGGCTTCTGCTTCCCAAGCAGCCGCCATTGCATCTTGATCGAGATCATCCGCCATTATTGGACCAACATTTCTTCGATGAGCACGGCATCGACTTGGGCGGGCGCAACCGCCAGATTCACGCGCTTAAGAAGCTCAAGCTGCAGCCGCGAATAGCCGGCTGACCCTGCGATATCTTCCATCCGCAATTCGCGCAGGAAGCCAGTATATTGATCGAGTATCCGGGGCAGAAGCGGCTCAATCGCCTCAGCGGTTTCCAAATCCTTGGCCTGCAGCGTTAGACGCAGCTTCAAATATGCCGGCCGAGAGTCCGCGGTGGCAATATTGACGATCAAATCTGGTAAGGTCATGAAGCCCTCGCCATTCGGACCTTCGGCCAGCTTAACACCGCCCGCGGCATCTTTCTTGTCGCCGCCCTTGTCGTGCTTGCCATCTTCCTTCTTTTTCTTTTCGTCCTTCTTCTTTTTCTCGCCTTCCTTACCCTTTTCGCCATGGGCATCGGCAACCGCGGCGGGTTTCTTCGCGAAAACGAGGAAATAGGCTGCAGCTCCGCCGCCGCCCAAAAGCAAGATAGCGGGCAGAACGATGAATAAAATCAGCTGCTTGCCAGCAAGCTTCTTCTTGCCGCCAGCGCCTTCTTCGCCTTCGGCGCCATCAGCACCCTCAGGAGGAGCTTCACCCTTTTTCTCTTTTTTTCCGGCCATCAGATTCTCTCACAGGCTTGAACGGGCCCCGACTCAGCGGACGCACAAAGGCACTCTTGCACCATGGGAGTTAAGCCAATCGTGGTTAATGAAATGTCACCAAATCTTAACCATGCGGCAAAAACTGCCGAGAGCGGGACCGAAAACGCCTAGTTTGGCGCTTTTTTCACGGCATCATCTGCCGGAGCCCTCAACCAACTATTTTAGAATATTGAATTTTAATGATTAATTCTTGGCCCGTCTCTTGCAAGATGATGGGCCTGGCTCAGAGAATTTGGTGCCAAAGCGCATCGTGAGCTCACCTAGAAGGTAGACATAGAGATGGACAATACACTTCTCATTACTCTTTCGGCTCAAAATGCCCTGCGACGCCAAATGGATGTCGCAGCAAACAATATGGCCAACGTGTCAACTGCGGGCTTTAAGTCAGAATCGGTGCTGTTTGAGCCGGTGATCCGCAGGCCAGCTTCCATCGCTGAACGACCCAAGACCGTTGAGTTTGTCCGCGACTATACAATTGCGCGCGACTTCCGGCCTGGTGCCTTGCAACGCACCGATAACCCGCTTGACTTCGCTTTAGCTGGTGAAGGCTATTTCACGGTACAGACGCCGCAAGGCAATGCCTATACCCGCGACGGTCGTTTCCAAATGGACACGCAAGGTCGGATTGTGACAGGCGATGGTCGCCCCGTGCTCGACACTGCCGGTCAGCCAATCACGCTGGATCTAACCCAAGGCGAACCCTTGGTCGCCAAAAACGGCTCCATCTCGCAAAATGGTGTGACCGTGGCGCAACTTGGCATTGCGCGATTTGACCGTCCCGGCGCACTCGACAAAGTCGGCGACAATTTATGGCGGCCGACGGGCGAAGCAGCCCAAGTCGCTGCCGACCCGCAAATTGTCCAAGGCATGATTGAGGGCTCTAACGTCGTTGCCGTGACAGAGCTTACCCGCATTATGGAAATCAGTCGTGCCTTTGAAAGCGCAACCCGCCTGCAGAAACAAACCGAAGACTTGCGTGGCCGAGCGATCGAACGTCTCGCCCGAGTTCAATCCTAATCTGACTAAAGGACCAAGCACATGCGCTCTATGAATATCGCAGCTACTGGCATGTTGGCCCAACAGCTTAATGTGGAAGTCATTTCGAACAACATCGCCAATATGAATACCACGGGATTTAAGCGCCAACGTGCAGAGTTTCAGGATCTAATCTATCAGAACCTCGAACGGCCTGGTGCGACGACGTCGGATTCCGGTACAATTGACCCAACAGGCGTTCAAGTTGGTTATGGGGTGAAAACAGGTTCAGTCTATCGCATTGCCGAGCAAGGCAGCCTGACCCGCACCGACAATAAATATGACATGGCCATCAATGGGCGCGGCTATTTCCAAGTCCTGTTGCCTGATGGTCGGACGGCATACACGCGGGCAGGCAATTTTTCCTCCTCCGCAACTGGGCAAATCGTGACGGGCGAAGGCTATATCGTTCAGCCTGAAATCCAAATCCCCGACGGTGCGCTCGACTTCTCCATTTCGCCTTCTGGTCAAGTACAAGCCATCATTTCAGGCCAAACCGCACCACAGGATTTAGGGCAGATTACGCTCGCGGCCTTTGTGAATCCAGCGGGCTTGGAAGCCTTGGGCGACAATCTCTTGGTGGAAACCGCCGCATCGGGCCCTGCCACGATTGGCAACCCAACGGGACCGGGCCTCGGCTCGATCAACCAAAATTATGTGGAAGCTTCCAACGTCAATCCGGTATTTGAGATCTCCGCCCTCATTATCGCCCAGCGGGCTTATGAGATGAATTCCAAAGTGATCAATGCCACCGACGAGATGATGCAAGCCACATCTCAAGTCCTCCGGTAAGGCTTAGATGAAAGCCCTTCGCCCCCTCTTGCGCCTAAGTTGGACATCCTGCTTTGCCTTGGGCCTGATAGCTGCCCCGGTGGTACAGGTCAGTCCAGGCTTTGCCCAAACAGCACAAGCAGGCCCCGTCTTGGCGCTAAAAGCCAATCCGCGATCCGACAAAGCGCAGATTACGTTTGGCGATGTATTCGACAATGCGGGCGCATATGCCAATCAACCACTGGCACGCTCGCCGGGCCCCGGCCAGATGGTTGTGTTTGGTGCAGGTCCTTTACAAGCGCGTGCCCGTGCGGCGGGGCTCAACTGGCCAAACCGCGAAGGGGTACGCCAAATTGTCGTCAATGGCCCAGGCCGCATAGATCCTTTGATCCCCATTCAACCGACAGCTGCAACGCCCAACGTTTCTGAAATCCGTCAGCGGGCAGGCACGACGATGACCCCTGCCCGCCCCGAAGCTGTTGCCGTACTTGGCCGGACGATTCAACGCGGCGAGACTATTCAAACCGAAGATGTGGTCTGGATTGACACGCCCGCCAATGCACCACGTGATGCCTTGGCTGATCCGGAAGCCTTGATTGGCAAAACCGCGAAGCGCGTGCTGCTGGCTAATATGCCTTTGCGCGCACTGGATGTGATGGAGACACCATCGGTCCGCCGCAATGAGCCGGTGACCCTGATCTATGAAGCCGACGGCCTCAAACTTTCGGTGCGCGGCAGAGCGCTGGGCGATGCCGCCATTGGTGCCAATGTGAAAGTACTAAATCCACAATCCAACAAAGTGCTGGAAGCCATCGTCGATGGTCCGGGCACGGCCCGCGTGATGCTAAGCCAGCTATCGGCTCGGGTGCCTAATCCGAATGGAGTCAATTGATGCAAAAGTTGAGCATGATGATTGTCGCGGCCCTAGCCTTGACCGGTTGCGCTTCTACCATGGAAGAAGTGCGAACAGCTGGTAAGCCGCCAGAAGTGACCCCCATTGAAAACCCCGCCTATGCTGCAACTGGGCGTCGGCAAGTTGTTATGCCAATGCCGACACAGCAATTTCAACAGGCCTCGTCCAATTCCCTATGGAAAGCGGGCTCACGGCAATTCTTCAACGATCCTCGCGCCTCTAACATTGGCGATATTCTAACCGTGTTGATCCAGATTAATGACCAAGCGCAATTGAACAATTCAACCGGCCGAACGCGTAAATCCACGATGGATGGCGGCGTCACGAGCTTTTTTGGTCTCGAGCAATTACCCGGCAAAGTGCTGCCCGAGGGTTTTGATCCATCCACGATGGTCGGAGCCAGTTCCAATGGGGCGTTCGCGGGCCAAGGCCAAGTGGCGCGCAATGAAAAGGTCGATATGACGGTTGCCGCCATCGTCACCCAAGTTCTACCCAATGGCAACTTGGTTGTGGCTGGGCGCCAAGAAGTGCGGATAAATAATGAATTGCGCGAACTCTTGGTGTCAGGGATCGTGAGGCCGCAGGATATCACCTCTGCCAATCAGGTTCGCCATACGCAAATGGCCGAAGCCCGCATCTCTTATGGAGGACGTGGCCAAATCACAGCCTATCAGCAGCCACCAAAAGGTCAGCAAATCATGGGAGCCATCAGCCCCTTCTAACAAGTTCTGATCCGCGCGACTTAGTCGTCGCGGTGAATACGCTCCGACCGCTCGTGGCGTTCTTGGGCTTCCAAGCTCAAGGTCGCTACGGGGCGGGCCATCAAGCGGCCCAAAGAGATTGGCTCGCCGGTTTCGTCGCAATAGCCGTAAGAGCCATCATCGATCCGGCGCAGAGCCGCATCAATCTTGGAAATCAACTTGCGTTGGCGATCACGGGCGCGAAGCTCAATGCTCTTATCGGTTTCAGCCGAAGCGCGGTCTGCCACATCTGGCAAAGAGGCGGTCTCATTTTGCAAATGCGACAAAGTATCTTTGGAGTCTGCTAGGATCGACTCTTTCCAATCTTGCAGCTTCTTGCGGAAATATTCACGCTGCCGTTCATTCATGAACTCTTCGTCGTCGGAAGGCACATAGTCACTTGGAACACCGGTGTTTGGCATAACTATCGTCGTCATGACGTACCCCTGTTTCTGCATGTGAACGATAAAGGCATCGCACGATGTCTTCGCGCTATAGTGAAGCCCGAGACGGCTCGCAAGGCGCTAGAAACATTGGGCTAGTCGCTTAACTGCTAAAAGAATTGACAATTGGCTCTAACGGAAACCGCCACCGCTCAAATTGACAAGCTCAGGTCCCTAAAGCGCACGCTCAAGCTTAGCGAGTTCAACTTCTGCCCGCAGCTCAACATCATCGAGAAGCGCATTGAGGGATGGATCATCAACCGCATCGCGATGTTCACGCAAGGTTTGAGACAGGCGCGCAACTTGTTCGCGACTGACACCGCCACCGAGAATTGCCACTCTGATCTCATCCAATTGGTCAAGAAGGGTTGACGACCGACGCGTCGCGCGGCGACGACGCTCAACCACATCATCCTCGCCCTGCAGCGCCAAGAGAGCACCAACATTGGCAATGGACGTGGCCGACATCGCACGATTGACTTGCGCGGGTCCCCCCTCCACTTGGCCAGGCAGCACAAAGCCGGGTGCCGCACCACCGGTGGCGCGACGGGCTCCAGAAACCGTGGATGTGGACGCAGGCGCATTAACTTTCATAAACATGATTCATGGGCCGACCCGGTTAAGGCCTGATTAATGTGTGACAAAAGTGAGTGGGTGGGCGGCATAATGCCACCAGAACTAGGCAAAGCTTGCCGATCCAGCCCTCGAAAGCGGTTTGAGACCACATATTAATATGCTGTTTTAAATGGCTTTTACGGAGCCACCTCACGGCATGAAATTAGCATGCAAGATTTCAATGACACAAATTTTTACGCCCGTATTCCGTCTTGTTTTTGCTGCCCTCGTTTTGGGGCTACTCAGCCTTGGCTCTGTCTTGCCATCGCAAGCTTTGGCCCAATCGCGCATCAAGGATTTGGTGCAAATTGAAGGCGTGCGCGACAACCAATTGATTGGCTATGGCATTGTTGTTGGCCTCGCTGGAACCGGTGACGGGCTGCGCAACTCCCCCTTCACCAAACAAAGCTTGGAAGCCATGTTGGAGCGTATGGGAGTCAACACGCGCGAGCAAAATCTGCAAACCAAGAATGTTGCCGCAGTCATGGTCACCGCCAGCTTGCCACCGTTTGCTACCCAAGGCACCCGGCTGGATATCTCCGTCTCCGCTTTTGGCGACGCCAAGAGTTTGGAAGGCGGCACCTTGCTGGTGACCCCATTGATGGGCGCGGACGGCCAAGTCTATGCGGTCGCCCAAGGCCAACTGACGGTAGGTGGCTTTACTGCCACGGGTAATTCCGGCACCAGTGTCAGCCGCGGTGTCAGCACAAATGGCCGCATCGCCAATGGTGCCCTCATTGAGCGTGAGCTTCATTTCGACCTTGCCGGTCAAACAGAGCTTCGTCTTGCCCTGCGCAACCCTGATTTCACGACCGCACGACGCATCGCCAACGCCATTAACGCCAATCTGGGTGTTGCAGCAGCTTCGGTCGACAATCCTTCCACCGTCGTTCTGTCCAAGCCGATTGGCTATCCAGGCGATATGGTCAATTTGATTAGCCGGGTCGAGCGCTTGACCGTGACCCCCGATCTGGTTGCCAAGATTGTTGTCGATGAAGCCTCTGGCATTGTTGTGATGGGCGATAATGTGCGCGTGTCCACCGTCGCTGTCGCACAGGGCAACCTGACAGTCTCGGTACAAGAGACCCCCTTGGTCAGCCAACCTAACCCATTGAGCCAAGGCGAGACGACTGTGGTACCACGTTCGAGCGTCACGGTGGAGGAGGATAAGGGCGACCTAACCGTTATCCGCGGTGGTGTGCCGCTCCGCGATCTGGTCGAAGGGCTCAATTCTTTGGGTGTGAACCCACGTGACCTCATTCAAATTCTCCAGGCGCTAAAAGCCTCTGGTGCGCTGCAAGCCGACATCGAAGTGATGTAAGGGACCGAAAGAAAATGGACTCAATTGCCCCAGTTATGCCCTTCCCCCAGACCCAATCTGCTTCGGTGGAAGTTTTGGGCGCGCGCGCAAAAACGCTGAAATCCAATGCGGAGATGGACAAGACCGCGCGCGAGTTTGAGCGCATGGCGCTGGCACAAATGTTGTCCTTGATGGAAACCGACACCGACATGTCTGACTCCATGTTTGGCGGTGGCGCGGCCGAACGCGCCTTTCGCCCCTTTCTGACCGAGGAATATGCCAAGGGCTTCAGCGAACAGGGCGGCATTGGGATTGCGACCGCCGTGAAGCGAGAAATGTTGAAAATCCAAGAGCGCGCGCAAGCAGCGGGAGTATAAATCATGACCCTACTGGCCAACGACCCAAGCGACTTAATGGACCAATTGATTTTATTGACGCGCAGGCTTGCCGATCTGGCGGAACGCCAAGCGGCTTTGTTTGAGGGCAGCCGGTTCTTGGAGGCACAAGCCTTGAACGAGGAATCGGCTCGCCTCGCCAATGTCTATGCGCTCGAAAGTCGACGGATCGCTCAGAACCCATCGGTTCTCGAAGGCGTACCGCCAGTCCTCAAGGCCACTTTAACCGTTGAAACCGAGCGCTTTAAGGCCGCAATGGAAGCCCATGAACGCGCTTTAGGCCGACAGCGCGCTTTGGCGGAAGGCTTGGTTCGCGCTATTGCAGAGGAAGCTGTGGCAGCCCGCCCAACCCCTGTGGCCTATGGCCCCGGTGCACAAGCGTTCCGCGATACCAGTGCCGTTGCGCTAGATCGTCGGGCTTAGGCGAGGCCACAATCATCCGATAAACCACAGTGAGAAAGCAGCTATCTATGACGGCTACTCGCTGAATATCCCTTCACCGGCTTTGCCATGAATGGGGACGCTGTCCCGAGGGGACGGAAGAGCTGCCAGACCACACAGCAAAAAGGCCGCCCTATGGGGCGGCCTTTGCCTTTAGCGACTTCGCTTCAGCTTAGTGCTCGACGTTGCGCCACACTTGGCGATATGAGAACCACAACAGGATCGTGAGGATCAACAAGAAGCCCATTACCCCAAAGCCGGTAATTTTACGTTGGGTTTGATGGGGCTCCGACGCCCAGCTCAAGAAAGCCACCACGTCATGGGCCATTTGGTCCACAGTTGGTTTCACGCCCTTATTGCCTTCGGTTTCGGCATAGGTCACTTGCTCATCAACCATGGGCGGACCCATCGCGATCACGCCGCCGGGCATATACGGGTTGTAATGCTTGCCCTCCGGAATGGACTTGCCTTTGGGTGGCTCTTGATCATAGCCGGTCAAGAGTGAGTAGACATAGTCGCCACCATTATGACGTGCCTTGATCAGAGCAGACATATCGGGAGGCATCGCCCCGCCATTGGCTGCTTTTGCCTGTGATGCATTTTCGAAGGGCGAAACAAACTTGTCTGAAGGCAGACCTGGACGCTCCTCCTCATTGCCATCGGCATCAATGACTTTCACCGTATAGGTAGCGGCAATTGCCTTTACGACAGGGTTTTCGTTCGGGTTTGGATATTTGGGATCATAGAACGGGCCATGTTCATCACCGAGGTTACGGTAATGCAGCAAGTTCATGGAATGGCAGCCCGAGCAGACTTCCTTATAGATTTGGAAGCCGCGTTGCAGCTGGGCCCGATCAAAGCGGCCAAACGGGCCTTCCCACGAGCCATTGACTTCCCGTGGGTGCTTGGCTTCCCCAGCAGCTTGGGCGCTGCTGGTGAAAGCTACGACGGAGACAAGTCCCAAGACCCCGGCGATAAAGCGGCGTGCGAAAGTTGGTTTCATTACAAAGTTCCTCATTCCGCCGGTACAGCTGCTGCAGACACACCAGCCGACTTTTTGTGCGATTGCAGGATTGAGTCTGCAATTGACGCCGGAGGGGTTTGGGGTTTCTCGATCACGCCCAGAACAGGCAAGACGACCAAGAAATAGGCGAAGTAGTAGATCGTGCAGATCAACGAGATAGCTGTCCAGGGTGGTTCGGCCGGCATGGCACCACAGACCGCCAGCATCAGGAAGTTCAGCACGAAGGCAAACCACCACATACGGGCTACGGGGCGATAGCGCATGGACTTGATCTTGGACGAGTCGAGCCAAGGCAGCGCGAACAAGATCAGGATTGCACCACCCATCGCGATCACGCCGCCAAACTTGGCATCAATGATCAGGACGTCGAATGTGATCGCACGCAGAATGGCGTAGAAGGGCAAGAGATACCATTCAGGCACAATATGCGCTGGTGTCACCTGATTGTTTGCAGGGATATAATTGTCTGGGTGACCCAAAGTGTTGGGGCCGAAGAAGACAAAGCCAGCAAAGATTAACAAGAAGACGCAAATCGCGAATGCATCCTTCACCGTGTAGTACGGGTGGAATGGCAAGGTTTCTTTCTTCACATCTTGGACTTCAACACCGGTTGGGTTGTTGTTGCCTGGCACGTGCAGCGCCCAGATGTGCAACACCACCACGCCTGCAATGACGAAGGGCAAAAGGTAGTGCAGCGAGAAGAAGCGGTTCAGAGTCGCATTGTCGACAGCAAAGCCACCGAGCAACCATGTTTTGATCGAGTCACCGACAAATGGCACAGCACCCACGATGTTGGTGATCACGGTTGCGCCCCACAAGGACATCTGACCCCAAGGCAACACATAGCCCATAAAGGCCGTGATGATCATCAACAAGAAGATGATGACACCCAAACCCCACAGGATTTCGCGTGGTGCTTTGTAGGAGCCGTAATACAGGCCACGAAAAATGTGGATATAAACGGCCAAGAAGAACATGCTGGCACCGTTGGAGTGCATGAAGCGGATCAGCCAACCATAGTTGACGTCCCGCATGATGCGCTCAACCGAGTTAAACGCCATATCAACATGGGGCACATAATGCATCGCGAGAATGATGCCGGTGATGATTTGGCTGGCCAAACACACCGCCAAAATACCACCGAACGTGTACCAATAATTCAGGTTCTTTGGGGTCGGAAAATCGACCATCGTGTCATTCATAAACCGCACGATCGGCAGCCGTGTATCCAACCACTTTTCGAGGTCGGACTTAGGCACATAGCTTGAAGGTCCACTCATGTTCGTATCATCCAATCTTTACGACTGTACCGCCGGTATAGACATAGGGCGGAATATAGAGGTTTTTCGGGGCTGGTCCCTTGCGGATCCGGCCAGCGGTGTCGTAGTGCGAGCCGTGGCAAGGGCAGAACCAACCGCCATACTCACCAATATAGCCGGGCTCAGCGACGCCGACAGGGATACAACCCAAGTGCGTGCAGTTTGCTTCCATGATCAGATACTCGGGCTTGCCGGGCTGTTCATTGGATTGCATCGTGCGCTGCTCGTCGGTTTGGGGATCCTTCAGATCTGCACCGTCGTCTTTTTTGCCTTGCGCAATTTCCTCAGCTGTCCGATGCCGGATGATCAAAGGCTTACCACGCCACATGACTTTGGTTTGCGAACCTTCTGCAACTTTGGCCACATCAAACTCAATCGATGCCAAAGCGCGCGTATCGGCTGCTGGATTCATTTGATTGATGAGCGGCCAAGCAAGCATGGCGGCACCGCCTGCTGCTACGGCCCCAGTCGCGACATGAATCATGTCACGCCGTGTTGGTTCTCCGGCCTCGCCGGCTACTTCATGATTGGTGGCTGACACCTTGCTACTCCCGCATTCACACACGTCCAAAAGTCGTTTACCGCTAAAACTAGGGCGATAATGCCTTTTGAACGTGCGACGGAACGCCGCATCTTGCGGCACCCCCTCCAAAGATGAGATTGCATAACGTGCGCCTAGCTCTCTTTCAACCAGATATCGCGCCAAATCTCGGTGCGGCCATTCGTCTTACCGCCTGCCTTGGGGTTGGGTTAGATGTCATCGAACCTTGCGGTTTTCCTTTATCAGACAAGACGTTAAAGCGTGCATCCCTCGATTATGGCGACAAGTGCGACTGGCGACGCCACGATAGTTTTGCTGCATTTGCAGCCGCCGCCATGCCAAGAAATAGCAGGATTGTGTTGATCGAGACCGAGGGCAGCACCGCTTTGACTGAATTCGTCTTTGAACCGAACGATATTTTGATGTTGGGGCGTGAAACAGAAGGGACACCACCCGATGTCATCGCCGCTTGTCATGCCTGCGTCCGCATTCCGATGGCTGCCGGACTGCGCTCGCTCAATGTGGTAACAGCTGGAGCTATCGCCTTAACCGAAGCCATGCGACAAACTGGCCGATGGGCGACGCTGAATTAGCGTTGTAGGGAGGTCTCCGGGATCACATTCCCGGCATAAACACGACTAAACGAGGGTAGCATGAGCGAGCAAGACGACCGGAAAGCACAGGCAAGAGCATGGTTTGAATCCTTGCGCGACCAGATCATGCAGGCTTTTGAAACCCTCGAAGACGAAGCAGACCCGACCCTCTATCCCGGAAGCCCCGGCCGATTTGTGCGTACCCCTTGGAACCGCAAGGAAGAAGGCGGCGGCGGCGGCGTGATGGGTATCATGAAGGGCCGCTTGTTCGAAAAAGTCGGCGTCCATGTCTCCACCGTTATGGGCAGCTTCCCCGCAGATTACGCCAAGACCATTCCCGGTGCCGCTGAAGACCCCCGTTTTTGGGCCTCCGGCATTAGTTTGATCGCCCATATGACCAATCCGCGCGTACCCGCTGTGCATATGAATACCCGGATGCTGGCGACAACCGAAAGCTGGTTTGGCGGCGGCGCAGATTTGACGCCTTTGATGGCCTACCAACGTACCGACGACTTCCCCGATACCATCACCTTTCATGCCGCGATGAAACAGGCCTGTGATGCGCACGATCCGGCCTATTATGCGAAGTTCAAAGACTGGTGCGACACCTATTTCTATCTACCCCACCGCGACGAACCTCGCGGGATTGGCGGTATTTTCTATGACCATCACAATACCGGCTCTTGGGATAAGGACTTTGCCTTTACCCAAGATGTCGGTCGCGCCTTCTTGTCCGTCTACCCCGAGATTGTGCGCGGTCGCATGAATGAGACTTGGACCGAGGATGAGCGCGAAGCCCAATTGATCCAGCGCGGCCGCTATGTGGAATATAATCTGCTATATGACCGCGGCACCACCTTTGGCCTCAAGACGGGTGGCAATGTGGAAAGCATTCTCTCGTCCATGCCGCCCGTGGTGAAGTGGCCCTAGCTCTTCAATAGAGGCAGGCGAAACTGTAGGCTTTTTGGTTCAAGACTTGGCGGGCTTTGGCGTTTCAGGCTAAAGCGCCGCCATGAGCCGCCGTCTTATGCCCCTTGTCTTGGGCCTCTCCACCCTTTTTTCTTTCGCGCCCTGTTTAGCCCACGCGGCGACGCCAGCCACGCTGGAGCGTTTGTATGAGCAAGTCGCCTGCGAAAGTGCTGGACAAAGCTTTAGCGGGGCCGATTTACGCCAGCGCCTGATTATCCAAGCGGGCCTCCCCATGACCGGGGCGCTATTAAGCGCGATTGAAACCCGAAGCTTGGGTCAATTTGCAGCCGCAAGCACGGACCCTGCCTTATCCGCTCTGCTGGCGTCGACGATTTCGGTGCTCGCAACTTCTAGTACGAACGAGTCGCGCTTGACGCTCACGAGCCAAGCAGCCCCAGATGTGCGGGCGCGCGCCATTGCCTTCCTCAATGGCGAGACCGATGGGATTAGCTTAGCCTGTAAAGCCGCCTCAACGCCGGTTCCCGCCGTACCCGCCGTGATCGTACCCGCCAAAGAGCCGGCGGCCAGGCAGCGCGGCCTAATCTTGGCCGACAGCAAGAATGACTTCATCAAGCCGGCGCGTGAACGCGGGTTTGCGACCCTTGGCTTTGAAGAAGACAAGGCCGCCGACACGCGCCTGTTAAATGCAAGTTTGGCCTTGGCCATTGAGCCCATCCTATTTGCCAAGCCATCTGTGGCCACTGAACTGCGCTGGACACCTTTTGTGCAATATAACCGCCGCGCAGCGCGAGCGGGCCGCGAAGAGGTCAATGATCTGACGTTGGGCAATAGCTTTATCTTTCGCAATCCCAAGCAGGCAGGCGGGGCGATTGGCTTTGGCTCCATGGCGTTTCAAACCGATGATGCGGCGAAAGCAGCCGTTTGGGTCGGCGATGCGCTGATTGACTTCCCGCGCGTTCGACCCTGTACCCGGCGCGATGCGCTGGGCTGGGCTATGCGTTGCAATCTGTCCATCGTGGTCGATTATGCAGACGTCCAAGACCCCGGTGACAGCCAGAAGCTGGCCGAACTCGATACTTATTTTCGCGGCGGGATGAATTTAGGCCTCAGTGCTGAGCAGGCCTTCGGCTTTGGCGTCATCACCATCTCCAGCAGCTATAATGGCCGCTATGACATTACCAGCCGCAAGGCCTCTGGCGGGATTTTCTCGCTCGGTGCGGGCCTGAGGCCTTCTGCAGGCTCCAACATCTCGCTCGAGACGCGCTATACGCGCGGCACGACAATTAACACCTTGGTCGATGTCGACAAAATCACGCTAAGGCTGGGCTATCGGCTCTAGGTGGCGAGCCCCTAGTAAGCGTGGGTCTCATAGATCTTGTGGATATTGCCACCCCACTCGCCGTGATAGCGCTCAAGCAAGCGTTGTGCCGGCGTCATGCCGCTGGCCGCGATCTCGTCGAGTTCGCTTAAGAAACCTGTCTCATCATCACCCGATGCATTCAACTTGGCGCGGGCGCGCAAGCCTTGGCGGGCAATAGCCAAAACGTCCTTGGCAACATCTTGGGCGCTGCGACCGCATATAGGCGCTTTGAGGCCCAAGAACGGCACCGTGCGGCGCAGGCTTTCACGGTCTTCGGCCGTCCAATCCTTGACCAATTCCAACGCAGCTTCGGTTGCCGCATCATCATAGAGCAGGCCGACAAAGAGCGCAGGTAGCGCACAAAGGCGCGACCAAGGGCCTGCATCGGCGCCGCGCATTTCCAAAAAGGTTTTCAAACGCACTTCTGGGAAGCAGGTCGTTAAATGGTCTTCCCAATCCTTCATCGTCGGCTTTTCACCGGGAAGCTCTGGCAAGCGGCCAGCCATAAAGTCACGGAAAGAACGGCCCGCCAGATTGAGATATTCGCCATGACGTTTGGCAAAATACATGGGCACATCGAGGGCCCACTCAGCGTAGCGGGCAAAGCTCATGCCCGGCTCGAACACAAAAGGTAGCATGCCAGTCCGGTCAGGGTCCGTATCGCTCCATACATGAGCGCGATAGCTCAAGAAGCCATTGGTGCGGCCTTCCGCAAAGGGCGAATTGGCAAACAAAGCGGTGGCAATGGGTTGCAAAGCGAGCGAGGCGCGGAACTTCTTGACCATATCCGCCTCTGAACCAAAGTCCAGATTGGTTTGCACGGTGCAGGAGCGGAACATCATTTGCCGACCCAGACGACCGACTTTGGGCATATAGTCCCGCATGATCTTATAGCGACCCTTGGGCATTAGCGGAATTTCTTCCAAACTATGCAAGGGGTTAAAGCCAAGGCCCAAAAAGCCTATTCCCAATGTATCTGTCACAGTGCGCACGTCAGCCAAATGGGCGCCGACTTCGGTGCAGGTCTGGTGCAAATGCTCCAAAGGCGCGCCAGATAATTCGAACTGACCACCGGGCTCCAGCGTGATGGAGGCCATCCCCTGTTTGAGGCCAATGATATCGTCGCCCTCATAGATGCCGTCCCAACCCGACAGCGTCTTCATCCCGTCCAGAAGAGCGCGCACACCAGCCTCACCCGCATAAGGGACGGGCGCGTGCGTCGCTTTATAAAAACCGAACTTTTCATGCTCGGTCCCGATTTTCCAATCAGACTTCGGCTTTGGCCCCGCATCGAAATAGGGCAGCAAATCCTCAAATGTCTCGAGGGGGCGGGAAAGGTCTTTTGAATCAGCCATGCACAAAGTCTCATACGACGTGACGGTCACGCCGTTGTGAGTTAGGGCGCGTTTATGACAGGCGCAAGAAGGCCGGTTGGATTTTGCCGTCTTTATGCTGTCAAGGCGTGTGCAAACTGATGGTTGACGTCGCGGTGCTTGGCTTCATCTTCGCGCACCGCCAGCACCACATCGCGCAAGCGGGCGTCGGGTGCCAATTGCCAATAATCAATGGCGATGGCTGGTGCCGGCACATTTTCAAGCCGACCCGCATCTATCTCCGCCAGATAAGACGTGTAGCTGATGACAGCTTCTTCTTCAAAATAGCCAACCATCCGATGCGCCGTGCGGGGGAAGAAGAGATAGAGCACAAAGAAGGCGTTGAAAAACACGCCCTGCGCCAACAGGATCAGCAAGCGCTCCAGCCAGTTTGGTTTGGCGATGGCAACAAAAGTCATCAGATGCATGCGCTCGTTTTGCGATTCATCCAGCAGGGTCTGGATCCAGCCATGGTCATCTTCCATCCGGCGTAGACTGCGCATATGCACCAACATACCGGCGACCATGCCGGGCACCGCGGCCACCGTTTCTAGCACCACCGCACGGTGCCCATAGCGCTTGGCGAAAAAACGATCAGCAAAAAAGCGCAACATGCGGGTCAGGCCCAAAGCCACCCGATCTGAGAGGTCTTGTGGGGCTTGATGAAACTCCAATGGATTAGCCGTTTCAAAGGGATAACCCGACGCCGTGCTCATAATTCTCTCCTGCTTCTCGGCACCCTTCGCGCAAAAGTGCCTCAAGGTCCAAACAAGAGATGGTGATGGACGTTAAAAACGAAAATGCGACGCAATGTCGCCCCTCTTTTGGCCGCTTTAAGTCCAATCGCCCCACACATTTTGGATCAGCGTTAGGCCTGCAAAAGTGGCGGTATCGGCCCTTAAAATCCGAGGACCTAGATTGACGGGGCGTACCCATGGGCTTGCCCGCAATTTTTCGCGCTCACCAGGTGTAAAGCCGCCTTCTGGCCCAGTCAGAAGGGCAACGCGGGCAGGCTTATCGGCCAAGGCTTCAGCGATCGACATGGCATCGCCCGCCTCATCGGCAAACAAGATACGCCGCACTTCGGCCTTCGGGTCGAGTAAGCTCATCAGGCTCATTGCGTCGTGCACTTCGGGCACAAACAGGGTTCCGCATTGTTCGGACGCTTCTGCTGCCCGACTGCGCAAGCGCTCCAAATTAAGTTTGCGGACAATGGTGCGCTCGGTCAGCACTGGACGGATGCGCGCCACGCCGAGTTCCGTGGCCTTTTCAACAATCGTATCGGTGCGGTCGCCTTTTACCGGTGCGAACAAAAGGTCGAGGTCGCAGATGGGGGTTTGGGTGCGGGTTTGTTCGGCGCAGACTGCTTCAGCCCCCTTCTTGCCAATCTGGCTGAGGTGCGCGAGCCATTCGCCATCGCGGCCATTGAATAACAATACCGCTGAACCAGCAGGCAAGCGCAGCACATGGGCCAAGTAATGCGCCTGCCCGCTATCGAGCGCCACGACCCGATCTTGGCCCAGATCAGAGGCGACATAGAGGCGTTGGCTCGGCTTCATCTTTCACTCATTTGGCTAGACCCCTTGCGCGGGGCGACAGGTGATGCGCACACTTCAAGCTTATGCCGGAGGAAGCAAGATGGCCAACGACAAGAAGTCTTCAAAAGCTGCAAGCGACCCGACCAGATCGAAAATGTCCGATGCCGAATTCCTTGAACGGCTCGAGCCTCTCCAAGTCGCCCTCGTCACCACCCAGCAATGGTTGATGGAGACGGGTGCAAAAGTTCTCATCATCTTTGAAGGCCGCGATGCGGCAGGCAAGGATGGCACGATCAAGCGCATGGTTGAGCATATGAGTGCGCGCTCCACCCGTGTTGTCGCGCTTCCCAAGCCGTCCGACCGCGAAAAAACCCAATGGCATTTCCAACGCTATGCCGCCCATTTACCAGCCGCCGGCGAAGTCGTGATCTTTAACCGCTCTTGGTATAATCGGGGCGGCGTGGAGCCTGTCATGGGCTTTTGTACGCCGGAAGAACATGCTGATTTTTTACGCGACGTCGTGCCGTTTGAAACCATGTTGAGTGAATCGGGCACCCATATCATCAAGCTGTGGCTGGATATCAGCCGCGAAGAACAAGCCCGTCGGCTAGAAGAACGCCGCACCGACCCCCTCGCTCGCCTCAAAATCAGCCCGCTGGATGCAGTCGCACAGGAAAAGTGGGATGAATATAGCGCCGCGCGCGATGAAATGCTCAAAGCCACCCATACTGCCCGCACACCTTGGTATTGCATCCGGGCCGATTCCAAAAAGCACGCCCGCCTCGCCATCATTAGCCACGTCCTGCACCAACTCGCCTGCCCCAAACTCGAGAAGCAAATCCCAGAAGCTTCCAGCGAGCTGTTGTTTAAGTTCAGCGCCAAGGCGATCAAGGACGGGCGATTGGCGGAGTAAGGGTGGCTTTTTATATCTGGAAGGTTCTGGTGCAAGCCCTGCCTGCGCATGAGGCCAAACTCGATTGTTCGTGGGCGATTTGACGCGACCAATCGCCCGCTCACGATATTCGAAGCGGATTGAAGGGGCTTTTCTTGTTTAGACCCATTTTGGTGGAAGCCCTGTTTCACCAAAAATGGATCATGACGGACGACCCAGAAGTCGCAGGAACGCTTCTAGGCTTTCTGCAACACCCCTTCACCGCCTTCGGCGGACATCGGCGCATGCGTCGAGACCTCACAAGTGGGGAAGCGGCGTGTCCAAACTGCTGCCACGTGCCTCGTCCCCGTTTCACGGGGTATCGGCGTATACGCCAATGTGTCCCGAAGGGACTAAAGGGGTCTTTCCCCCAACAATTTCATCCCCGCCCGAACGACGTAGAGATCGGGGTTCCCATGGGACTTTCCGGCAGGAGGTCCGCGACTCCGCTTACGCCGTCCGGGATAACAAATTATGCGGCTAAGCGCCCCTTCACCGCGCCCGCAAACCCTCTGGCACAAGGTCGTTCAGCACGGCGGGCAAAGCCGCGATCAAATCGCTGGCAATGAGGCCGGGGCCGACGCGATTGGCGGCGGTCGCGTGGATCCAGACGGCGGCACAGGCTGCTTCAAAGGCGGGCATGGATTGCGCCAAGAGGCCTGCGACCAGGCCAGCAAGCACATCGCCTGTTCCAGCGCTTGCACAAAAAGGGGTGGCCAAGTCTGACGACGCCAAGCGTCCATCAGGGGACGCGACCCATGTTTCAGCCCCTTTGTGCACCACGATTGTGCCAAGCTCACCGGAAAGTGCCAGGGTCGCCCCTGCCTTCTCCTCAGGATCAAAAGGGCCGGCAAGGCGGGTAAATTCGCCGCTATGGGGTGTCAGAATGGTTGCGGCAGTGCGGGCTTGCACGGCTTGCCATAAAGGACCATCACGACCTCCCTCTGCCATCAAGGTCAAGGCGTCGGCATCCAGCACCAAGGGCCTTGGAAAGCCCTGCACCATGTCTAAAACATCGTCGGCTTGCGTGGTCGTCAGCCCGAATGCAGGACCCATCATCGCCGCATCAAAATGCGCACACAGGCCCGACAGGCTTTGGAGGGCTGCGCGCTCAACAATCAAACGCTCTGTCTCATGGCAGGCCAGAATGGTCGCAGCGTCGGCTGCAGCTATCAGACTGACCCACCCTGCCCCGATACGATGGCCGGCCGCCGCCGCAAGGCGCGCGGCCCCGGTTTGCAACCTGCCGCCACAGATGACGGCAAGCCTGCCGCGGCTATGCTTGTGGGAACGTGCGTCTGGCCACGGAATGGCGCGGGCCTGCTCGATAGAAATAACCAAGTCTGCCCTATGCGCCGCCGCTTCCTGGGGAGGCAGGCCAGACATGGGCTTAGCGTGTCCGCTCAAGCTCAACGCCCGAGCACGCAGCCCCGGGCACGGCACCGGGCTTTTCCACCCGCAGCCGGACACTTAAAATCCGCGCATCAGTGAGGACGGCTTCGCAGACTTTCTCGGCAAAGGTTTCGATCAGATGCAAATGCTCTCCAGCTGCGACAGTGCGCACATGGGCGACCAAGCTGTCATAATCGACGGTTTCGGCCAATTCATCACTGCCAGCCCGCACCGAAGACCCGACCTGTACTTCCAAATCGACCACCAAGGGACGCCGCCGCCCCTTTTCATGCGCATAGACGCCGCACTCAGCCTCCACCATCAAGCCTTTGACAAAAATCTTAGTAGAGACGGCGCGGGTCGGTGCCGCGACATCCGGCTTGGCTTGGCTGGAAAACGGCTTTGCAGGTGGCTTGGCGGGACGGCGGATCATGCCGCCGGGCCGCATCACAACGCCCAGTTCAGAAGGGCCGGAAGATTTCATTCGTTGATCCCATCGACATCAGGTGTCCGCCAAATCAGACTTTGGCCGCCATCAACGGCCATAATTTGGCCCGTAATAGCCTCAGCATTTACGAGAAAGCAAACTGCGTCTACCACAGCTTGGACCGGGCTACCTATGCCTAACAGCGTGGCATCGACTTGTTTTTGAAAATCTTCTTCCGACTGACGGATATTGCGCGCGGTGGGCCCAGGCGCGACGCCATTGACACGCACGTGTGGGGCCAAAGCTTGGGCCAATGTATGGGTGGCCGTGGCCAAAGCGGCCTTTGATAAGGTATAGGTAAAAAACTGCGGCGTTAGTTTGAAGATGCGTTGGTCAATCAAATTGACGATAGACGCGCTTTGCCCCTCAGGTAAGGCCGCCGCCAAATTGCGTGCCAATTCACAAGGCACCCGCACATGCACATCAAAATGACGATCCCAACTGGCACGCGTAAAGTCAGATGCTTCATCGCCTTCAAAGATAGATGCATTATTGATCAGCCCCGTGATCGGGCTGCCTGCGAGGGTGCTCGCCCGAGAGATGAGGCTGGCGACATCGGCTTCCACCAATAGGTCGGCCTGCAGCGCGAAGGCTTTCGCCCCCTCAGCACGTAGTCGGGTCACAGCAGAATCGGCTTGGGCAATCGAATTGCTGGCGTGGAATATCACCGTATGGCCGGCCCTTGCCAGCTTTTCAGCGATGGCGAGCCCAAGGCGCTGGCCTGCACCGGTTACCAAAATTGTTTTCGGGGAAATCGTCATGGGGGGTAAACTAGGGCACCCTAGCTCTTAGGACTAGCCCTCTGGCCTGATGCAGAATCTGCAGAGGCGTTTGCCGCTGCAAGATTAACTTTCTTATCGCTCGGCAAAGATTTAAAGGTTATATACAGTAAATTATTATCTTAAATATGAGTTTCTGACCCGGCTGCCTCGATGGATTATTTGCGTACCCTTGATGAAATTTTATACAACCTACCAAACGGCATTTTGGTGCGCTGCCGTGAAGAAATTCTGTATGCGAACAAAGCCGCAGCCACCGCATTCGGATTTGGCTCAACCCGCGAGTTCACAGATTATCGCAATGTAACGGCTCTATTGGGTGCCCTTGTCCAGCCCCAACATGATCCTGAGCGCCGCTTCGCTTATTTTTCGACTCTCCATGGAGATCTGTTTTTTGCGGACGTGACAGAGCGCGTCATTGATTTTCGTGGCCAACAAGCCGTCCAAATCATGCTCAAGACACCGCTTCAATCCACCGAAGATTTGTCCGCTTCGCAAACGATGATTGAGCGGTACACCCTCGCGCTGAGGCATGCCAGAATCGGGGTATGGGACCATGATCGTGTCGCCAACACCCACTTTTTTTCGCCCCCCTGTCTGGAAATCCTGGGTCTGCACGACACCGATTCGCGCTCCTATATCTCTGTGTTTGAAGACCTCATTTACCCTGAAGACCGGGCCGTGGTGCGTGCTGCTTGCGCGAAAGCCTTTGGGGAGCGGACGCCATATAACGCCCAATTCCGGATCATGCGTCCAACCGGTGACGTACGCTGGGTCGCAGTAAGTGGCACAAGTGTGCATGATAGCGACGGTCTTGTCCTACGCTTTGCTGGGACAATCCTCGACATCAGCGAGCAAAAACTCAAAGAGCGCGAATTGATCGAGGCGCGCAAGACTGCTCTTGCCGGGCTTGAAGCGAAAAACCGATTTGTATCAGGCCTCAGTCATGAGTTTCGCACACCCATTCATGCACTGATGGCCCTGCCCCGCCTATTGAAAGAGCAAGCAATCAGGCCAGAATTATCCGACCTGGTTGAAGCCTCAGAACTGGCAGGTGAGCAACTCTTGTCGCTGGTGGATTCAGCTCTTGACCTATCGGGCATTGAGTCCGGAACGATCGATGTGCGAACCACCTCTTTCCCGCTGGCAAAAACGTGTCTGACCGCCTGCGAAACGCTAAGGGGGCGAGCCAACTCTCGCAAGGTCACTCTAGAAGTCGATATTGACCGCGCGGCTCAAGCCAATTTTCTCGGTGATGAGAAGCTATTTTTGCGAACCTTGCAGGCTATTTTGCGTCATGCCATTGAGCGAAGCGGCCCCGGCACGATAAGGCTACGCCTCAGTGCTGGCGAAAACGGTCATGGGGCGCTGATGGTTCTGCATGATATGGGCGCGCCCTATTCAAATCATGAAGCACGCAGCCTGTTTGAGCCATTTTCAAGCATTCAAACGCCCGACAATCCCATCAGCCAAAGCAATGGTATTGATTTGCCGCTCGCGCGGAAATTGGCGCGGGCCATGGGCGGGGATGTCACAATTGCCACGCGAGGGACGCAGCATGGCGCAGTGCAATTTTATCTGCCGCTGGAGCGGGTGGCGAGCAATCTCGACGAACCAATTGGCGCAATCGACCCGACACGTTCACTCAGCATATTGGTGGTTGAGGATAATCTGATCAATCAAAAGATTATCGCAGTTATCCTCGAACAATTGGGCCATTCCTGCGTGATCGTCGCCGATGGTGTCATGTGCCTAGAGACCATCCAAAAAGCCCGCTTCGACGCCATTTTGATGGACCTGCATATGCCCAACATGGATGGCTATGAGACGACGCGCCATATCCGGGAACTGGAAGCGGAAATTCAAACAGAGCATTTCCCTGCCATGCCAATCATCGCTTTGACAGCAGACGCGCGGCCGGAAACACGCGAAGCGGCCATGGCGGCAGGTATGAATGCCTTTTTAAATAAGCCAATTTCAATACCAGAACTCAATGAGGCTTTGGCCTCAATTGCTGCTGCCATTGCCGAAGTACCTTCAGCTTCAAGTGCCTAACATTGCCCGCAGGGTTAAATCTGCGCGCCCGTGACTAGTCGAGACGCTTGAACTCAATCAGGTTCAACAATGCCATGGCACCAACGGCCAATGCGAGAGCAAGAAGGGCATACATGATGGAAACTCCTTTATCGTTGCGTGTCTCTCTAGCGGCATTGGCACGGCTCGCCAAGTCACCCTATACAAGACCTCATGCTAAAGTTTTTGCGCAAAACCGTGATCCATAATTGGTTCCGCTTGACCCGCGGGGCAACCCTTGGTGTGCGGATTCTTGCGATTGATGGCCAAGACCGTGTCTGCTTGGTTCGTCACACCTATTTGCCGGGCTGGCACTTGCCCGGCGGTGGGGTCGAACGGGGCGAGCATGCCTTGGAGGCGGCAATGAAAGAAGCCCAGGAAGAAGCTGGCCTGATAATCCTACCAGACGACCTGCATCTTGTGTCCATCCATACCAATTTCGCCCATTTTAAAGGCGATCATGTTTTGCTGTATCGGGCGAGTGCTTGGACGTTGGAGCCGACGAACCGTGCTCACGAAATCGCCGAGCATGGCTTTTTCCCACTCGCTGATCTGCCCCTTGGCACAACGGCAAGCACACATCGGCGTTTGGCGGAGGCAAAAGGTGGCGCGACGCTGCCTACTTGGTAGCCTTGGTTGGTGCTTGCGCAGCTGCCTCTGCATCAATCAAATTTTGGACTTGCTTGTAAAAGACTTCGCGCGCAGCCCCTTCGGGGCCATCTGTCGCCCGCGTCCAATTGGCGTTTGACGCAATCACCAGATTCCGCTTGGGATCAATAAAGATGCCCTGCCCGAAAATACCCTGCGCCGAGACGCTGCCATCGTCATAGGTCCACCATTGATAGCCATAACCACGTCCCGGCTCGCCATAGCTCATTTTTTTCGTGGTCGCTTTAGCGAACCAGTCGGCAGGAACAACTTGAGTATCGCCAATCTTACCACCAGCAAGGACAAACAACCCCATTCGCGCATAGTCCCGCGTGGCCATTTGCAAACAACAGCCTGCAATCTCTTGGCCCGTGTTGTTTAAAATCCAAGTTGCCTTTTGCTCCATGCCAAAAGGCTTCCAAATTTTTTCAGACAGATAAGTGGCAAGGGGTTTCTTGGTAGCCGAACTCACCAGAATGCCGACCAAATTGGTCTCACCGGTATTATAGTTCCAATAGGTACCAGGCGTATGCGCCCGCGGGAGTTTGCGCATATAGCTTGTGGTGGCATCTAAGCCTGCATCAGGCTTAGCATTATTGAATTTTGCCACGTCGGAATTTGGATCTTCATAATCTTCATTCCAGGCCACGCCCGACGACATGGTGAGCAATTGCTCCACCGTCACATCATCATAAGCTGAGCCTTTGAGGCCCGGAATATAAGTTGAAACTTTATCGGACAGGCTCTTGATATAGCCGTCCTGAATAGCTGCCCCAACCAAGGTAGAAGTGAAGGACTTTGCCACAGAAAAGCTGGTCCAACGCCCGGCTGCATCAAAGCCTAACCCATATTTCTCAAACCGGACTTTGCCATCTTGGATGATGACAATGCCGGATGAGCGCTGGCTCTGCATATAAGAGTCAATATTGGGGATTACTAAGGGCGCGCCAACAAGCAGCTCCGATGCTGTCGGACCCGCGTCAACGACGTTGCTTTTCGCCAAGAATTCCAAGCGATCCATCGCACGAAACGCCGCATCGCGTTGTGGGATTGACCAGAATAGAACGTCTTTATTGGTCGGCAATTGCGCCAAGACACCTTTGGTTTCTTTGTCCAAGCCACTATAGGCAAACGCACCCGCGCCAACCATTAGGAGCGCCGCGATCCCCAGAGCCGGGGCCAAGAAACCTTTTTTCATGTCATCTCCTATGAGAGTTTACCGCGCACCAAAGCGTCATAGGTCGTGACCATGTCTTCACACACACGACCTGGCTGATAATAAATGCCGGCAATCTCTTTCACCGGTGTAACTTCAGCGGCTGTGCCCGTTATGAAGCACTCTGAGAAATTGCCGAGCTCTTCGGGCATAATCGTACGCTCAACCACTTCATAGCCTTTGTCGCGGGCCAAACGGATCACCGTCTGCCGGGTAATGCCATTGAGGAAGCAATCCGCTACAGGGGTATGAATAGCCCCATCTTGAATGAAGAAGATATTGGCACCTGTGGCTTCAGCCACATGGCCGCGCCAGTCCAGCATCAAGGCATCTGCATAGCCCTCTGCCTCCGCGGCATGCTTTGAGTCGGTGCAGATCATATAAAGACCTGCAGCCTTGGCCTCGCAGGGGGCAGTCTTTGGGTCGGGCCGGCGCCATTTTGCGTGAGTGACGCGGATGCCACTCATCTTATCGGCGAAATAATTGCCCCATTCCCAAACGGCGACGGCTGCCCGGATGGTGTTTTGTTGGGCCGAAACCCCCATCATCTCGCTGCCGCGCCACATGACAGGGCGGATATAGCAATTTTCAAAGCCATTGCGGGCCATCGCCTCGGCTTTAGCGGCTTCGATGTCCGCCACTGTAAAAGCAGGCTTCATGCCCAAAATCTCAGCGGAACGGAACAAACGCTCTGTATGGCGCAGGCTTTCAAAAATTTGCCCATCATAAGCACGCTCACCTTCAAAGATCGACGAGCCATAATGCAAACCATGGGTCAGGACATGTACTTTCGCCTCGCGCCAAGGTTTGAATTCGCCGTCCATCCAGATCCAGCCGTCGCGATCGTCATAAGGAATGAAAGTCATGTGTGTTTGCCTAGTTCGGTGTATAGAGTTTCAAAAGCTTCACAGTCGGTGGGCTTGAACCCAAATGCGATGAGACGCAATCTCTTGGACCAGCCATGACTGTCAACACCTTACCGAATGCATTTGCTAGATCAAGCAGCCCTGCCGCAGGGGGGCCGCGTCTGTATTTGCGTGAAGACGAACTCGACCTTGGGGTGTCCTTAATTTTCAAGGCTGGGGATTTTCTCAAAGCCGCAACTGAAGAACAGCGCCGACAGCATGCGCTTACTTGGGCCGAAGTACGTTGCTTATGCGAGCTTTTGGGCCATCCCCTGCCTGTCCTCAAACTTGCAGCCGAACTTGGACTAAGCAAACAAGTCATGCTGAAAACCTTGGATGGACTGGAGGCGCGCGCTTGGTTGAGCCGTAAAGAGGACAAGCGGGATGGACGGCGCAAGATTGTTCAATTGACAGGTGAAGGTGGCGCCGTGGCAACCGAATTGGCCTTGGCGATGCGCACGCGATTGGCCGCTGCTTACCGCCTTGCGGGGAGTGAGGCTGTGGCTGGATGCGACAAAGTTCTTTCAACCCTAACTGAGTCGTCGGCAGGTCTTACTCCGCCCCCTCTAGCTGGGGCAACACCAACCTCCAAACCGAATAGAGCCCCTTAAATGCCCCCCCGCGCTCAAGCCGATCATCCAGCCCATTTGCTCGTCGTTGATGATGACGATCGCATTCGCAGCCTATTGAAGCGTTACCTCAGCGGCCTTGGTTATTCGGTGACCGAAGCCCACGACGCCGTGAGCGCCCGCAAATTAATGGATGCTTTGATGTTTGATCTGGTCATTTTGGACGTGATGATGCCCGGCGAAGATGGCGTCTCGCTTACGCGTTCTGTGCGAGGCGAGCGCGATACGCCGATCATCCTTCTGACCGCATTAGGCGACCCCAGTCACCGAATTGAAGGCCTTACCGCGGGTGCCGATGATTATCTGGGTAAACCGTTTGAACCCGAAGAACTGGCGTTGCGTGTAGCTGCAATTCTCAAACGTGCCCGGCCTGCCCCAGCTGCGGACGTACTGCTTTTGGGCGCGGCGACTTGGAATACCACCAAGGGCGAGCTTCGGCGCGATGGCATTTTAGTGCGCCTGACAGATGCCGAAAAAGATCTTTTAGCCGCTTTGGCAGCAAGACCAGGGGCTACGATCACCCGCGAAGAATTGGCACGCAAAGCCGGCGTCACCGTGGAGCGATCCATCGATGTGCAAGTCACGCGTCTACGCCGGAAGCTCGAAGATGATCCGGCCGAGCCGCACTATCTGCAAACCGTGCGCGGTCTCGGCTATCGGTTGATGCATGATGCGTAGTGCTCATTTGCTGGAAGGTCGCTTATGATGGACCTAAAGGCGCTGATCCCGCGCGGCCTCTTTGCCCGCTCGCTCCTTATCATCGTCTTACCGGTGGCGATCATGCAAATGGTCGTGACCTATTTATTCTTTGATTTGCATTGGGAACAGGTTAGCCGACGCTTGAGTGAAGGGGCAGCGGGCGATGTTGCCCTTGTCACCCAGCTTTATGCCGACAATCCAACGCCGGAAAATTTGGCAGCCATTACGCGCTATGCGCGGGCCGACTTACGCCTTTCGGTTGCACTCCAGAAACAAGCCAAATTGCCTGAGCGAGAACGCTTAGCTGTTATCCCTGCTTTTGACCGGACCTTGCGTCGGGCCCTCTCCGGGTCGTTGCGGCAAAAATTCTGGTTCGATACGACGCGCTATCCAGACTATGTCGACATCAGGGTGGAGGTTCCTGGTGGTGTGCTTCGCTTTCTGGCCTATCGCGACCGGGTTTTTGCCTCCACCGGCGGTATCTTCATCCTGTGGCTGGCTGGGGCGACCATTCTTTTGGCCACGGTCTCTGTCCTCTTCATCCGCAACCAAGTCCGCCCGATGGAGCGCTTGGCTGATGCCGCTGACCGATTTGGACGCGGGGAAAATGTGAGCTTAAAGCCTGCAGGCTCAGCAGAAGTGCGCCGCGCGACTTTAGCCTTCCTTCAGATGCGCGGTCGCATTCAACGCCATATTGAACAGCGCACAAATTTGCTTGCCGGGGTCAGCCATGATTTGCGCACCCCATTGACCCGGCTCAAATTGCAATTGGCCATGATGCCACCTTCCAGCGATATCGATGAAGCCCGCAAAGACATTGTTGAGATGGAGGGCATGTTGGAAGAATATTTGGCCTTTGCCCAAGGCCAATGGTCAGAAGAGCCTGAAGCCCTAGACCTTGCGGAAATTGCGCGCGCTGTCATCCAAGATGCGGCCCGAGCCGGTCGGGAAATTGATGGCTCTGGCCTTGCAGACAGTCTGCCTACCTCAGGCCGCCCAATTGCCTTGAAGCGCTGCCTCTCTAACCTTGTTGAGAATGCCCTCTCCTTTGGGAAGACGGTGGTGCTTAGTTCGTCGCAGAGCGAGGATGCTGTCTATATCTATGTCGATGACGATGGGCCAGGTATTGCGCCGGAAAGTTATGAAGAGGCGCTGAAGCCCTTCTCGAGGCTTGATCCTGCCCGCAATCAAAATCGCAAAGGTGTGGGTTTAGGCCTCGCACTGGCCTCTGACGCTGCCCGCTCGCATGGTGGTAGTCTCGTGCTATCGAGGTCTAACCTTGGGGGTCTTCGGGTGAGTGTGCGGCTGCCGCTTTAGGGCGGGTAAAACGATGCGACGCAGACTTTAAAATGTCAGCAAGCTTTTCACCACGTGCGAGCCACTCCTCGCTCTCGCGCAAGGTCTGATCTAGGCCTGCCATGGTCTTTGACAGGTCCGCGTCATCCTTCAGCCAAAGCGTTTCGATTTTGCGTAGGCGCCGGGCAAGCCCCACCACGCGGGCGCTAGATTTAAGGCTCGTGGAGGAGATTCCAACCGCTTCTAACGCCAATCCTGCCGTGCGCAGACGGCGGGCGGCGCGGGCAAGGGCTGCGGCAGGCTCTGCGAGATCGGCTGCTAGGATCGAGACCCATGCCGCCCGATTGTCGGCCATCGTATCAAAACGTGCCATCAAAACATCAAACAGCTGATCCCGGCTTGGCGCATCGGCGTCCAAGTCAGATATAGCGGTCAACATGGCGTGATCGAGCCTTTGGTCGAGATATTCGGCAATGGTAAATCGCGTGATCCCGGCTTCAGCACATGCCGCGAGCTTCAGTCCTGCCTCTTTGCATAGGCTTACCAAACTCACGTCAGCCCATGATTTTTCGGCACATAGCGCCAATGCAGCTTCGCCTAAAGCCGTCAAGATGGACGCGTTCGAATGGGTGTTAGCGTAGGTCATACCTGGAATATAGGGTGGAGTTGGCCACTCGGCTACTTACCCAATTGACGGGACCGATGAATTGCCGCCTCAACAGCTCGCCGTACCAAGGTGATAATGCCACCACCTGCCGTCAAAGCGTCTGTGGCAGCTGCAGTTGTGCCCTCAGGACTTGTAACAGCACGACGCAAATCTTGTGGATTGTGACCGGTCTCTTCCATCAGGGCTGCGGCACCAATCACCGTCTGCCAAGCCAGGCGCTCTGCCAGGCCCCGCTCTAGCCCTTCAGCTTCGCCTGCTGCTGCCATGGCCTCGGCCAAGAGAAACACGTAAGCGGGGCCAGAGCCCGAAACAGCGGTGACCGCATCCATCTGTTTCTCGCTTTGCAGCTTTTCAACCGTGCCAAGCGGGCGCAACAGGGAAACGGCCAAAGCCTCGGCTTCTGCGGGAATTGTTGGGCTATTCCAATAGGCCGTCACACCTTTGCCAATTTGGCCAGGCGTATTGGGCATCGCGCGGATCACGTGCGTGGCATCAAGCACTTCGGCGATTTTGGCAGTGCCGATCCCTGCCATAATAGAAAGCACAAGGGTTGCCTCACCGACCAAATGCTTGATGGTTTGGTCGCCAACAGCCACAAAAAGTTGCGGCTTGATGCCCAAAACAACACAGTCAAAGGTCGCGCTTTGGGCTGGGTCTGGATTCAAGTCCCATTGATTGTATGTGACAATTTCTATCACTTCCGCCGACGGGAAGGGTTCAAACACCACCAAATCGAACGCATCGGCCATTGGGGCCCATCCGCGCAACATGGCACCGCCCATCCGGCCACCGCCGACAAGCGCGATTCTCTTTTTCATAAAGCTTAAGCCTCTCCGGCAGTCTCAAACAAAGCGGCTTGGGCGGCCTCTTCTGGGGTTTTACCGGCCCAAAGCAAGAAGTTGAAAGCTGGATAAAACCGCTCGCAGGCTTCGACACCCGCTGCCAGAATGGCGGCCACTTCGGCAGGCTCAGGCGTGTCGCGGCCAATCAAGGGCACCACTGCCCGCCACGACAATGCGTTATCGTCAGATGATAGCTCAAAATGACCCAACCAAAGTGCTTCGTTCAACAAAGCTAGCAGCGACGCAATATCGCCGCGCCGCATGCGTGGGGCCTTCAAGTCAAAAATCAGACTGAGCGCCAAAGAAGGCGCGTCTTCGCGGGCAATAAAGATCCCATGCAGATCACAATAAGTCATGGATGCGGCGAAGTGGATTTCTTCGTCTAGGCGCTCATAAGCCTTAGAATCTGCGGCAAGTACGGCTTCAACCGTATCGAGCGTATCCGCATCTTCGAATAGATCTTCGTCACGAAGCGTAAATTGGCGGTCCATGGTAACCTCCACGGTGGTTCGCTTACAAACGGCACGCGAATCGCGCACCGCTATTGGGCATGGTTGGCGGGAATGGCGCGCGCTGCAAGCGGTGCGCCAACGCTTTTAGCTGCTTTTGGCCGATTTTTTTGTCGTGGCCGATTTTGTTGCTGCTTTCGCAGGCTGACCGATTGCTGCCTCGAGCGCATCTAGGCGCGCTTTCAGGCTGTCAGCCTCTGCGCGGGCTGCCGCAGCTAGATCTTTCACCGCGTCGAATTCATCGCGCCGCACCAGATCCATGTCCACAACCATGCGCTCCATTTGCGAGCGCCAGAACGCGCGGGCCTCTTCACCCACACCTTGCGCCACACCCGCGGCGCTGGTTGCCAATTTAGAAAATTCGTCGAGGAAAGGATTTCGTGTTTGCATGAGGACCTTCTAGCGGGTCTATTCCCGTTGCGCTATGACAAAGTTACATCACCCGCGCGAGACGCAGTCTCATAGCAGAAGGTGTTTAAGATCACCTTTGCTGTTACGGTGAAGTTTATCTTAGCTTTTTCCAAGGCCTTTTAGGTTGCTGCTGTTTTTGGGCGCGCCTGCGATTGTGAGAAGCTTTGCATATGCCCCCGCTCTTTTGCTAGAGACCTTCTATGATCGACATGGCTATTCCGTTTCCCGATATTTCCCCCTTTGTGTTTCAACTGCCCGTGTTTGACCTGTTTGGGTTTGCGCTTGGCCCCTTTGGCTTGCGCTGGTACGCACTTGCCTATGTAGCAGGCCTGATCCTTGGGTGGCGCTTGATGGTGGAAATGGTGAGAAAGCCTGCGCTGTGGGGACCCAAAGCCCCCTTGGATGAGGAAGATATCGATGACTTCCTGTTTTACGCGACCCTAGGCGTGCTGTTTGGCGGCCGCATTGGCTATGTCCTGCTGTATCGAGGGGATATGTTGGCGGATCCGATGTCAATTTTGCGGGTCTGGGAAGGCGGCATGAGTTTCCATGGCGGCTTTATCGGGGTCTGTTTGGCCGTAATTGGCACAGCATTGGGTCGAAAGAAGTCCATACTGTCTTTGGGCGACGCGGTAGCCGTGGTTTCACCTATCGGCTTATTCCTTGGCCGCATGGCGAATTTCATCAATCAAGAACTCTATGGCCGCGTCACCGATGTGCCTTGGGCTTTCATATTCCGGACGGACATATTGAGTATGCCCCGACATCCAAGCCAGCTCTATCAAGCCGCGCTTGAAGGCATCGTGCTGTTTATCATGTTGCAAATTGCGGTAGCGCGCTTTGGCATTTTGAAGCGCCCCGGCCAAGCTGCGGGCTTGTTTGTTTTCGGCTATGGCGTCGCGCGGTTGATTGGTGAGAAATTCCGCGAGCCCGATGCATCCTTGATCCTCGGCTTCACCCATGGTGAATTCTATTCTCTCCCCATGGTCGCATTTGGCCTTGCCCTCTTTGTTTGGGCTAGCCTGCGCGCAGGCAAAGACAAACCCGAGCAGGCGGGCTGAAGCTTGTGAGCCCGCCAGAGCGCGCGCCGGCGACCGGGCTCGAAACCCGTTTGGCGGCCATGATTGAAAACTTCGGCCCAATTAGCATCGATGCCTTTATGGCCCATGCCCTCTATGATCCCCAAGCTGGCTATTATACAACACGCCTGCCCTTGGGTGCCCGCGGGGACTTTACTACCGCCCCCGAAATCAGTCAGATTTTTGGCGAGCTGGTTGGATTATGGATCGCGCAAAGCTGGATTGATCTTGGCTGCCCCTCCCCCTTTCATTTAATCGAGCTCGGACCCGGACGGGGCACCCTGATGGCCGACATGTTGCGCGTGTGCCAAAAGGTGCCGGGATTTATAGCTGCACTTAACTTGCATATGGTTGAAACAAACCCCGCGCTGCGAGACGCCCAGCGGACCGCCCTCGGTTCCACCGCCGCATCTTGGCACCTGAGCCTCGACGACGTACCGCAGGGTCATAGTTTTCTCATCGCGAATGAGTTTCTAGACTGCCTACCGGTGCGCCAATTCGTGCGGGGCGAACAAGGTTGGCATGAGAAGCTTGTGGGTGTCGATCAAACCGGTCGGCTAACCTTTGGCCTCGGGCCAGTTTTGCCAGAGGCGCCGGCATGCGCCGGTGCTGAAGATGGCTTAGGCGCGGTCCGTGAGCAGGCCCCTGGACTGGGAGCATTGGTCGAAACCATAGCCCAGCGCCTGCGTTTCGCCTCTGGCAGAGCGCTCATCATCGATTATGGCGATCCGACTGGTCAAGCGGGCGATAGCTTCCAAGCCTTATTCCGTCACCAAAAAACCCATCCGCTTGACCATGTTGGCGAAGCCGACCTTACGGCCCATGTTGACTTTGCTGCGTTGATTTCCTTGGCGATAGCCTGTGGCCTTAAAACCTCTGGACCGGTGTCACAGCGCGAATTCCTGCAAAGTCTGGGCATTGAGGCGCGTCGCGATGCCCTCATTCGCGCAAACCCGCACTGCGAATCTGACCTGACTCAGAGTGTGGAAAGACTGATCGGAGAGGCGCATATGGGCGGGCTGTTCCATGTGGTGGCTTTTGAGTCTCCCCTCAACCCCGCCCATGGTCCACCCATTGGACTTTAACCGACCATGTCAGACGTCGCCGCAACACTTAGCCCTAAATCCGCATCCGAAGACGCGATCTTTGCGCTCGCACCTGTCCGTTCCGCCATGCTATCGCAGTTGGCAGGGTTCGAACATGGCTTTTATGGTCGCGTGGGTGGGGTTTCTTCCGGAATTTATGAGAGCCTGAATTCTGGCCCTGGCTCCAACGATGATCCGGCTAATGTCGCGGAAAACCGTCGCCGCATCGCCAGCCACATTGGGGTTTCACCCGACCGCCTTTTGTCGGCCTACCAAGTCCATGGGGCGGACGCATTGATGGTGGATGGCCCCTTCCAAGGAGAGCGCCCACAAGTGGACGCCTTGGTGACCCGCTGTCCCTCAATTGCCCCTTCGGTCCTAACAGCTGATTGTGCGCCCATTCTGTTTGCAGACCCTGCAGCGCGAATTGTGGCGGCGGCCCATGCAGGTTGGAAGGGCGCGATTGGCGGCATCCTAGAAGCGACGATTGCCAAAATGGTGAAGCTTGGTGGCTCCCCTTCCCGCATCGTTGCTGCAGTAGGTCCCTGCATCGCGCAAGCCAGTTATGAAGTTGGCCCAGAGTTTGTGGCAACCTTTGTTCAGGCTGATGGCGCAAACGAGCGATTCTTCATCCCCGGCAAAGACGATCGCTCTCTCTTTGACTTGAAGCGTTATTGCGCAGCACGCTTACGGGCCGCAGGCTTGGGCGCGGTTGATGTGCTGCCGCAGGACACGTGTGCCGAAGAATCCCGCTTCTTTTCAAATCGCCGCCGCAATCTGGCGGGTGAGGCCGACTACGGACGAAATTTGTCTGCCATTCGTATCGTTCGATAGCACCATAAAGGGTTGCGCGCGGGCCGCTCTCTGCTTAATCGACCGCTCAGGCAATCGCGTACCATTTGAGGCGGATTGGCGTTTGGACGGGGATCGATCATCATGAAATTGCTTGCTGGCAACGCCAATCAACCCTTGGCATCCTCCATTGCCGATTATCTCGATGTGCCACTCACGCGCGCCCAAGTGCGCCGCTTTGCCGATAATGAGATTTTCGCGACCATTGATGAAAATGTGCGCGGCGAAGACGTCTTCATCATTCAGTCCACCAGCGCGCCAGCCAATGACCATTTGATGGAATTGCTGATCTGTATGGACGCTTTGCGCCGTGCCTCAGCGCGCCGCATCACTGCCGTTTTGCCCTATTTCGGCTATGCCCGGCAGGACCGGAAAACCGGCGGCCGCACACCGATTTCTGCAAAGTTGGTCGCCAATCTCGTCACCACAGCAGGCGCAGACCGCGTGTTAACCATGGAATTACACGCCGGCCAAATCCAAGGCTTCTTTGATATTCCAACTGATAATCTCTTCATCACCAATACGATGGAGCAAGATATTCGCCGCAACTATAAGACCGATGATCTAATGATTGTGTCGCCAGACGTCGGCGGCGTGGTTCGCGCCCGTGCCTTGGCCAATCGCTTAGGCGCTGACCTTGCCATCGTTGATAAACGGCGTGAGCGCGCTGGCGAAAGCGAAGTCATGAACATCATCGGCGATGTCTCTGGCCGCGCCTGCATCCTGTTTGACGATATTGTGGATTCGGCAGGTACCCTATGCAATGCAGCTGCCGCCATGATGAATAAGGGCGCTGCCTCGGTTTCAGCCTATGTGGCGCATGGCGTCATGTCTGGCGGGGCGTTTGACCGCGTTGATGCGTCAGCCTTGAAAGAATTGGTGGTGTCCAACTCCATCGACCATGGCGACAAATTCTCGAAATCCAGCAAAGTCCGCTGCGTCTCCGTCGCGCCCCTGATCGGCGAAGCCATCCGCCGGATCGCGAATGAAGAAAGCGTCTCGAAGCTGTTTGATTGAGCAAGCCTTAGCCGCAAGGCCTTTGTCTAGGATTGGTTTAGGTCTGCCCCACGCAAAGCGGGCATATGGCTTTCGACCCACGTTACCAGCGAGTGCACTTCTAACCGCAGAGACTTCCCAAGCGGCGTCAATTCATAGGTTACATGCGGCGGCACCGTGCCGTGATCTTCTCGTTTGACGATTCCTGTTGTCTCCAAGTCTCGCAAGGTCTGGGTCAGCATCTTTTGCGAAATGCCCTCAACCTTGCGCATCAAAAAGCCATTGCGCGCGGGGCCATCGTCCAAGGCATTAATCACCAGCAACGACCATTTGCTGGCAACCAGTGCCAGATAGCGGCGCGAGGCACAGCGTTGCGACAGCACATTTGGCGGCAATCCCATGGGGTCTCCTGCAAATTTCGTGTAGGCACCAAAAGGTGCGTACTGTTATTTTGGTTATTGTACGATTAGCCTCTCTGCCCAAGAGAAGTAAGGAGGCGACAGTGGATTTACTCACGAGCTTGGGTGCGATCATCACGATCTTGATGGGCTGTCTGGGATTATTCTTTCCCAAAAAAGCCGCCGCTTTGACAGGTCTTTCTCCCCTCACCCCAGCCGGACGGGCAGAGTTTCGGGGAACCCTTGGCGTGACCTTCATTTTTCTGGGATTGGTGCCCTTGGTCACGCAAGACGACATGGCATTCCTGACCGTGGGGCTATGTTGGCTGGGCGCAGCCATTGGCAGAGTCATTTCGATTTTCATGGATCAAGGCAATGAAGCCAAGAACTGGATCGCCGTTGGCTTTGAATGCCTTATTGCCGCATTGCTGTTGGTGGGGCTGTCGGTCGGGCCCTAATCTTAAGCGCGCGTTGAAAACCATTTTCAGGTTGCAAAAATTCGAAAGTTACCCAAAAGTCAAAGGCGGCCCACACGGAGCCGCCTTTTTTGATTGGGATGTAAAAATCTAACCCCCACCGGCAGACCAAGGGCCTGCCGGCAGAGCCAAAAGACTCTTACTCAGCCATCGCCGCTTCGAGGTTTGCAGCAACCTTCTTCAAGAAGCCTTCGGTGGAGAGCCAGGATTGCTCATCGCCAACCAACAAGGCCAAGTCCTTGGTCATGTGGCCTGCTTCAACTGTGGCGATGACGACTTCTTCCATCTTGGTGGCGAACTTCATGAGTTCGGCATTGTCATCGAGCTTGGCGCGGTGGGCGAGGCCACGGGTCCAGGCAAAGATCGACGCGATCGAATTGGTCGAGGTTTGTTCGCCACGCTGATGCTGGCGATAGTGACGGGTCACGGTGCCGTGGGCGGCTTCGGATTCCAGCACTTTACCATCTGGGGTCATCAGAACTGACGTCATGAGGCCGAGCGAACCAAAGCCTTGTGCAACCGTATCGGACTGGACGTCACCATCGTAATTCTTACAAGCCCAAACAAAGCCGCCCGACCACTTCATGGCTGAAGCCACCATGTCGTCGATCAAGCGATGCTCATAAACCAGACCCAATTCCTTGAACTGAGCTGCATAATGCGCGTCAAACACTTCTTGGAAAATGTCCTTGAAGCGGCCGTCATAGGCCTTGAGGATCGTGTTCTTGGTCGACAGATAGACGGGATATTTGCGGGCCAAGCCAAAGGCGAAGCTCGCGTGGGCAAAGTCGCGGATCGAATCATCGAGGTTATACATGGCCATAGCGACACCCGAACCTGGGTAGTCATACACGTCATGTTCAATCACTTGACCATCTTCGCCAACAAATTTGATCGAGAGCTTGCCAGGGCCTGGGACCTTAAAGTCGGTCGCCTTATATTGGTCGGCAAATGCGTGACGGCCAATGATGATGGGCTTGGTCCAGCCTGGAACCAGACGTGGCACGTTGGAGCAAATGATCGGCTCGCGGAACACCACGCCGCCCAAAATGTTGCGGATCGTGCCATTGGGCGACTTCCACATCTTCTTCAGCTTGAATTCTTCCACGCGTGCTTCGTCTGGGGTGATGGTGGCGCATTTGATGCCAACGCCGTGCTTTTGGATGGCTTTAGCGGCATCGATCGTGACTTGGTCATCGGTCGCATCGCGGTTCTCGATCGACAAGTCATAATATTCAATCTCGAGGTCCAGATATGGCGTGATCAAGAAGTCTTTGATCATCTGCCAGATGATGCGGGTCATTTCGTCGCCATCAAGATCGACAACTGGATTAGCAACTTTAATCTTCGCCATGTTTTTCCCCTATTGGTCCACGAACGTCGCGGCCTGTAAGTGATATGTCCGCAAATCGGTTGGGTGGGCTATAGCACCTCCAGCGACACGGAAAAGACGTCTTCAACAAGAGTGACAGCGACAAGATGGGTAAAGATGCAGAACCAGCCCCCGCGCCAACCGCTTGGGCCCCGCCAAAGCCCGCTTTTGATGGCTCTCGCCCCGTAGGCGTGGGTCCGAACGGGCCGCTGTCAAAGGCCGAGCAAGCGGCCTTGCCCGGCTGGGGCGAAGCCCCCGCCATTTGCCTTGTCCATCCGCAGATGGGCGAAAACATTGGTGCAACCGCGCGCGCCATGGCCAATTTTGGCTTCTCAGAGCTGATTCTCGTCAAGCCACGCGACGTCTGGCCCAATCCAAAGGCCTGGGCATTGGCCAGCGGGGCTGAGTGGCCCTTGGAGAGCGCGCAGATCGTTGAGACCGCCGAAGAGGCTTTGGCGGAAAAGACTTTTGTGATTGCGACAACGGGCACGCCTCGCCAGCTCGACAAGCCGCTAATTGGCCCACGTGAAGCGGTTGCCCGCATGCGTGAAGCTATGGCGGCGGGCGAAAAACCAGTCATCCTATTTGGGTCCGAACGCTCTGGCCTCGACAATGATTTGATTATTGGCGCAGACCTCCTTGTGACGTTTCCAGTCGATGGCCGTTTCCCCAGTCTGAACCTTGCCCAATCGGTGGCCTGTTTCTGTTATGAATGGGCCAGTTGGTCAGAGGCAAAGGGCCCCCCGCCCGGCTGGATGATTGAGGAGAAAGTACCGGCCCCGCGAGCGGCTTTTGAAAGCTTCTTTGAGCATTGGGTCGCAGACCTAGATGAGACGCGCTTCTTCTGGCCGGAAGACCGCAAAGGCACGATGGTAGAAACCATGCGCAATGCCTTTGTGCGTGGCCGCTTCACCATGAATGAGATCAGCCTGATCCGAGGCGCGCTGCGCTCTTTGGCTGGTGGGCCACGACGTCGGGCGCTTGAGACTGATGCAGCCGCCCAGCGCGCCAAGCTTGAAGCTTGGGTTAAGGCACGCCACGACACCGATCGGCTCGCGTGGCTTGAGTTGCAAACACAAGGCGCGAAGGTTGGGCCCGGACCCACAAATGCGGTCTATGAACGCAGCATCTTTGACGCTGATGATGGGGTGATCTTTGTGCGCGATGAGAAAGGCCAGCTGGGTGCTTGGCTGGTCAAGCTTTCGCAAGGCCGCATTAGAACTGCGACCTATCAGCCCTTTGCCGCTATTGAGAGACCCGATGCACCTTAGGCTTTAGGCTTGCCAGACATAAAGCTTGGGATATTTGCGCGCAACCAATTCCGAGCTGGCTTTTCAACCAATGCATGCGCGATTGCTGCAGCTACGATGCTAGCAAGCACACCTACTATCCCGATGACGAGCGCGATCGTGCCCTTTGGCTCGCCTATGACGCGCTCCACAATCTGATACATGGCAATATCGACGGGCAAATGGACCATATAGGCGGCAAAGGAAATTTCGCCCAGATAGACCCAAGTCTTCGATGCCAAAAGCGGCGTTTGGTTGGTCTTCGAGGTTTCGGCCAGAAAGAAGACAAGCCCTGCAAGGCCCGGCCAGATCCAATAGGAAGGCCAGCCCCAAGCAGCAGCCATGACAATCCAAATCGCGCTGATCGCCACGCCCAAGCCAGCCACGCCCTTGGGTAAGGTCAAATGGCGGCCTAAAATCCACAAAGCGATACCCATACCAAATGACGGCACGATGCGGACGATGCCGCCCTGCCAAGTCATATTCATCAGCTCTATACTGTACTGACGCATCAAGGCTACAAAGGCTGCAAATATGAGGGCCATTAGGCCAACACCGATCAAAGGCCGTTTGGCAAACACGGCTGCGATGCCAAAGCTGATCGGGAAAGTCAGGTAGGCGAACCATTCTGCTGAGATCGACCACGACGGGAAGTTCCAGCCATCTGACGCAACCAGACCCCAAGCATGCACCAATGCCAGGTGATAGGGGATTTGCTCCACCACAAAGGCAGAGGCTTTGAAAGTCGCCCCCATCAGAGAGCCGGCCGCCCAAATGGCGATCATCGCAGCCAAACAAATCAGATGCAGGGGGTAAATGCGCGCCAGCCGTGCCCACACAAAGCTGCGCCATGAAAAGGTCTTGGCCTCCACCTGAGGGCCATAGACATGGGCCAACACAAATCCTGACAGGATGAAGAAGAGGTCGACACCATAATTGCCCGCATGGACAATCCCGATCGAGTCGCGTGGCCCAAGATCAAACCGCTCCCAGAAGAAATAAATCAGTAGCCAGAATGCAGCCACAAAGCGCAAACCGGTTAGTGGGCGTATATCTGCGGGATAGAGCATGTGAGGCCTAGCTTTTGAAATTTGTTCTTTGGAGCCTAGCTGATTAGTCTTGTCATTTCGATAAGAAGCCTGTCAGGTGCAGGCTTTCACACGCATTTGAGCAAGCATTGCGCGTCTCACTCGACTTTAGACGCAATTCCTGCAATCAGTGCGCCGAACATAAGGCTGCCCGTGAGGGCTGCGAGGCGCATGACCGATGACATTTGACCCAAGCGACGATCCTCCGCGCAAAAAAGGCGCGCAAGATGCTAATCCGTGGCAGCATAAAGCAGCCGTAAGTGCTGCTCTTGCTGTTTCAGATCCCGCGCCTGAGCGCCCAGGTGAACGGATCGCAAAAGCCTTGGCGCGCGCTGGGCTATGTTCACGTCGGGAAGCGGAGCGTTGGATTGAGGAAGGCCGCATCACCGTCAATGGCGTGGTGCTCGAAAGCCCCGCCTTTAACGTCACAGCTCAAGATCGGATCGCCGTCGATGGCCGGCCCGTCGACAGTCCTGAGCCGACACGTCTTTGGCGCTATCATAAGCCAGACGGCTTAGTCACCACCCACAAGGACCCGCAGGGGCGGGAAACGGTCTTCGACCATTTGCCAGAAGATTTGCCGCGAGTGATCTCGGTGGGCCGCTTGGATTTGAGCTCTGAAGGCCTGTTGTTACTGACCAATGACGGCGGGCTGGCGCGGTCGCTGGAACTACCTTCGACAGGTTGGTTGAGACGTTATCGGGTGCGTGCCTTTGGTCGGGTTAGCCAAGAAGAACTGGCAAAACTCGCCGATGGCATCACGGTTGACGGGATCAGTTATGGCCCAATGGAAGCGATCCTTGATCGCGCCGAGACCGCAAATGCGTGGATTACGGTTTCGATCCGGGAAGGCAAAAACCGCGAGGTCCGTCGGGTGCTGGAAGCCATTGGGCTCAAGGTAAACCGATTGATCCGGGTCTCTTATGGCCCATTCCAGTTGGGCAAAATGCCGCCCGGCAGTGTGGAAGAAGTGGCCCCATCAGCCTTGAAGGAGATGCTGGGTGCCTTGATGCCAGACTTGCCGCCGCGCTTTTCAAGCCGGCCTACCCGCCCAGCACGGCCAGTTGTGGAAGCCCCCGCCCCTGCCAAAACAGGGCGGCGTGGACCAAAGCCACCTCCAAAGTCTGCCAAAACACGCATCAGCTTACTGGAAGAAGAAAACATGCGCCGGGAAGCTGGTAAGGCTAAAAGCCGCGCTGCCCATGCTGGCGCGGGCGAACCACCGGCTAAAGGCAAAGCAGACTGGTCGGGCAAGCCCAAAGCTGGCTTCAAGAAGTCTGCTGAAGCTGGAGCTGCTTCAAAGGGAAAACCTCAACCAGCGCCTTGGCGCGCAAGCGACGGTCCAAAACGCGCCCAAGCTTCCACAAAACCTAGGAAGCCAAGCAGGTAAAGGGCATAGGCAAGGCCTTGCATCAGGTCCATTTCGGCGGGATTGCCACCCACCATCGTGCCCAACAGCAAGGCACTCATAAAATTATTCGCAATATGCCCACCAATGGCAGCTTCCAGTCCATTCAGCCGCCAAGCGGAGTAGCCATATAAAATGCCCATGACAAAGGTCACAACATAAGTTGCCCAACCCGGATGCCCGATGTGAAGGATCGAAAAGATCACAGCCGTAACAAGTACCGCGAGCAAACCATGGGCAATAAAGCGCTGTACATGCTGCAGAAGCCAACCGCGAATATAGACTTCTTCAAAAGTCGATTGCACCAGCGTGCCTGCCAGATACACGCCAGCTAGTAGCATCCAATCCTGTGTTGAAAACTGCGCGAGCCGGGCTTCGAAGGGCCCCATGCTTTCTTGATCAAAGGCTGCAGAGGTCGCATAACTTAGAAGCACCACCGTGATGGCGGCGCTTAAGGCCAAGGGCCACCGAAATGACGGCAGGCCGGTGAATAAGGTTCTGATCGGCGCACGCTCAACAAATTTTCGCCAAGCCATTAAGGCCAAAAACGCGGGACCAAATCCACCGACCATAAGAGCAAAAGCGCCCATCGCTTCTTCTCGTGCGCTGAAACTTTCCCCGCGCAGTAAAAGCATGTTGCGCAGCGGCTCGAAAAAAAGGGCAAGGATAACAATACTGATCTGCCAAACCAAAAAAATACCAACGCCGCCCGCAAGGGTGCGCCAAGTCTTGGACCGGTTGCCGCGCATCAGCTGCAAAAAAGTTTCAGCCGGTTTGGCAGTCGCCAAAGACTCTTCAGACATCAAACAACTCCTGCGCCGAACCGATGGGCTCCGTCGGGACATCGAGCTTAGTGGGTCGAACCACCCGTGCCAAGGCCACACAATCCACCCGAAGGGCACCTGCACGCAGTAAAGCTGCTGCGCACGCCTGCAGGGTCGCCCCGGTAGTCATCACATCGTCCACAAGCAAAAAGGCTTGGCCACGGACAGATTGGGTAACTTGGAATGCACCGCTGACATTGCGTTTACGGCCACTTGCTGAGAGACCATTCTGGCTGGGCGTTGCGCGTTTACGCTGCAAAAGCATCGGATTATAGGGTCGCCGCGCCCTTCGCGCGATGGCTTGGGCTAGCCAAGCAGCCTGATTATACCCACGCCCCCATAAGCGCGACCAGTGCAAAGGGACTGGTAGGATTTGATCGGCATCGCGGACGAAAGGGGCGGCTTCCAACATCCAACCGGCAAAGGCTGTTAGACCATCCTTGCGGCCACCATGCTTGAGATTGAGCACCAAGGGCCTAGATAAATCATCATAGGCCAGAGCCGCGCGTGCGCGCTCGTAGAGAGGCGGTTGTGCCAGACAGACTGGGCATAGAATGTCTGGTCCCGCCGCTTCTGGGATGGGAAAGCCACAACGCGCACAACCAGGCCCATAGAGAAAATTCAGTGCGCGCCATAAGTCTGGTTCAAGGGTACCAAGGCGGTCAACGCGCGCGTCAGATAGCAGCGAGCGAGGTGGCCAAATCAGATCGGCAAGTGTAGTTCCGATACGGTAAAGCCGCTGAGATCGTGCATTCATCTCTCTACCTGTGGTCCTTTTCTCAGAAATAGCGCATAAAATATCACCATGGAAAGCCCTAACCCAACCATGTTGTTTAATCGGAAGCTTTTGGCTGTCCGACGAAACCGGGCTGCCACTGGATTTCGCTCTGTTGCGTTTTTGAAAGAGCGGGCGGTTGAGGATGTGTGTGAGCGGTTGGATTTCATTAATCGTCGGTTTGAACAAGCCCTTGATATTGGCTCCCACGGCGGGTTTCTGGCCGCGGCGATCGCCCGGCATGGCAATCTTCACGATAAAATTGGCACCCTTACCGAGTGCGACATTAGCCCGGCCATGTTGGCATTGAGCCCGGGCACAAGCTTTCTCGCCGATGAAGACCATATGCCCTTAGGCTCCCAAAGCTTGGACTTAATCGTTTCGACGCTCGGCCTACATTGGGTGAATGATGTACCTGGCTTTATGGCGCAATCGCGCCTCGCCCTCCGTCCTGATGGTCTGTTATTATTGACTTTCTTTGGCGGACGCACCTTGCAAGAATTACGGGCATGTTTGGCGGAGGCTGAGATAGAAGCCTATGGTGAAGCCTATGCCCGCGTCTCCCCATTTGCCGATGCGCAAGATGGCGCGCACCTGTTGCAGCGGGCAGGTTTCGCACTGCCGGTGGCGGATAGTGATGTGGTGTCGGTTCGCTATGCAAATTTGTTTGGGCTATTGCGCGACCTAAAAGCCATGGGTGAAACAGCCGTCTTCGCCGCTCGTCCCCCTCGTCGCCTAACACGGCGCATCATTGCCCGAGCGGCAGATCTTTACCAAGCCAATCATTCGGACGCGGACGGAAAAGTACGCGCGACTTTCGAACTGATTACATTGACGGGTTGGGCACCCCACGAAAGCCAGCAGAAGCCACTGCCACGCGGCAGCGCTAAAATGCGCCTTGCAGATGCGTTGGGGACACGCGAGATCCCGACCGGGGAAAAGCCTCTTGGCTAAGCAGCCTAGCGGGCCGAAGCCATTGCAGCAACAATCTTATTGGTGATCTGATCGTACATACCATTGGTGTTGCCACCGACCATCTGCAGCGCCGGAATCATGACAAGCACCATCAGGGCTGCGATAAGCCCATATTCAATGGCGGTTGCGCCGCGTTCATTCTTTAATTTTTTTATGATCATGACATGCGACTCTGTTCTAGATGTTCTCGCAAAATCGGAACAAGCGGGATATCGGCTTCAGGCATTGGATAGGCGTTAAGCGCCTCTGGCTTTACCCATGCTAAATTCTGTCCCTCTTGGCCCAATGGTTCTCCGCGCCAGTGGCGCGCGGTCCAAAGCGGCATCAAAAGATGGAACTCAGCATAGGCGTGAGAGGCAAAAGTCAGTGGTGTTAGGTCTTTGGGGTCTACTTCGACGCCCAGTTCCTCAGCCAATTCACGGCACAAAGCAAATTCTGGATTTTCACCAGATTCAATCTTGCCGCCGGGGAACTCCCAGAGCCCAGCAAGACTTTTCCCTTGTGGTCGTTGTGCTAGCAGCACGGCTCCATCCCTATTCACCAAAGCCGCTGCGGCTACCAATAAAAGTCGCATAAGCCCCTACCCGCCCCATACATAGGCCATAATTATTAAATAATCCCAAGTTTTCGCGATCAAATCCAATCCAATTAGGATCGGTAATCTCCATTTATGGAAATGTAGCCATGAGTTAAATCGCAAGTCCATACTATTGCTTGGCCTTGCCCGACTCCTACATCCACTAAGATATTAATTGCTTGCCCCTTCATGTGGGCGTCAACCAATTCAGCATCATAGGGTACTGCGCCCCCGTCCTTGGCTGTCCATTGTCCGCCGAAGCGAACAGCCAAACGATCAAGGGCTATCGGCTCACCAGCTTTGCCAACGGCCATAACAACCCGGCCCCAATTTGCATCTTCACCAGCAATCGCCGTCTTCACCAAAGGAGAATTCGCGATCGCAAAGCCGATGGTCCGCGCTGAGCGATCATCGGCCCCACCCTGCACTTCGACCTGGATGAGCTTTTGAGCACCTTCACCGTCGCGCACAACCTGCATCGCAAGGTCATGGAAGACGCCGCGAAGCGCTTCAGACACTCGGGCCGCGCGCGGATCGCTGTGACTGGTTATGGCGGCAGCACCACTTCCCCCCGTTGCAAAGACCAACAAAGTGTCAGAAGTGGAGGTATCGCTATCGACTGTAATGGCGTTAAACGTGGTCTCGACATGGGCAGAGACCATGGCCTGTAACACCTCGGGCGCGATGGCGGCATCGGTGAAAACAAAAACCAACATGGTCGCCATATTGGGTGCAATCATGCCGGAGCCCTTGGCTAGGCCCACCAGATTCACGGTGGTCCCATCTAGGTCTAGCGTGGCTCCTGACCCTTTAGGAAACGTGTCAGTTGTCGAAAAGGCCCGCGCCAAACTTTCCCAATTTGGCACATCCAAAGTTGCAAACGCATTCGGCAGGGCGTCAGCTACGGTCTGTGGCGGCAAAGGCGCGCCAATCACACCAGTCGCTGCCAAAAAGACTTCATGGGCAGCGCAACCGACAAGGCGACAGGTTTCAGCGACCGTTGCTGCATTTTTTGCAAGGCCTGCAGGGCCCGTGAAGGCATTTGAATTGCCAGCATTGACCACCAAGGCCCGTGCATGACCCTGTTTGACCTGCGTCGCGCACCATTCCACATCCGCAGAGCGGGTTGCGCTGCGCGTAAATGCCCCTGCGACGCTTGCCCCCTCGGGAAATACCACCGTCAGGAGGTCATTGCGTGTCCCACCGTACAAGCCGATGCGGCTCGCCGATGCACGCATGCCAGAAACAGACGGCAGAGTCGGAAAAGTAGCTGGGGCAAGCGGGGAAACAGGCAGATTTTTCATGAAGACGGCTCTAACCGCAGCAAGGCTTCAAGTCGACACGTTTTCGCGTTTGACCTGAACGCAGATTCAGGGCGAGAAGTCCCCATGAGACATGAAAAATCTGCCCGACTTGTTGAATTGGCGCGCCATCTGGCCGCCACGACTTATGGCCTGACCCTAGATGAGATGGCCGAGAAGCTGGATGTAAAGCGCCGCACGATTGAGCGCATGCGCGATCAATTGGTGATGATGTATCCGGACCTAGAGGAGATTTCCGATCCCCCAACAAAGAGATGGCGGCTACCGAAAGGCTTAGACAGCTTTACTTTGGCTCCTACCAGCGAAGAAATGGCAGCCCTCAACACCGGCCAAAAGCAACTCGAGCGCACCAATCCTCAAGCCGCTGGTGCTTTGGCAAGCCTTGAAACCAAAATGTTGTCGGCGCTGAAGTCCAACGTGAAACGTCGCTTGGCAACCGACATTGAAGCCTTGATGCAGGCAGAGGCGATCGCCGTGCAGCCAGGCCCACGGGCGAGCGTGGACAAGGACATTCTCCAAGTTCTGCGCGATGCTTTATTGGCCCTCAAACAAGTGCGCGTGCACTATCGCGGTGGGTCAGGCGGTCCGCGTCAACGCGACCTCATCCCATATGGCATCCTGTTTGGCGGCGAGGCCTATTTGATTGCGCGTGAAGCCCATATGGATGGAGCAACCGCCCCACGCATGTGGCGGATCGACCGAATGGGCCAGCCCCAGATGTTGGATGTGCCAGGCGGGGCCCCGGATGGATTTGAATTACAAGCCTATTCAGAGCGATCTTTTGGCGTTTATCAAGAAGATACGGTCGATGTATGCTTGCGCGTGTTTCCCGACTTTGCGGATGAAGCCAGCCGCTGGGTGTTCCATCCCAAACAGGTATTTGAGCACCAAGACGATGGGGCTTTGTTGGTCCATTTGCATGGTGGAGGCCTGAATGAACTGGCATGGAGCTTATTCCGTTGGGGTGGCAAACTCGAGATTCTGGAGCCGCCAGCTCTGAAGCGGGCCATGGCCAATGCGCTGGAGCTTGCGAGCACCATGATCAAGTCCTGATTGGCTGGCGACTTCACTGTTTGTTGCATTTCCTTGGCCAATGAAAACACACTAAAGAGCGCCCATGACAACATTAACGCCTACACAAAAACTGCCAGCGGCCGCACCGGCCCCAATGTGGGGTGTGTTGCTGATCTTGGTCGTGATCGCATTAGATCAAGCCAGCAAATATTGGGTGCTGAACCATCTTGACCTTTTGACTGTCGGCAAGATTGAAATCTCGTCCATCTTTGATTTAACCATGGTGTGGAATTATGGGGTCAGCTTTGGTGCGCTGAAGGCCCATGCTGATTGGCAGCGCTGGGGCCTGGTTGCCATGTCCGGCGTGATCGCAACCGTTTTTGCCTTTTGGCTGTTCAAGGCTCAACGTCGCCAAACCTTTTGGGCGCTTGCGTTGGTAATCGGCGGGGCAATTGGCAATCTGATTGACCGGGTGCGATTCGGCGCCGTCGCGGACTTTTTGGACTTTTCCGGCTTCTTTTTCCCTTGGGTTTTCAATGTCGCCGACGCAGCCATTACAATTGGCGCAATTTTATTGGCGATCGATATGCTGATGAACCCTGACGACGCGCCACAATCGCAACAAAATTCTGGCTCAAAAAACGAGTCAACGCGGGAGGCCGGGCCGCCAGCGGCGTGAACGACTGGACCGACAGGCGACCTTGCGTCTAAGAAGAAGTGGTAAGGACGGCTATAGAGGCCGTGAAGGCGCTACATTGCCGCCTAAATGAGACAGGTTTTGAGAGACATGGAGCGACTGCTGTGAAAAAATCCTATTCTGGCCTGTTGGCAGTCACTGGTTTGGCCGTCATCGCTTTGGGCGGATGCACCAGCGTACGCCAAGCCTTGGGCAGCGAGAAAACAGCGCCCGACGAATTCCGCGTCGTCTCGAAAGCACCCTTGGTGGTGCCGCCTGAATTCAACCTGCGCCCACCGCGCCCAGGTGAGGCCCGTCCAATGGAATTGCGTGCCGATTTGCAAGCGCGCAGCGCTGTTTTCGGCGTGCAAATGGGTGCCACTGCGTCCGATGGTGAACGCTGGTTGGTAGAAAAAGCCGGCGGCACCAATGCAGACCCACGTATCCGAGCTGTGATTGATGAAGAGACTGGCGGCGTAGCGCGCAAGCCCACGAACCTCTCTGACCGTATCATGGGATTGGTGGCTCCGCCCCCTACCCAGCCAGCCGATCCACTCATGGCTGAAGCTGAGGCTGAGCGTTTGCGGAGTGAAAAGGCTGCCATCCGCAATGCAACGGGCGGACAACCTGTTAGCATCCAGCAGAATAAGCCGCGCGGCTTCAAGCTGCCGGGCATGTAGGCCAGACCCACTGGCAGAAACCGTTTATGATTGCAGGATCATCTGGTCGACTCAGGCTAGAAAGCGCATGGTCGTGTCATGACCATTGCCCGTCTTCCCCCTGATGCCATAAACCAGATTGCCGCTGGCGAAGTAATTGAGCGCCCCGCCGCGGCCGTTAAAGAGCTGGTGGAAAATGCGCTCGATGCCGGGGCAAAGTCCGTTCGGATTCTGGCCGAAGATGGCGGGATCAATCGGCTTTTGGTCGAAGATGATGGTAGCGGTATCCCACGGGATCAATTGACCTTAGCGGTAGAACGACACGCCACATCCAAACTCGCCCCCGATGCCGACGGGCATTTAGACCTGCTCAATATCGTCACCATGGGCTTTCGCGGCGAAGCTTTGCCCTCCATCGGAGCCATAGCTCGCTTGACCATCACGTCCCGCGCCAAAGACGCCGACCAGGCTTGGACTTTGCGGGTAGAAGGTGGCGTTCTGGAAGGCCCTATGCCCGCGCCGTGGCCCAATAGTCGATCGGGCACGCGGGTCGAAGTGCGTGACCTCTTTTTTGCAACCCCCGCCCGCCTCAATTTTATGAAGTCTGCGAGATCGGAGAGCCTGGCCATTTCCGACATGGTCAAGCGCTTGGCCTTGTCCCGCCCAGACGTGGCTTTCACCCTCGATCTCGATGGGCGGACCGCGCTGAAAGTCAGTCCCGAAGGCTCTGATGCATCCAGCCAAAGGTCGGCGCGCGTTGCTGCCATCCTTGGTCGCGATGCAGCTGCCGATGCGCTGGTGATTGATACCGAGCGGGCCGAAGTGCGCTTAACGGGCCTTGCCGGCCTGCCCACAGCTGCGCGCGGCGATGCCCGCCACCAGCATTTGTTCGTCAATGGCAGGCCCGTGAAGGACCCGCTTCTGAAGGGGGCTGCACGGGCGGCCTATCAGGACGTCTTGGCGCGCGATCGTCATCCTGTTCTGGCTCTCTTCCTCGAAATGGACCCGAAACTGGTCGATGTGAACGTCCATCCCGCCAAGACTGAGGTACGCTTTCGCGACCCAGCCTTGGTGCGCGGCCTCGTCATTGGAGCCCTGCGCCATGCTTTGGGGTCGAGCGGCATTCGAAGCCCGCAAGCTTTGGGGCAGGCCACTTTGGGGGCACTTGGCGCTCAAACTGGCTTTGGCATGCCGTGGTCACGCGGTGGTGGCGGTGGCAGTTTAAGCCCTTATCAGCCAAGCCATCTGCCCTATCAGCCTCATGCTGGTGCAATTGAGGCAGGACGCGAAGCAGGCTCGCTATTGAGTGGCTTTTCCGAACCCATGGCGCGCACCAGTTTTGAGGTGCCATCCGATACAGGCGCACCGGTTGAAGATGAAACCTCTTTTCCCTTGGGGGCAGCTAAAGCCCAACTTCACGCGACTTATGTCATCGCCGAGACGTCCGATGGTCTTGTAATTGTTGACCAACATGCCGCCCATGAACGGCTAACCTTGGAGCGCATGAAGGCCGCGATGGAAGGCCAAGGAATCGCGCGCCAACCTAGCCTTATCCCTGACATTATTGAGATGGATGAAGCTGATTGTGAGCGCTTGCTTGCGCGCGCAGACGAGTTTGCCCGCTTTGGTTTGGGCATTGAGAATTTTGGTCGCGGGGCCATTGCTGTCACCGAAACGCCTGCGATTTTGGGCAAGGTCAATACGCACAAATTGCTGCAAGACTTGGCCGATGATTTGGCCGCCTATGATGAGGGCTTGTCCCTGAAAGAGCGGATCGATGAAGTGCTGGCCACCATGGCGTGCCACGGTTCCGTCCGTGCGGGTCGACATTTGAGTGCCGAAGAAATGAACTTCCTATTGCGCGACATGGAACGCACCCCGCGCTCTGGCCAATGCAACCATGGCAGACCGACTTTTGTGAAACTATCACTAACCGATATTGAGCGCTTGTTTGGCAGGAAATAGGCAAATTGGCGGTGCAGGTTCCGAGCCACCCCCTCTCGACCTATCCTGCAAGCAGGACTAGAGACTATCCATCTGCCGAGGGCGCTTTCCGCTTTTGCAATCCTAGCTTATGAGGCCTTTATGGCGCATTTTTCGATGCAGTTCGGGCGCACCGAACACGGCAAAACCTATAAAGAGCGGCCCAGCGTTTACGGCCTTTGCACCCGCAATGATGAGAAGATTGCCCTCGTCAAAGTCGGTGACTCCCATAATTTCCACTTTGATTTGCCAGGTGGCGGCGTTGAGTCGGGCGAGAGCGATGCTGAAGCCGTTGTGCGCGAGTTTGACGAGGAAACCGGTCTGACTGTTTGGCCCGTCCGCCAGTTATGCCGCGCTGGTCAATTCTGGGTCAATGACGGGGTGCCCACCAATTCACTTTGCTCATTCTTTGAAGTCGAACTGACCTCCACCGAAGGCACGCCGATTGAGCCTGATCATGAACTGGTTTGGGTTACGATTGACGATGCGATGAAAAAGGTCCGCCATGATGCCCATAGTTGGGCGATCTTGCTTTGGCTGCGGGAACGCTTGATGGGTGCGCGGGGGCGTCGCTAGGATGCTGTTTGGGCTCTATGAACGCTTTGTCTTGCCGCGCTTTATTGGCTGCGCGTGCGGGGCAAAGCCGATTGCCAAACAGCGGGCCAAACTGATTCCACGCGCGACAGGCGTTGTCGTCGATATGGGCTTTGGTTCGGGCACCAACCTACCCTTTTTAGACGCAAGCAAAGTCGAAAAGGTTATTGCTGTAGAGCCATCCGCCAGTATGCTGGCTTGGAAGCGCGCAGAGCGACGGACCGACATTGTGGTCGAAGAAGTTATTGCCGGGGCAGAGGCCACCGGCCTTCCAGATGCTTGCGCCGATACAATTCTGTTCACCTATGCGCTATGTACGATCCCCGACTATGCCGGGGCCTTGGCCGAAGCGAAGCGGCTTTTGAAGCCCGGCGGTCAAATCCTATTCTGCGAACATGGACTAGCGCCTGATGGGGACGTGGCACGCTTGCAAAAGCGGATTGAGCCGGTTTGGAAAGCGATTGCTGGGGGCTGTCACCTCACCCGCGATACGCAAACCATGTTGCAAAGCAGCGGCTTTGTTTGCAATGAAATCAACGACATGTATTTGCCAAACACCCCGCGCTTTGCGGGTTATAATGTCTGGGGGCGTGCCACAACATGAGTCCCGAAAGTCCTCCGCCCCGCGCGCCCTTTACCAAGCGCCACCTGTTACAAATTGGCGATCTCAATCGCCTTGAGGCCCTAGAACTCATCGAGCGCGCCGAAGTCTTTTTGCCCTTCACCCAAGCGCGCGAAAAGAAGCTGTCGACCTTGAAGGGTCGCACGCTCGTCAATCTCTTCTTCGAGAACTCCACCCGCACGCAGGCCTCGTTTGAATTAGCGGGAAAGCGCATGAGTGCCGATACCGTCAATATGGCGGTCAAAAGCTCCTCGGTTGCCAAAGGTGAGACGCTTTTAGACACGGCGGCGACCCTGAACGCGATGGGCCCCGACATTCTTGTGCTGCGCCACGCTGCCTCTGGGGCTGCTCAATTGTTGGCACGCAAAGTCAGTTGCTCGGTGATAAATGCCGGCGACGGCACGCATGAGCACCCAACCCAAGCCTTACTCGATGCTCTGACTTTGAAGCGCTCCTTTGGTCATATAGAAGGCTTGGTTGTGGCCATATGCGGCGATGTGCTGCATTCCCGCGTGGCCCGCTCCAACGTTATCTTGCTGTCCATGCTGGGGGCGCGGGTGCGCCTAATTGCGCCTCCAACGCTGATGCCGGCCGACGTCGACCGCTGGGGCTGTGAGATTTATCACAATATGCTCGAGGGCCTTCAAGGCGTGGATGTTGTCATGATGCTACGCCTTCAGCTGGAGCGGATGAATGGGGCCTATGTGCCATCAGCGCGCGAATACTTCCGCTTTTACGGCCTCGATGCCCGCAAGCTCGCCGTAGCGGCCCCTCATGTGAAAGTCATGCACCCAGGCCCGATGAATCGGGGGATTGAGATTGACTCTGATATTGCCGATGATCCCCGCGTCTCCCTGATTGTCGACCAAGTTGAATCAGGCGTTGCAGTGCGCATGGCTGTTTTAGAAGCACTCGCCAGCCATGGCGCAAATGAGGAGGCTGACGGTGTCTGAGCCTCTCTATCATTTTATCAATGCCCGGTTGGTAGATCCCGCAAGCCAATTTGATGGACCAGGAGAAGTGCTCGTTCAAGGCGAGACAATTCTTGCTAGCGGGCCAGAGGTCGCTGCCGGCCCGAGCGCCATAACCATCAATTGCGACGGCCATGCTTTGATGCCAGGCCTGATTGATTTGCACGTATCGACTGGAGAACCCGGCGAAGAACAGCGCGAAAGCCTCAGCACGGCTGGAAAGGCTGCGGTTGCTGGTGGGGTCACCACGATGGTGCTGCAACCCGATACAAGCACCGTGATTGATGATGCGGCTTTGGTGGACTTTATCACCCGTCGTGGCCGCGACCGCTCTTTGGCGCGTGTCTTGGCAGCTGGGGCTCTAACGGTCGGTCTTAAAGGCGAGCGCATCGCAGAATTAGGCCTGATGGCTGACGCGGGTGCGGTTATGTTCACCAATAGCGATCACCCAATTGTAAGCACGCGGACGATGCAACGCTGCCTGTCATATGCCTCGGCCTTTGACGCTTTAGTGGCTTCGCGACCACAAGATGCCTTTTTGAGCGAAGGCGGCATGATGAATATGGGCGAGTTGGCCTCGCGCCTTGGACTTGCCGGCATCGCGAGTGCTGCGGAAACCATCGCGGCCAACCGCGATATCCAATTGGCCGAATTGACCGGTGCCAAGCTTCTGCTCGACATGATTTCTTCAGAAGCGACCTTGCCCCGGATCGCAGCCGCCAAAGCACAGGGCCTCGATGTCACTGCATCAGTCAGCGTCCATCATTTGACGTTGAATGAGAACGATCTGGGCGATTATCGCACGTTCGCCAAGCTGTCTCCGCCCCTGCGTGGCGAGCAAGACCGCCTTGCGTTAATTGAAGGCGTGAAGTCCGGCATTTTGGATGTCATTGTCTCTGGCCACGACCCCCGTCCAGCAGAAGAAAAGCGCCTGCCATTTGATGAAGCCGCCTTTGGGGCGAGTGCACTAGAAACCCTGCTGCCTGCCGCCCTCATTCTGTATCATGAAGGCTCAATCGAGCTGTTGGACTTGGTCCGCGCCATGACCTCAGCGCCGGCGCAAATCCTCGGATTACCGCAAGGCAGGATTGAAGCAGGGGCACCTGCCGATCTGATTCTGGTGGATTTGGGCTTCCCGATCCGCTTTGATGCCAGCCGCATGATCTCAAAATCGCGCAATTCCCCCTATGATGGGCGCACATTGCAAGGTAAAGTCCTCTCGACTTGGGTCGCCGGGAAAAAAGTTTTCAGTGCCCTCGACTAGGCGCACGCAGGTTCAACAGGTCTTGGGGGGACAATGGATTATCTGATTGCGATAGTGGGCGGCTATCTTTTGGGGTCCATTCCCTTTGGCCTATTATTGACCCGTCTGGCAGGCCTCGGCGATATTCGTCAGGTCGGCTCAGGCAATATTGGGGCAACCAACGTCTTGCGCACGGGCCGAAAAGACGTGGCACTCGCGACTTTGTTCTTAGATGCTGCAAAGGCCGCCCTCGCTTTGATCTTGGCTCGAGACTTTTTGTCCCAAGATGCAGGCTATATTGCAGGTGCCGCGGCCCTTTTGGGGCATTGTTTTCCGGTCTGGTTGAAATTTAATGGTGGCAAAGGGGTTGCAACCTTCTTTGGAACCTTATTGATTGGCATTTGGCCTGTTGGTACTTTGGCTGCGGCATTGTGGTTAGCGACAGCCTATGTGTTTCGGTATTCGTCATTAGGTGCGTTGGTGGCGTCTGCTGCCGCGCCACTCATCGCAGTGGCATTTCATGCCAGCCCCATCGGGGTTGGAGCAACGCTTTTCATGTCTGTATTGGTATGGATCCGGCACCGCGAGAATCTCGCCCGTCTGATCAAAGGTGAAGAGCCCAAAATTGGCAAAAGATAGTGATGCAAACCCAGCATGTGCTGAGCGACAAGGAAAGACGGGATTGGGTAAGATTAGCGCGCAGTGAGGGAATAGGCCCGGTAAGTTTCTTTGGTCTCCTCTCCCGCTATGGGCAAGTCAGCGCGGTGCTTTCGGCACTACCGGACTTGATTAAGCAGGCGCGCGGCAAGCCAATTCATCTGATCACGGCCGACCAGGCCGAAGACGAAATCGCCGCGACCATCGCGCGGGGCGGTCAGATACTTGCAGCATGCGAGCCGAACTTCCCCTTGGGCCTTGCAGCCCTAACCCCGCCGCCGCCAATCTTAAGCGTTTGCGGGCAAATTGGATTGTTGCAAAAGCCCATGGTGGGGATTGTTGGGGCCCGTAATGCCTCTGCTGCAGGCTTACGGCTGGCACGCGAGTTTGCTCTAGGTCTTGGGCAGTCTGGCTATGTCGTTGTCTCAGGACTAGCGCGCGGCATAGACGGGGCGGCGCATAACGCCAGCCTAGCGACAGGCACGATTGCAGTGCTAGCTGGCGGCCTCGACCATATTTATCCACCCGAGCATGAAAGCCTGTACCACGAGATTGCTGCGCGCGGTCTTCTGGTCTCAGAAAGCCCACTTTTTGCAACGGTCCACGCACGCGACTTTCCACGGCGCAATCGGATCATCTCTGGCCTTAGCCAAGGTATTGTTGTGATGGAGGCCGAAGCCCGTTCTGGCTCCTTGATTACTGCCCGCTTGGCCGCGGAACAGGGTCGCGATGTCATGGCCGTGCCAGGCTCTCCCCTCGACCCCAGAGCTGCAGGCCCAAATAGCCTGATTAAAGATGGAGCACATTTAGTGACCAATGTACAAGATGTACTGGCCTGTTTGCAGGGCACATCAGGCCTCAAAGAGAATAAGCCTAATACATTTGGTCATAGTGAAGGCGGCCTGACTCTGACAGCCTCTGAGATTGACCGTGTTGCGGCCCTCTTGTCGGCCGTGCCAGTCAGCTTGGCCGATTTATCGACCGACTCGGGCTTGCCGTGGCGCACGCTTGCAGCCATTGTCGTGGAACTTGAGCTGGGAGGTCGGGCAATTATCCAGCCCGGCGGCTTGGTTTCAGCCCCAATTTAGCCAATCGTTCGTGTTCTTTGACGCGGCGCGCCTCAAAAGCAGCAGCTCGCAAACATGCGGCGACTCCTTCCAAATCGTGATCCTCGCTTAATTGTTCCAACTCTTGGACGAGGTTGCGAATGAAGTCAGCTACCGCAAGGCGGTCGGTAGGCGCGTTAGGCGGGACTGAATTTGGTGTGGCAGGCATGTCTCACCCTGTAATGGCTCGTGCTGCGTTGTTATATTTTTAGTTGTATCACGCAAGAGTCACACGTCAAGATGCATTACACTTAGTTTTGCGGAAAGCCATTGACATTATGCCCGTTGCGAACACACCTCCGCCCGTGAGGCTCTGCATTTGCAGAGGCACTTTCAAAGTCTGATAAGCCAAACATGCATCTCGTAGTCGTTGAATCACCGGCCAAGGCCAAAACCATCAACAAATATTTGGGGACCAATTATGATGTGGTCGCCAGTTTTGGTCATGTGCGCGATTTACCGTCCAAGGATGGCTCGGTTCGCCCCGACGAAGACTTCGCGATGGTGTGGGAGGCCGACAGCAAAGGCGCGGCACGGATCCGCGACATCGCAGAACGGGTTAAGAATGCGGACAGTCTTATCCTCGCTACCGACCCGGATCGCGAGGGTGAGGCCATTTCTTGGCATTTGCTCGAAGCCCTAAAGTCTCGAAAAGTTTTGAAGGATAAGGCGGTCTCCCGCGTCACGTTCAATGCGATCACAAAGGACTCGGTCCTGGCCGCGATGGCGAACCCGCGCCAGATTGATCAGGAATTGGTCGATGCCTATCTGGCGCGCCGCGCACTCGACTATCTGGTCGGCTTTAATCTCTCCCCCGTTTTGTGGCGAAAGCTGCCGGGCTCACGGTCTGCTGGTCGGGTCCAATCCGTGGCATTGCGCCTTGTCGTTGAGCGCGAAATGGAGATTGAGCGCTTTAAGGCACGCGAATATTGGACGGTTTCAGCCCAAGCCAAAGCGCAAATCGGTGCCGCGTTTGAGGCGCGCCTAGTTAGCCTCGATGGCAAGAAGCTCGACAAGTTTGATCTGCCAGATGCAGCCTCAGCAGAGGTTGCGAAAATGGCTGTCATGGCTGGGAAATATACGGTTGCAAGCCTAGAGGCGAAGCCACTCAAGCGCTCGCCCGCGCCGCCATTCACCACCTCAACCCTGCAACAAGAAGCGAGCCGAAAATTGGGCTTTAATGCCCAGCGGACCATGCAAGTGGCCCAGAAACTCTATGAGGGCGTTGATATTGGCGGCGAAACGGTTGGCCTCATCACCTATATGCGAACCGATGGCGTCGCAATGGATCAGGCCGCGATCATGCAATGTCGGGCTGTGATTGGCGAAAGATTTGGCAGCGAGTACGTTCCCGAAAAACCTCGTTATTACAGCTCAAAAGCCAAGAATGCTCAAGAAGCGCATGAAGCAATACGTCCGACCGACCCCAACCGTCATCCGTCAAAATTGCGGCTCGATGCCGATATGGCCAAGCTCTATGATCTGATCTGGAAGCGCGCCATTGCCAGCCAAATGGAACAAGCCATTGTCGAGCGCACAACGATTGATTTGGTCGATGCCAATGGCCGCGCCGGCTTGCGCGCAACCGGTCAAGTCGTTTTGTTCGATGGCTTCTTCGCGCTCTATCAAGAGGGCCGCGATGATGAAGAAGATGAAGATAGCCGCCGCCTGCCCAATCTAAAGGCAGGCGATTCTGTGGTGGCAACTGACATTGAAGCCATTCAACATTTCACAGAGCCACCACCACGTTATTCAGAAGCGACCTTAGTTAAAAAGATGGAGGAACTCGGCATTGGTCGCCCCTCGACTTATGCCTCGGTCCTCACCGTGCTGCGCGACCGCGAATATGTGCATATGGACAAGAACCGCTTCATCCCTGACGACAAGGGTCGCTTGGTGACGGCCTTCTTGGAGAACTTCTTCGCCAAATACGTCGAATATGACTTTACCGCAGACCTCGAACAGCGCCTCGATTTGGTTTCATCGGGTGATCTGGGCTGGCGGATTTTGCTGCGTGAGTTTTGGGAGGACTTCTCCAAAGCGATTGCGGACACAGGCGACTTGCGGACCTCCCAAGTACTCGACGCGATCAATGACTCGCTGGGGCCACATATCTTCCCCGATAAGGGTGACGGGTCCGACCCGCGCGCTTGCCCATCCTGCGCGGATGGCCGAGTGTCGCTTAAGACCAGTAAGTTTGGTGCCTTTATCGGCTGCTCTAACTATCCTGAGTGCCGCTATACGCGCCAATTGACCGCACCCTCTGGGGATTCACCAGAGGCAAGTGGCGACCGCAATTTGGGCTCTGATCCTGAAACCGGGCTTGATGTCTGGCTGAAAGCAGGCCGCTTTGGACCCTATGTCCAATTGGGCGATGGGGAGAAGCCGAAGCGCTCCTCCCTGCCTAAGGGGTGGTCGGCGGCTGAACTTGAGCTTGAACGAGCCTTGCGCCTGTTGTCTTTACCACGCACCGTCGGTGCCCACCCAGAAGATGGTGAGCCCATCGTTGCCAATCTTGGCCGCTTTGGACCCTATGTGCAGCATGGCAAAACCTATGCGAATGTCGGTACGATTGAGGATGTCTTTGAGATCGGGCTAAACCGTGCGGTCACCGTGCTGGCGGAAAAACTAGCAGGTGGCGGACGGCCCCAACGCACGGCTGCTGCAGCCCTGCAAGAATTTGCTGCACCAACTGAGGGCGGAGCTGTCATTAAAGTCATGGCAGGTCGGTATGGCCCCTATGTGACCGACGGCACGACCAATGCGACTTTGCCTAAAGGCCAAGATCCCGCCACTATCACGCGGGAAGCCGCCCTCGCTTTGATTGAAGCACGCGTTGCGATGGTCGGGGTTGGCAAGAAAAAGCCAACCAAAAAGGCCAGTGCCGCTAAATCTTCTGCAAAGCCCGCCGCGAAAAAGGCTGCAACAGCCAAAAAGCCCGCCACAAAAAAGGCCCCGGCAAAAAAGCCTGCAGCTAAAAAGGCAACTGGTGCATGAAGACGAAAGGTCGTGGCAACGGCCAAAAAGGCAAGCCACCGAAAAAGACGGTGACGCGTCCGCCTTTGGGGGTGCCAGATAAGGCTACGTTGCTGGCCTTTTTGAACGAAGCTAAGACAGCGATTGGACCACGTGAAATCGCGATTGCTTTTGGGATCAAAGGCGATGAGCGCCGCGCCCTCAAAGCCACGCTGCGAGAGCTGGCCGATGAAGGTGCGATTGCCAAAACCGGTCGCAAAGAAGTTGCCAGCCGCACTGTACCGCCAGAAGGCGGCATGTTCCAAGTAATCGAAATCGACAGCCAGGGCGATCTGATGGCGCGTGCGCTGGGCCGAGAGGATGAGCTCTATGGCCCGCTGGTGCGCCTCGCTAGTACGCGCGCACAAGTCCGTCACGAAGGCCCACCGCCGGGCGTAGGCGACCGCTTTATTGGCAAGACCCGCCAAACCCATGAAGGCGAGTATGAGGTCCAGATCATCAAGCGTCTTGGACGGGTGATTGAGCGGGTGTTTGGCGTCTTTATGGCTGCCGATATCCGCCCCGGCCAAGTAGGCTCTGGGGGTGGCAGGCTGGTGCCCGCCGACAAGAAGCAACGCCATGAATTGATGATCTTGCCCGAGCATGCCAAGGGTGCCCGTAATGGCGATTTGGTCGCCGCACGCTTATTACCCCATCGTGGCTATGGTCCGAAGAAAGCTGAAATTATTGAGATTTTCGGCAATAATGAAAATCCAAAAGCAGCCTCGATTTTGGCGATTGCCGCACATGGTATTCCCATGGGCTTTACTGCCGAAGAGGAAGAAGAGGCTGAAGCTGCAGGTCCCGCGCCTTTAGGCAGACGCGAAGATTTGCGCCATATTCCGCTAGTGACCATCGACCCGGACGACGCCCGCGACCATGATGATGCGGTCTATGCGGAGGCTTTGCCCGGTGGCGGCCATAAGATTTTGGTCGCCATTGCCGACGTCGCTCATTACGTGACGCCGGGCTCCGCGCTTGATGAAGGCGCGCTGATGCGCGGCAATTCGGTCTACTTCCCAGACCGGGTTGTGCCGATGTTGCCGGAACGTTTGTCTGCGGACCTTTGCTCGCTGATGGATGGGGTGGAGCGGCCCTGTTTGGCCCTTGAAATCAAGATCGATGCCAGTGGCCATAAGCAAAGCCACCGCTTTCTGCGCGGCTTGATGAAGAGTGCCGCCAGCCTCACCTATACCCAAGCGCAAATGGCCATCGATGGCATGCCCGACGCGATGACCGCGCCTTTGCTGGACACGGTGCTGAAGCCGTTGTGGGCTGCGTATCGGGCACTAGAAAAGGCACGCGACCAACGTGAGCCGCTTGAGATTAATAGCCCAGAGCGCAAGATCATACTCTCACCCGAAGGCAAAGTTCTCTCGATTGGTTTGCGCGAACGCTTTGATGCTCACCGCTTAATTGAGGAAATGATGATCCTCTCCAATGTGTGTGCGGCTGAAACCTTGGAGGAAAAGCGGTCACCCCTGATCTACCGCGTGCATGATCAACCGAGTGAAACTAAGCTGGCCGCCTTGGGCGATTTTTTGGCCACGGTAAATATGAAATGGGCCAAGGGCCAACCGCCCAGCCCTGCCCGCTTTAACCGCGTCTTAGAATTGGCTGCGCCGACGGAGCATGCCGAAATGATCAATGAGATTGTTTTGCGGACGCAGGCTCAAGCGATTTATGACACCGATAATCTAGGTCACTTCGGCCTCAATTTGCGCAAATATGCCCATTTCACCTCACCCATTCGCCGCTATGCCGACCTGATCGTCCATCGAGCATTGATCAGCGCTTTGGGTTTGGGTGAGGACGGCCTGAAGAAGACAAGCCCGGAGCAGCTTAAAAAAATCGCGGAAGCCATCACCGCAACGGAGCGGCGCGGTATGGCAGCCGAGCGCGAGGCCACTGACCGCTATGTCGCAGCCTTTTTGTCCGAGCGGGTTGGGGCGACCTTTGACGCGCGCATCACCAGCGTTAACCGGTTTGGCGTGTTTGTACGACTGGAAGAGACCGGCGGTGATGGGCTGGTACCTGTCATGCGCTTGGGCAGTGAATATTTCCATCATGACGAAGCAGGTCATGCCCTGATTGGTTCAGAAACGGGCGACCGCTGGGAATTGGGTACAAAGGTGCGGGTGCGACTCTTAGAAGCGACGCCAGTCTCGGGCGGGCTTTTATTTGATATTGTGAGCCAACCGAAAGTCGGACCCGTTCCAGGTCGGCGTGCGCTTCGAGGCCCTGCCCGCGGCACAACGCCCATGCGCAAGCCAGGGGGCCCACCACGCGGCGTGACCCGTCGCAAACGCTAGATATTAGCTGGGTGTGCCATCCTTGGGATCGCCCATTTTTACCAGGAATGCGCCCATATAATACAGGATGATCAAGGGGATAGCCAATGAAAACTGGCTGATTACGTCCGGTGGGGTGACAATCGCTGCGACCACAAAAATCCCAAAAATGGCATAGCGCCCATTTTCAAACCAGGTCTGCCCATCCACGATCCCTGCCCGCCCCAGAAGCAATTGCACCACTGGTAATTGGAAACAGGTGCCAAAGCCGAGGATCAGGGTCGTGATCGTGCCGACATATTCAGAAATCTTGCCTTGATAGACCACGCCAACGCCGCCCGTCGCGGGTGCCAATTCTTGCCGGAGCGAAAATTGCATCACCATCGGCATCACCACGAAGTAAGCCATGGCAGCCCCCAAAGTGAACAACACCGGTGCCATGATCAGGAATGGCGTAAAGGCGCGCTTCTCATGACTGTAGAGGCCTGGGGCAACAAAGCGATAAAGCTGGTAGGAAATCACAGGGAAAGCCAGGCAGCAGCCGCCGAACATGGCCACCTTGATTTGCGTGATAAAGGCTTCCAGCGGGGCAGTATAGATTAGACCCATGCCGGATTTCAGGGCGGCGGCCCCCTTCACGGCAATCACCGCATTCTCATAAGGCATCAGAAGCCATTGAAGAATGACGTGCCAAATTGCAAAGCACAGGAAAAAACCAACCGTGATGGCGGCAACGCACCAAATCAGGCAGTCGCGCAATTCCATCAAATGTTCCATTAAGGGCGCACGGGTCGCCTCAATGGCCGCTTCATCTGGTGTCAGCGGCGGATCGACTGGATCTTGGTGTGGAATAAGGTCGGTCACGCCACTTCAGCTCCAGATGTCTTAGAAGCGCGGGAAGCACGTACCCGTTTGGGTTTTGCGACACCTTCTGTTTCCGCAATCAACGCGGGGGCTGCATCCGCTTCAGCCTTCGGCTTGCGTGTGCGCTTTGGTTTGGCTTCTCCAGCGCCTTCCGCTGGGGCGGGCAATGCCTCCATGACGGGGGCTTGGTCAGTCACTTGATGATGATGGTCCGAACCATAAGGGGTGACAGGCGCATAGGGATCAATGCCGGTTTCAAACGGCTTAGTGAGTTCGTCTTTGATCTCTTGCAGCGGGTTATTATTGCGCAGCGCTTCGACTTCTTTGCGCAACTCATCCAACTCCGCCTGACGTGCCATTTCATCAAAATTGGCGCGGAAGTCTGCAGCCATACCGCGCAGACGCGCACTCCATTGGCCAGCCTTTCGCATCAAGAGCGGCAATTCTTTCGGCCCCACCACCATCAATGCGATGATGCCGATGACGACCAGCTCCTGAAAGCCGATGGAATCAAACATGCGTGAGGACTCCTGACCTCAAACTTTTAGAGGTCGAAGACCGAATTAGGCTTCGGTCTTAGACTTAGCCGAAGGGCTCACGTCAATTGTATTGCTATCATTGACTTTAGCTGCTTCAGAAGCCGCAGCGGTAGGTTCATCGGCCAGGCCCTTACGGAAGCCTTTGATGCCTTCTGCAGCGTCTTTCATGATGGAAGACAGTTTACCGCGTCCGCCAAAGACCAGCAATGCTACGGCTGCAACGACCAACCAGTGCATCAGACTCATACCGCCCATTTTATTCTCCGTTTCGTTGCTCGGCCCTAACTACAAGGCTGCTTAGATGCACATAATCTACCAAGGTCCCGCTTGCCAGTCACTTCCTGCAAGCTCTCAGACAAACGTGATATCCGCGAGAGATTGACGGGTACATATTAAAGCGGAAATTTCTTTAAGGTTCAAAGAAATCCTGCGTGAAGGCAATGTCATCGCCATCCAGTGCCTCATAACTGCTATCATCATCGCCATCTTGGGCAGAAATGGGGCGGGGCACCTCAAAATCGGGCGGCAGGCGCGCATCGAGCAAACCCTGCGCTTGCAAATCGGCCTTACCGGGTAAATCTTCGAGACTGGCGAGGTTGAAGTGGGCCAGAAACTCCCGCGTGGTACGATAGGTCAAGGGCTTGCCGGGGGATTGCCTCCGCGCCCCTGCCCTTACCCAACCAATTTCCATCAGAAGATCCAAAGTCCCGCGTCCGACACCAACACCGCGAACTTCTTCAATGTCTGAACGGGTGCAAGGCTGGTGATAAGCGATGATAGCCAAGGTTTCGAGGGCAGCCTTTGACAATTTGCGTGGCTCTTCTCGCCGTTCTTCCATCAGGAAGGCCAAATCAGGTGCTGTCTGGAACCGCCACCCGCCGGCCACTTCCACCAGAATTACCCCGCGGCCGACATATCGCCGTTTCAATCGAGCCAATGCGCCACCTACATCCGCCCCTTCTGGCAAGCGGGCAGCAATAGCCGAGGCCCGCACGGGCTCTGCGCTCGCAAACAGCAGCGCCTCAACCATGCGATCAACATCGGGGGCAGGATCGACAGACAAATCCGCACGATCGACAAGATCAAGCTCTGGCTTGGCGCGCGCCAAGCTGCGCACGGCAGCGGCTATCGCCTCAGGCGAGGTGCGGTCGTCGCGGCTCTCGTCATCTGCTTGCATTACACCAAAGTCTCCGGCCCGGCCTTCACATAGAGGGGCGCATAATGCTCCAATTGCCGGACGGCAAGCTTACCTTGTTTGGCGAGCTCAAGGCTGGCTGCCAAGAGGCTGGCATAGCGCGACGCTGCACTGGGTGGCTCTTTCACAAAAGTTGTCACGGGCGGCGCGAACTCACCTAAGGCTTGCCAGTCTTTTGCGCGTGGCATCAGGCGCTCTAACCGCTTGCGCGCATCGTCAAGTGAATAAACGGGCCAAGCCTTTACCTCGTGCTTGGGTTCCACTCCGCGTACACGTTGGTCCGCATAGGCCCGCAATAAATCGAGTACGGTTGCTTCCCACAAAGGGATTTCGGTGACGGCGGTCTCTTCCGGCGCGCCACGCGTAAAAAAGTCTAAATCCTGCTGTGGACGCTGGTACAGGGCTTCTGCCGAAGCGCGCATGGCATCCAAGCGTGCCAAGCGCCAAGCTAAGTGGGCCGCAATATCTTCAACAGGCTCTTCACCCGCCGGGCGCTCTTTGCGCGGTAACAACAGCCGGGATTTCAAATAGGCCAACCAAGAGGCCATAACTAAATAATCTGCCGCTAAATCAATTCGCGCCGACCTGGCTGCCGCCACAAACTCGAGATATTGTTCAGCTAATTTGAGGATAGACAAACGTCGTAAGTCCACCTTTTGGTCACGGGCCAATCGCAACAAAACATGCAACGGGCCTTCATAGCCATCAAGATCGACACTAAAGGCTAGGTCGCTTTCACCAACACCGCGCAGGGCGGCTTCAAGGACGTCATCACTGGCCATCTTACGCCCACGCCTTCCGGGTCGGATCCGGCGCAATGGATAACGTCAATGCCCGCTCCCATCCCGTCAATTCCGAAAAGCGGGCCCATAATTCGTCTGGATCCAGCGCAGCAACAGGTCTTGGGGCATAGATTTCCGCGCGCTGAGCCCGCTCGAGACTTGAGCCGGAAAGGCTTGGGCATAGGCTTAGAAAGGCATCGCGCTCCTCCAAGGTGCCGTGACATCGCATGGCGATGTCGATCCCGGCCTCAAACGCACGCGCAGCCTTTATCTCATCAGGTTGATCTAGGGCTTTCATGGTCAAGTCATCGGTCATTAACAAGCCGTCAAACCCCATGGCCGCGCGTATCCAGTTTTGGACAACAATTGCGGACTGACTGGCCGGCATGTCTGGGTCGATCGCGTCAAACACAACATGGCCTATCATGCCCATGGGTGCAGACTGATTGGCGTGGAATGGCAGGAGATCTTGTTCCAGCACGTCTTTTGAAGAGCCAATATGCGGCAAGGCTTCATGACTATCCAAAACCGCACGTCCTTGGCCGGGCATATGCTTTAATACGCCAGCCACACCTGCGGACTGCAAGCCAGCCAGTCCGGCCCGGCCTAACTCTGCCACACACGCAGGATCAGCCGACAAAGCCCGGTCGCCAATTGCACCACTTGCCCCTTCCAAACGTAAATCTAGGCAAGGTGCACAATTGGCATCAATCCCGACATCTAGCAACATTTGCCCCATGATCTGGTGGTGCAAGCGGCAAGCCTCTAAAGCGTGGCTCGAATTTTCTTGCCAGAGCCTGCCATAAAAGGACAAGGCGGGGAGACGGGGCCAAATGGGCGGGGCAAGCCTTTGGACGCGCCCGCCTTCTTGATCGATGAAGATCAGGCAGGCCCGTCCAACGCTATCGCGCAAATCTTCGCACAGGGCCCTGATTTGGGCTGGCGTTTCACAGGAGCGGCCAAACAGGATGAAGGCCCACGGGTCCCGGGCGGAAAACATCCGCCGCTCCTGCACGGTCAGAACCGGTCCTGCCACATCTATGATGCAGGCGACTGGCATATTAAGGTCGCCCAAACCTCATCTTAGCGCGACGCTGGGATGCATTGAGCACCGGCACTGCGGGCCTTGCCGCAGAAGACTTCTACTTCCGACCGGGATTCAAAGCCAGTCGCGCGAATCCGGTACCAAGTTCCCTTTGCACCGAGGTCGGCGGCGACGATGGACACCGGACCGGACAGACCAGAAGCTCGGAAACGCGCCAAAGCCGCGTCGGCAGAGGCCTTGTCCTTGAACGAACCCAATTGTGCGGCTAAGCCAGCACCAGCCGAGGCTGCAGGCTCAACCTTTGGCGCTGTCGGGGCCGCAACCTTGACGGGGACAGGAACTGGCGCTGGGGCTTTTGTGACCGCGGGGGCTGGTTTTGGCGTTGGTGCTGGCGCTGCGGCTGGTTTGGTGGCTGGTGGCGTGGCGGCCGGCTTTGTTGCGGCTGCAACTTGGGTTGGCGGCGCAGCTTTTACCGGTGCAGGCGTTGGCACTGGCGCAACGGCGGATGGTGCTGCACTTCCATCGGTCAACATGGGTGCCTCTGCCGGGCTGGCAGGCTGGACGTCCAAGGCCGGTGCAGAAGCACCGCTGGCGGCGTCAAACACACCTTTGTCTAGATCAGAGCCGACGACAGGAGCGGTCGCTGCGCTATCGCCTGCTGCTTTAAAGGATCCAGTGTCTGCCGCGACTTGCGGGGTTTCACCGGGCTCGCGGCTGGATTGATAGACTTGCCAAAAAACGACGCCGATCAAGGCAAGCACCGCCACAATGCCAACAATGATCAATGGACCACGACTGCGATCTTCTTCTTCTTCGCGCGCGTCAAAGGTCAAGAACCCATCATCTTGATCATCAGTGTCGTAATCGTCAAAGGAATCACGATCCCGGTTGGCCATGCGAATCTACTCCAGACATAAAAGAAAGTTTCTTGTAACTCTCAATTAAGTCGGCGCCAGCCCCTTGTTACAAGGTGCGGTCAAGATTGAAGAGCCTGCGATGTTCATCAATCGCAAAATCATCAGTCATTCCAGCGATGTAATCGCAAACAAGCCGCGCTGTCTTCGTGGAATCTTTGCTGTGGAGATGCAACCAAACGGGCGGCAAAGTATCAGGCTCAGCTAGAAAAACGTCGAACAATTCACGAACGATTCGCCTGGCTTGGCTGCGCGAGCGATTCATCCGCCAATGGCGGTACATTTTTGCGTAAAGGAATTCACGCAAAGTCGCGGCTTTCGCGATCATCTCGTCAGAAAATCCAACCAGCGCCTGAGGCAAGGCCCGAACTTCATCAACAGATTGGGGCTTATGGAGCGCGATCCGTCTTTCGCTTTCTGTGACAAGGTCATTCACCCAAATCCCAATAAGCCGACGAATGACTTCGCCACGCAACCGACCAAGGTCTAGATTTGGATAGTCACGGCCTGCTTCATCATAGACAGCGCGTACCAAAGGTACGCTGTCACATAATTCTGTGTCGCTAAAAATCCCACCACTCAGCGCATCGTCAATATCGTGGTTATTATAGGCAATGTCATCTGCGACGGCGGCAACTTGGGCTTCGGCTGAGGCAAATGTTGTCAGCCCCATATCAAATTCAGCATTCAAGTCCTGCCAGACAGGTGCCAATGTTTCAAGCGCCTCGGCCTTGGCCAACATCGGGCCATTGTGCTTGACAGTGCCCTCCAAGGTTTCCCACGTGAGATTCAGGCCGTCAAAACTTGGATAGCGGCGTTCAAGACGGGTCAGCACACGCAAGGTCTGGGCGTTGTGGTCAAAACCACCCCACGGCTTCATACAATCATCGAGTGCATGTTCACCGGTATGGCCAAAGGGCGGGTGTCCCAAATCATGGGCCAAGGCACAGGCTTCGGCTAAGTCCTCATTCAGGCCAAGTCGGCGTGACACAGATCGCGCAATCTGGGCAACTTCCAAGGAATGGGTGAGACGCGTGCGAAAGTGATCGCCCTCATGGGCAACGAAGACTTGTGTCTTGCCTTTGAGGCGGCGGAAGGCTGTTGAGTGAATGATCCGGTCGCGATCCCGCTCAAAGGGCGAGCGGGTTTTGCTTTCCAGCTCCTGCCAACGTCTGCCGCGCGACTGTGCTGGATCGGCGGCGAAAGGCGCTGGGCGCGTTAGGACAGGCATCAGGGTCTTCCTCAAAACAAGTTTCTCCCCCATATAGGGATAAAGTTGACGGAAAAGAAAACAGCTTGGCCTTCAAGCTGTCTTTTTGCGCCCTTAAACAAAGATAGGCTTATGCTCATGCAGTCAGGTTTTTCTGTTTCAGATGCCGCAGCGGCGAAAATTGGACACCTTATTGCCACCGAACCCGGTGCAGCTCTGTTCCGGGTAGCGGTCAATGGCGGGGGCTGCTCTGGCTTTCAATATGAGTTTGGTTTTGCCGAAAGTCCGGGCGAAGATGATATTATCATCGAAAAGGGCGCAGCAAAAGTTGCGGTCGACCAAGTCTCACTGCCCTTTTTGGAAGGCGCTGAGATCGATTGGGTAGACGATCTAATTGGGTCGTCCTTTAAAATCCGCAATCCCAATGCAAAATCATCCTGTGGCTGCGGCGTTAGCTTCTCAGTCTAAGGACCCACAAATCGAGTAGCTTGCTCTTCGATGGTATTTGGCCTTAGTCTTGATGAAAATATCAGCTCAGGAATAAGATGATGAATGTCGAAACCGCTGTGAAGCAACGCAAATCTGTGCGCGCCTTTAAACCGGATCCAGTTCCCTTAGAAGAAGTTCGCGCGCTGTTGGACATTGCCCGCGCGGCGCCTTCTGGGGGCAATTTACAACCTTGGAAAATGATTGTGCTCGCCGGGGAAGAACGTGATGCCGTGGTAAAGTTGGCGCAAAAGGCGTTGAATGAAAATCCACGTGGCGAGGCCGGTGAATTCCCAATCTATCCAGCCGAAGTCAAAGAACCCCACCGCTCGCGGCGCTATAAGGTCGGGGAAGACATGTACCAAATTCTTGGAATCCCGCGGGAAGACAAATTGGGTCGTCTGGGTCAGATGTCGCGCAACTATCAGTTCTTTGGTGCGCCTGTGGCCATCTTTTTTGTGATCGATCGCTCGATGGGGCATGGCCAATGGGCCCATATGGGCATGTTGATGCAGACCATCTGCTTGGTCGCTGAAGAGCGGGGCCTTGCAACCTGTATGCAAGAAGCCTGGGGCATGGTGCGCCAAAGCCTCGCCACACATTTCGGCCTGCCCGACAACGAAATTATCTATTGCGGCTTAGCACTCGGCTATGAAGACAAGGACGCGCCCATCAATCAGCTGCGGACAGAGCGCGCACCTTTAGACGAAATTGCTGTTTTCAAAGGCTTCTAGAGAAATTGCCCGATTGCTGCTGGACGCCTCGCAAAATCCGGGGCCATTCGCCTGCCGTCTGGCAAGTTCAGGTTGATTTGAGGCCGGAGCCAAGGTTGACTCCTTGCGTGCACATCATGCAAGCGCAACAACGCCTTGGCTGGTGTGGCGGACTTTCATCGCTTGATGCGCTTGTGGTTGTGTGAAGTCGCAACCTCTTAGCAGGGCTGTTAAACTGGTGGAATTCACCTAAACCGTCTTGTGGGTGAAGAGCTTTAAGGATCGAACTCATGCGCATCGCGACTTTTAATGTTAACTCTGTCAACGCGCGCCTGCCTAATTTGCTAGAATGGCTGGCTGAGGCCAGTCCCGATGTTGTTTGTATTCAGGAAATCAAATGCGAGGAGCCAAAATTTCCACGCGAAGCGCTTGAAGACGCGGGTTACAATTGCTTTGTTGCTGGCCAAAAGAGCTATAATGGCGTCGCGATATTGACCCGATTGCCAACCGAAGTTGCACAGAACCGCCTGCCCGGTGAGGAAGAGGATCTCCAAGCGCGTTATCTTGAAGTCGAAGTTGCCACGCCGACGGGTGCTGTACGAATTGCCAACCTCTATTGCCCAAATGGCAATCCACTGGGAACTGAGAAATTTGACTATAAGCTGCGGTGGATGGCTCGGCTTCAGGACCATGTCAAAGGCTTGCTCGCCCTGGAGGAACCCCTGGTATTGGCAGGCGATTGGAACATCATCCCTCGGCCCGGTGATTGCTATGACCCCACAGCATGGATGGGCGATGCCTTGTTCCAACCAGAAAGCCGCGCAGCTTGGCGGCGCCTATTAAATCTAGGCCTGACCGATGCGTTTATGGCGGTAAATGGGGCCGAACATGCTTATACTTTTTGGGATTATCAGGCCGGGGCTTGGCCAAAAGATCACGGCATTCGGATCGACCACTTCGCCATCAGCCCGCAGGCAGCGGACCGGCTGAAAGAAGTCAAAATTTGGCGCATGGTGCGGGCACGGGAAAAGGCTTCAGACCATGTCCCCGTGACCGCAGACTTCGACTTTTGATGGCGCGAAACTTAAATTTCTGACTTCGGTGGTGGCAAGTCACCCCGGCTTTGATGCCACGCATAAGCCCCGATACAGATGAAGCCGAGGTTCAAGAAACCCGTCACCATCCCGTAGAACAGAATATAGAACGCCCAGCCGACGGTGGCATATTCCTGCGCGTTGGCCGGAATTCCCGAACCTATCTTTGTTCCTAAAGCCAATGCGCCAATCGTCGCAAGTGCTTGGACGATTGTCCCGACTATAATCGTCATGACGACCCACAACAGATAAGCACCAAAGTAGCGCCAAAACTTGCCATTGGTCTGCTCGAAAGATTCTTTCAAACCCAATTTGCCAGTGACCACGCCCATGACGCCAAACTGGCTCAACCGCAATCCAAACCAAATCATCGCGCCAAGGGCTAAAAGAACTGTGAGACTTCCCAGCGCCAAATGGATGTTGGAAAATAGCGAGGTAATGATCCCTAAAGCCATAGAAGCGCCAAAAATGACGGCTACAAACGCCAAAGATGCCAAAAGAAAGCGGCCTTCAATAACGCCTGCCTGGAGCCCCCAAAAGCCCTCGTCCCGATCATGGAGCGTTTTACGCAACGCCATGCCTGTCAAGAACGCACTCAAAATGACACTGATCAAAAATGAGAAGAAAAGCGGCGGCGCTGCGGGCCCAAGAACGGCTTGAATTTGCTCGATACTCGGCATTTGCTGTGATTGTGTCAGAGCCACATAGCGCGCCATCGCTTCACCAGCACCACTAATGGACAAAATGAACAGATAAATCGCCATGACCCCTGCTGAAAGCATCGCATAACGCATCACGAATTGCGGCTGGCGCTTCATCAATTCGAAAACCGAAAAGGCTGCTTCGGAGGGGGAAAAAGTCTTGGACATTGGTATTCCTCAAATTGGGTACGACCGACTTTTGAGCATTAGTCTCTCAAAGCGGACGCGCCCTTCCCATTCGGCTATATCCTTTTGGCGTGCAAGAGGGGTAATCAAACAAGTTTGATCTTCGTGGGGACGCCGCAGTGTCAGCAATGACAGCATCAGGCTGTGTCGACTGAGCTCGCCCCCTCCCCTGAAAGTCAAGCCTACGCTATTTGAGGACCCATGACCCACGTAAAACCTATTCACATCATTGGCGGCGGCTTAGCAGGCAGCGAAGCGGCTTGGCAGATCAGCCGCGCAGGCGTGCCGGTTGTGCTGCATGAGATGCGGCCACTCCGTAAGACAGATGCCCACCAAACAGATGGCTTAGCAGAGCTTGTTTGTTCAAACTCATTTCGTTCCGATGATTGGGAGTTCAATGCTGTCGGGTTAATTCATGCAGAGATGCGCAGGGCCGGTTCGTTGATTATGGCCTGCGCCGATGCGCACAAGGTCCCTGCAGGATCGGCTTTGGCAGTTGACCGCGATGGATTTTCAGAGGCTGTGACGCATGCCCTGTCACAAGAACCTTTGATCACGATTGTGCGCGAAGAAGTCACCGACCTACCACCAGAATCATGGGGCAGCACCATCATCGCCACCGGGCCGTTAACCTCAGACCTTTTGGCTCAGGCCGTACAATCAGTGACCGGCGAGGATGAATTGGCCTTTTTTGATGCCATCGCGCCCATCGTCCACCGCGAAAGCATCAATTTTGAGATTGCTTGGTTCCAAAGCCGCTGGGACAAGGTTGGGCCAGAGGGTGATGGGGCGGACTATATCAATTGCCCGATGAATAAAGAGGAATATGAAGCCTTCATCGATGCCCTATTGGCTGGAGAAAAGACCAGCTTCAAAGAGTGGGAAAGCACCCCTTATTTTGAGGGCTGCCTGCCGATCGAAGTAATGGCCGAGCGGGGCCGCGAGACCTTGCGCTTTGGGCCTATGAAGCCAGTTGGCCTTGTTGATCCACGCACAGGCAAACGACCTTGGGCGGTGGTACAATTGCGCCAAGACAATGCATTGGGTACTTTGTTCAATATGGTCGGCTTTCAGACTAAGTTAAAGCATGGCGCGCAAACCGATGTAATTCGCCTGATCCCGGGCCTAGAGCAGGCCCAGTTCGCCCGCTTGGGTGGTATTCATCGCAACACATTTTTGAATTCACCCAAGCTGCTGGATGGAAGTCTGCGGCTCAAATCACGCCCAGACATTCGCTTTGCTGGCCAAATCACAGGGTGTGAAGGCTATGTTGAGAGTGCCGCGATTGGCCTTTTGGCCGGCCGGTTTGCACGGGCTGAACGATTAGGCCGAACACCAAATCTTCCGCCGATCACGACGGCTTTAGGCGCGCTCCTCAACCATGTCACTGGCGGTCATGTCGATGGCGGCAAAGGCAGCTTCCAACCAATGAATGTCAATTTCGGGCTATTCCCAGAACTTTCCGAAGATGCTGGCGGTAAAGGCAAAGAGCGAGGCCGTTTGCGGAAAAAGGCCTTAGCCGTCCGGGCCTTAAGTGACCTCGAAACGTGGCTTGAGCCCGAAGAGAAAGAACAAGCCGCTTGACCATTCTGGGCTGGATTGTTCGGCTAGGCCTAGGGCTGATCGGGCTAGGTACATTAGGCTTGTGTGGCCTTGCACTCGCGGCACCATTGCATTGGATCCTTGCCCTGTTCGGCGCTTGGGACCGACTGATCATTGTCTTTGGCTTCGTTGGCCTAGTCGCCTTCTGGCTCGGAAAATGGCGAGTCTTGGCAATCCTACAAAGTGTTGCTTTACTCGCGCTCCTCTTCTTCAACCTACGCGTCCCAACAATTTATCCGCCCTCGAGCCTGACCGATCTCGAAGCTGCGGGTGGACAGACCTTGGTCTGGGCGAACATTCACGACAATCGGCTTGCTTTGATGAGCTTGGCCCGGTTGCCAGAAGTCAAACGCGCCAAGGCGATTGGTTTGGGCGAAGTGCCTGCATTCAGTAACTTACGCGAATTATTCCCCAGCGTTGGACACCCAGAGTTCGCAACCCCCTCGAAAGAAACCTGGGGGGTGGAAACGATAGGCTGCAAGCTTTTAAAGCAAAATGACGATTTGTCCGTGTTTGAAGGACGAAATTTCGGCCTGAAGGCGCGCTGTGACGGCTTCACCCTTTTTGTATTGCATCTGCAGAACCCAACGCGAGGTCGTGGCGAAGGCCTAAGCGTCCGTAATCTCGAACTGACAACCCTCGCTGAAGCCGTCGCAAAGGAAACGGGGCCGGTTGTTGTGATGGGCGACTTCAATACGACGCCAAGCGCGCTTCCGCTCTATAATTTATTGCAGACGGCCAAGCTCAAGCGCGTCGCATGTGGCGGCCCGGTCGTGGGAACCTGGCGTCCGATTGATTGGCGCGGGACCAAATTAGACAGGGTTCTCGGCTTAAAGGTCACAATCGACCATGTTTTGGTGCGAGATGTCGAGGTGCTGGCTTGTAAAGTGGGGCCGGATGTCGGGTCCGACCACTTCCCGCTTTTGGTCACGATTGCTCAAGCCCAATCGGTCAACTAGTTCATCGCCATTGCCTTTTGCTGCCAGGCCACGCACAAATACCGCCAATCGGATTTAGTCCTGAACTTGAAGGAAACCCCATGACCCTGACCGTTGAACGTCAAGAAGCCATCGCCATCGTGACTTTAAATCGGCCAGAGGCCATGAACGCCATGTCGAAAGCCATGCGGCTAGCACTTTATGATGCCATCACCGAATTAAATCAGGACGATGCTATTCGGATCATTGTTTTGACGGGTGCCGGTCGCGCTTTCACGGCAGGGCTTGATTTGAAGGAATTGTCGACAGACCCACTCGCCATGGGCGATGCAACCGCAGAAAAGCCCGAAGCAAATCCTGTCCGTGCGATTGAAACCAGCGCAAAGCCTGTGATCGGCGCGATCAATGGCGTGGCAATCACCGGTGGGTTTGAAGTGGCATTAGCCTGTGACGTGCTGATTGCATCCACGAGCGCGCGCTTTGCCGACACACATGGCCGAGTTGGGATTATGCCCGGCTGGGGCTTGTCGCAAAAATTATCGCGCTTGATTGGAATTTATCGAGCCAAAGAACTTTCGCTGACAGGGAATTTTCTCGATGCAGAAACGGCAGAGCGTTGGGGCTTGGTCAATCGGGTGGTAAACCCTGACGATCTGATGCCAACGGCGCTGAAACTCGCAGCTGACATGGCAAGCATGCCGGCAGAGGCCCAACAGGACTATAAGAAGTTGATCAATGACGGCTTTGCCATGAACTTTGGCGCAGCCCTTCACCACGAAACGGCTTTCTCGACGGCGCGAAACAATCAAGTGACGCCCGACAAGGTCGCGGCTAACCGGGAAGCCGTGCAAGCACGCGGTCGTGGACAGACCTAAGCCCCCAGCACTAAGCTCAAGAAGGTTTGATCAGACCAATCACCCGCGCCACGGCGCATGGTTTCGCGAATGCCGTCGGCTTGGCGGACGATCACCATATCCTGATCTGGTAATAGGTAGAGGCGCTGATTGCCCGCTCCGGCAGCCATATAGAGCCTGCCCATACCAGAAAATGATACAGCCTCGCCAGCCACGCCTGATCTAGGTCCAGGACCGATCATGCCAGGGCGAGGGATCCACCACGTCAAACCATAGCCGGGATTGGCAGAACTGGCCTCAAAATTAGCCCGAAGCGCAGCGGGATCCACCAAGGCTTTGCCCCGATGCACACCGCCTGCCAGCACGAATTGGCCAAAATTTGCCCAATCGCGGGCGGTAACCGCCGCACCACTTGGCAAGTGGGGCAGCGCGTCACTGCCCCGCTGCCAGCGAATGGGTCGAATGCCGAGGGGCGTGAACAGACGCCGTGTCAAATACGCAAGCGGATCAACATCGCCTGTTTTGGCAGCAACAAGCTTGCGGCGAACCAGTTCCCCAAAAATTTGGAACGGAACTGGCCCATAAGAAAACTGACTGCCCGTGGCTTTCGTAGAAGGTGCGGTTACGGCTTCGGCATAGGTGGGAACATCGCCAAAATTGCGACTACCTTTCCCGTCAATACCGCTGACAAGATGCAAAAGGTCTGTCATGCGAATGGCGCTGCGATACCGATCTGACCAAAACTCGGTCAGCGTATCTGCGCAATATTCATCAAGCTTCAAGAGGCCATCTTGAACCAGAGCGGCAGCCAGTACGCCCGAAAAGCTCTTGGTGCCGCTGGCCAATTCCCAACCTTTGAAGCGTTGGCCATTACCTTGATAATCTTCAAAGCGAAGCTGACCGCGTTGCATCACCAGCATGGAAATGCCGCGTCGCGCATTTGAATAGGCTTTAGCTGCCTCAAAACGGCCTTGGGCAAAAGCTGGAGCTGAAGCGAGGGCGGAAAGGCCCACGAGGGCAGAACGGCGCGATAGAAGTTTTTGTGTCATGCTGCGTGAAACGAGCTTGGCAGAATTTTCCGTCGCACAGCTATTTGTCTAAGACGTCAGGGCTGGTCTTTGGCGCCATCAGCCACAAATACAGGCGGCCCAATACCACCAATAAAACGGTCGAAACGACCAGGCTAGTCATGAAGGAAACGGGCTCGGGATGGTTAATACCGATCACTAGCGGCAACGCGCCCGCCGGCGCGTGCAGGACATCAAAGGCCAACATCGCAAAGATAGAGAGGCCGACTGCTAGGCCGATCGCCCACGGCATCGTCCCGGAAAAGGTTAACACGGCAAATCCAATCAGCGCGGAAACGAGACTGCCGCCTACCACCGCGCGTGGTCGCGCAAGCGGGCTCTTTGGCACCATCCAAACAAGGGTCGCAGACGCGCCCAGCGGCGCAATTAGATAGGACATAAGTCCCATCTGTTTCAGGCCTGCGATCAAGGTGATGGCGAGCCCTGCACCAAGGGCAGGCTGCCAAGACTGACCCGCCAATCGGGTTTGAATAAGGGTGTAAAGTGCGCGCATCAACGCTGTTTCCCAGAATTTGGCGGTCATTCACACTACTGCGGCCAGAAAATCGTTGAAAATTATGCAGTAAAGTCAAAATTTTTTGCGTTATAGTTAATGCAAACAGTCGGTTACAACTCAAATTCACCTAACAACCGGTAACCCTATAGCACAGCCGTACGACACCAAAGCTAAGCATCTGAAAATTGGGACTAAACTGGCAGACATTCGAGCAAAATAATCGATAGAAAGAAGCAAAGTAATTAGATTTCTTGACGCAAATACTTGGAAGTAATTGAAATTGAATGATTTCATTACCTTGTGATTAACCAGTCATCCTTCCAAAAAATTCAGAAAGTACGCCTAATTCGATACCTGTGCTTGCGTGTTAGGGTCAAAAAGTATGCGTGCGTTTAAAGTATCGAAGCAAAAACTGGTCGAATGGGGGGCGCGGCTTAAGGGCGAGCGCGGGACCATTGCGCTCAGCTTTGCGTTGTCCGCGACCGCCCTTTTGCTCATTGGGGTTGGCTCTGTTCAATTGGCCATGATTTCTGGCGGCAAAGCGAAATACCAATCCGCCGCGGATACGGCAGTCCTCGCAGCCATCGCGCCGACAACAGCGGATGATGACATGGAGGACGTGGCCGAAAAGACTTTTTTGGCTAATCTGAACGCCAATGAGCGGGCAGCGATCACCAATTTCGACGTTACCACGGAAACGGGGCGCGTTCGCAGTGCCGTACTCACATACGCGGCCAATCAGGCCACAGTCGCCCCAGGGCTGATTGGTGGCTCCCATACGCCGATTGCCGGTAAGGCAAGCGCCCGCAAGGCCGACTTTCGCTATGTTGACGTTGACCTATGGCTTGATGGGTCGGCATCCATGGGCGTGGCAGCTGATGAAGCAGGACGCGACAGGCTGAGAGCCCTTTCCAGGAATGACCGGGACCATAGAAATTGCGCTTTTGCCTGCCATATGCCCACACGCATGGAACTGAACAGTCCATACACAACGTCAGAACAGCGTGCCCACGCAAACGGCGTCAAGCTGCGCCACGACATCATGAAGGAAAGTGTTCAGATTCTGATTGATGAATTGCACGACGCTTATCCGCGTGGTCTGCGGGCTCGGTATGGTGTTGCCCGCATGGCAGCCGGCTGGGAACGTCAACTTGCCTTAACTTCGGATATGCAAAGAGCACGTGATTTTGTTGGCACGTTTCAGTTACGACCTAATTCGGCTCCCTCTCGCTTAACGCCTGCGATCCAGGCTGGTCGAAATACCTTAACCTCAGGTGCGGGTGACGGATCGCAAGCTAGGCCCGAAAAATTCATCATCATCGTAACCGATGGGATGCAGTTTGACTGGCACGCTCTTGCGCCAGGTCCAATTGGTAATTCAGCCTGCCAAGACCTCAAGTCACGGGGCTTCCGGGTTGGCGTCGTCCAGTTGAAATATGTCCGTTTGGATGGCGACGCGGCGTTCAATACGTGGGTGAGGCCGGTTTATAACCAAATCACCCCGGCTCTCCAAGCTTGCGCTTCGGCTGGTTATTATTTCCACGCCGACAATCCAGACGAAGTTCGTGCTGCTTTCCGGCAATTGGCGAAAACGCTGGAAGAATCCCTGCGCCTGACCGAATAGGTCAGCGCAGGCCCTTTGGGTGGCCTGCTCAGTCACAGCCTTGTGGGTTTCCTGTGATAGCGGATTAAGGCATGGGCGTGGTATGAAAAACGTCCTCGCTGCCCTTTTGCTTTGTTCCACGCTTGCCTTTAGCGCCTGCGGCCAAGCCCCTAATGAAGCTGCTGCAACGGTAAAAGAGCTCAAAAGCTCTGCGGTCAGCGTCGCCGGCGATGCGGCCAAAGCAGTCGGCGAAGTACTTGACACGAAGCTCGTCTGTCAGTTGGCTGGACAATCTGAGAGTTTCTGCGGCTGCTTACAAACCGAACTCGGCCCAAAGCTCAAGGCCGAACATATTGATGCAGTGACCGCGATTGTGAAAACCTCGATCGATGGGTCCATCCAATCTGCTGTTCAAACAGCCACATCCTTAGACCCAAAGACCCGCAATGGTCTTGTCTCATGCGCCGCTAAAGCCGCGATTTCAGATGCAATTAGCGGGCAGTAGCTCGCTGGCACCCTAGCGCGCTCACACAATTGCTGACGGATAACACGTCCTGTCAAACCTGACGGTAGCTGCCTCCGCAACTGCTGTGCACAGGTCTGCGTTCATCGACAGTTCAGCGGTAAAACTTCATTTTGCAGTGGTTACCGTGGTTCGGCGCGCATTTTGCAAGCATGCGGGCCTCAGTTTGGATGTGTGTTGATCTTGTCCAAACTGTCCAGTTCATGCCGCATCTTGTTGGTGCTTAAGCCCGTCTCTGCAGGAGCATCTTTTGATCGCACCAACACGCCAACACTTGTTTCCAGCAACCATTGAGCCGCTGACGGGGGTGAGATTGTTTTTGGCTTTAGGTGTGGTTTTTTTTCACTATCAGCTCTTCTGGGTTTTGCCGGTGGAAGCAGCACCCATCCTGAATCGAGCCCGGTTAAGCGTCGATATCTTCTTTATCTTGTCGGGTTTCATCCTGGCGCATGTCTATCTGACCGGTGAAAAGACACCGTCGTATTGGCGGTTCATCAGCGCACGCTTTGCCCGCGTATACCCGGCCCACTTCATCATCTTAATGGGAGTTTTAGCACTGATCTTGGGAGCCAGTTTGGTTGGCGTACAAATTGATCATGCTAATTTTTCGACTTTTGACTTCCTAACCAGCCTGTTTCTACTCCACGCTTGGTTCCCAACCCAGCACATGGCCAATTGGAATGGCCCCTCTTGGTCCCTCTCGGCGGAATGGTTTGTCTATTTATGTTTTCCAATCTTTGCTTGGATTGCCATGCGTTGGCGCGAACGGCCCACTTGGCTGATTGCCCTGGCGATTGCCAGCTTCGCTGCCCTCGACCTTGCCTACCAGTCTATGTTCGGACCAATCCTGACTGAAGCTCAGGAAAATCTTGGCATTATGTTGGTCATCCCAGAGTTTCTTTATGGCATCGGCCTCTATTTTCTGGGCCAAAAGATCCTCTTGTCCCGCGTGCAGGCAAGCGCATTTGCACTCGGGACCACGGCTCTCCTATTAGCTGTAATGCAGATTCACGCAGACGATCGACTGATTGTAGCGCTGGCGGGCCCGTTTGTGTTGTCATTGGGGCTTCTTGCCAAATCAGGTCAAGGCAGCTTCCTCTCCCACAAGTGGATGCAATTTGGTGGCGAGGCTTCTTTTGCGCTTTATCTGGTGCACCTGCCCATCCTGATGGTTTGGCGTAATGCGATGCAAAAGTGGTTTGGACTTGAGAAGGCCTATAAGATGGGACTGCCTGAAATTGCAGTCCTTTTAACCCTGACCCTTGTCGCAGCAGCTTTGGTTCATCTTTGGCTTGAGCAACCAAGCCGGATGTGGCTGCGCCACCAATTGCGGCAGAAAACGGCGCTGCAATCACCGCCGCATGTTCCACCTCTAGCCAATTCTAAGCGCTAAAGCTGTCACATATAGAAGATAAAGAGCTAGATCGTCGGTCCACCCCCTTGTCGATCACGCGGAAATATGTTCATGTTATGTTCTAATCGGGAGAAAGAAAATGACAATACAAGAAGTAGCCAATGACTTCGCTGCACTGTGCAAAGCAGGCCAAATGGATGAAGCTGGTCTGAAATATTGGGCCGAAAACGTGCGCAGCATTGAAAACATGGAAGGCCCAACCAGTGTCGCCGAAGGTATCCCCGCGCTAATCGCCAAGGGTGAGTGGTGGTATGGGGCCCATGACGTACATAGCGTCGAGACCCACGGCCCTTATGTGAACGGTGACCAATTTGCTCTGCGCTTTGTCATGGACATCACCGAGAAACAAAGTGGTCAGCGGATTAAGATGGACGAAATTGCCCTATACACGGTTGTGGATGGCAAAATCAGCGAAGAACGCTTCTTTTATTAAACCAAGGAGTCAAACGCGCCATCGCATCTTCGATTTGCGGCGTTGAAACGGCAAAACTAAATCGGAGATGCGTGTGGCCGGCGACCGGGTCAAAATCGACACCTGGTGCGATCGCAACCCCTGTGTCTGTCAACATCTGATGGGCGAAAGCCATGCTGTCTTCGGTCAGGTGGCCAATATCAGCGTAAATATAGAAAGCTCCGTCGGGCGGGGCGATGCGAGTCACACCCATGGCGGGCAAGGCACGCAAGATGATCTCACGGTTGGCGCGATAGGTTGCGACATTGGCTTCCAACTCGTCGATACAGTCCATAGCAGCAAGGCCAGCATGTTGCGCTAAGGAAGGCGCAGTTAGAAAAAGATTACCCATTCGCGCGCGCGCGGCATCAACCAGATCGTCCGACGCAACCAGCCAGCCAAGTCGCCAGCCAGCCATCGAAAAATATTTTGAGAAAGAATTGACCACCAGAGCATTGGACGCAAATTCCAAGATGGAATGCGTGGGCCCCACATAGCTTAGGCCGTGATAGATTTCGTCTGAGATAATCCGGATATTGCGGCGCGCACAAACTTCCGCAATCGCCTTCAGCTCTGCAGCTGGGATAATTGTGCCAGTGGGATTAGCGGGACTGGCCAAGATCAAACCCTTCGGTGCGGGTTCAAGGGCTTCAATCTGAGCAGCAGAGATTTGAAACCGCGTTTCTTCGCCACAGACAATCTCAAAAGGTGCGAGATGGAGGGCTTTTACCGTATTGCGATACGCAACATAGCCGGGGCTGGCAAAGGCGATTTGATCGCCCGGGGCGAAAGCGGAGCTCAAAGCCATGACAAGCGCGGGCGATGCGCCACATGTCAAGACAATCCGCTCTGGATCAACACAGACGCCATAAAGGTCCTGATATCGGCTTGCTAAAGCCTCCTTGAGCGGACTACTCTCCCAATAGCCCATCCCGTCTGTATCTAGCACCTGATGGGCAGCGGCGATAGCCTTGGATGGCGCCCCCGTTGAGGGTTGGCCAAATTCCATATGGATCACTTTTTCCCCGCGTGCCTTCATGGCATGGGCAAGTCGGCTGATGGAAATAGCGCGGAAAGGCTCGATTACGGCAGTCATTATCCGCCCTTAAACGGCTAAGGGGGGTGGTGTCGACCCCTTAGCGGAAGAACCCCGAACGCCACCGCCCCGCCCTTACGAATAAAAATAGAATTTCTGATCGTTGTCTTGCCTGCTTTCTGGCATTAGACTTTCTCTATGAGCACTGCCTATCCCCCCTTAAATGCGCTTCGCGCCTTTGAAGCCGCCGCACGGCGCTTGTCTTTCACGAAAGCGGCCGAAGACCTTGACGTCACGCCGGGGGCCATCAGTCAGCAAGTGAAAATCCTCGAAGACTTTGTCGGCCAACCCTTGTTCCGCCGCTTGGGCCGAGCGGTGGAACTCACTGATTCAGCGCGTGCCTCTATGCCTTTATTGCGCGAAGCCTTTGAACGCATTGATGATGCCGTGCGGCAAATGCGCTTGCCCTTGCGGCGGGAGCGCGTGTCGGTATCAGCAGCACCCTCGTTTGCTTCCAAATGGCTGGTGCCGCGCATTGATCGCTTCCAAGCTGCAAACCCAGACGTCCAAGTCTGGGTGGCAGCGGACATGAACCTTGTCGACTTTGCCTATGCCGATGTCGATCTAGCCGTGCGCTATGGACCGGGTTTCTATGAAGGTGTGACATCAGAAATGCTGATGGGCGAAGAGGTGTTGCCCGTGTGCAGCCCTGCCCTTTTGGAGGGGCCGAAACCCTTACGCTCGCCCACCGATTTGGCTGGCCATACGCTGCTCCATGATGTCAGCCCGGACAATGACCCGTCTTGCCCTGATTGGTCGATGTGGTTGACAGCGCGCGGCGTACAACGTGCCGATGGCAATCAGGGCCTACGCTTCAATCAATCTGCCATGGTGATTGATGCGGCGGCCTCTGGCCGCGGTGTCGCGCTGGCCAAGCGCGCCATTGCTGCGGCAGATCTGCAATCGGGCCGCTTGGTTGCGCCATTTTCTGGCGAGGGCGACAAGGTCGGCTTTGCCTATTGGCTCGTGCGTCCGAAGGGGCGAACCATGACCCCTGCCCTCAAAGCCTTTCTGGACTGGATTAAATCAGAAGCAACTGGCGATGACTGGGTGATTTAGTGATTGAGGCTTTGCGTCGGCGCGCAGTCTAGTCTATCTGCGCGCCCATGACTGATCATAACCTAGAAAGCCGCAACACGGCGGCCACGTGCCAGACTATGGCAGACGTGCGCCATGAGATTGACCGCCTGGACCGTATTTTGGTGGCGCTGATCGCAGAACGCCAAGGCTTTATGGATGCTGCAGCCCGAATTAAGGGCCATCGCGGTCTTGTGCGGGACGAAGCCCGCATTGCAGATGTGATTGCAAAAGTTGCCATCAGTGCTCAGCAACATGGTCTATCCATGGCCATTGCTGAGCCGGTTTGGCGCACCATGATGGATCGTTGCATTGCCTATGAATTTACCGCTTTTGATGCCTTAGCGGCGAAAGCTCCATCAACGACCGAAGGTTGATATGTTCTGCTAGCGTAGCGAAGCCAGGGCATATTGGTGCTCGATCACGGCAATCTCGCCGATTACAGCTTGCATCTCGGTTGTGATGCTTTCGTAAAAAGCCCGCTTCTCATCGCGGCTTAATGGGCGAGACTTGCTTGCTTCTTCGGCTTGGCCGCACAGCTCGCCCAATTGCCACGCGCCGATCCCACGCGCCGACCCCTTGACCGTGTGGGCGGCATTTCCCCAATCCTCGGTATCGGTGCTGGGCTGCAAGAGCTTGCTCCACAGCTCAATCTGCTCGCGAAATAAGCCTAACACCTCGAGCGCAAGTTCACGGTCGCCACCTGTCATGCGTTCGAGGTGCGCTTTGTCCACAACAGGGCCTTGCAAATAAAGAGGTATGTCTGACTCCATGCGAATAGCTTAGCCATTCAAGGTTAAAGCGGCATTTACAGGCCGCCATCACTTAGGTGTGATGTTTCTGAAGACTTCATTCATGCTGGTTTCAGGGACAGGCTGGCAAAGTCGACCTCAGGGACATCTGAATCAAGGAGAGTTTTCTATGCGTCTGCTTCTCACCAGCGCCCTTGTCTTAGTCGGTCTGGCCGTCACAGCCCCCGCACAGGCGCAAAGCATTTCGGTTCATGTCGGCACGCCCGGACCTGTCTATGTGGACCGCCGTGGAGCCGATTATTGGGGCCCTTATGGCCAATGGCAAAACTGGAACCCCCGCTGGGGCAATCCCGCTCTCTATGCTAATCGCTGGGGCTTTGACGAATATCACCCGCACCGTGGCTGGCGACGCGACAAACAATGGTATGCGCACCCCTCTGGATGGTCGGGTTGGGGCGGCTGGAACTGGTCGTTTCAGGTCCGCGGCGGCGATGAATTTGGCCGCAACCGTCATTGGGACCGCGATGACGATGATTGGCGGGATCGGCGCGACTATCGGCACCGCGACCGTCATCAATATGACAATCGCTATAGTTACCGGACCCCGGTGGTGCGCTGCTATCGTCAAAAGAACCATGACTGGATACGTGGCCGCAAAGCCATCGTCAGCTATGTGCTCTGCACTGACCCACGCGGCCGGACTTATGAAGAAGCAGGCTCACGCAGGATTGAAGCCTGGATTTGGTAATTTGGCTCCATTTAGACGGCAAAACACATCCGTCGTGCAAACAAAAGCGGCGCAGGGCTTGAACCCTGCGCCCATTTGGGCCATACGCCCTTTCCCTTGTTTCTCGCACGCCTAAAGGGTGCCTTGCGCAAACCAAACGCCAGCGGCACCAGCCTAGAAAACAAGCCGGTCGGGTGATTAGCTCAGTTGGTAGAGCAGCTGACTCTTAATCAGCGGGTCGCAGGTTCGAACCCTGCATCACCCACCAAATTTTCAAGTGTTGGCGCATGTTTTAGCCGGCGCGCGTCGCGTACAGTCATCTTGGGCGTCACTTGGGTTCGCGAATACTGACGGTCAGAAATCACTGTCTCCATCTTGGTGGCTTCGCCTTGGTTACCTCCACCGCATCCACTTTGCCTTCGGCATTTTTCACGGCCTTGATGATCATGAAGTCGATTTGAAAATAGCTATCCGGCGCCCAGCGAAACATTGCTCTCCTGACTTCTTTTTCTTGCAATAGGCCATCTTTAACCAGTGTAACCAACAGAAATCCTTCATCATTTATATCTAGTATTTTTTGAACCAAGAAGACGGCCCCTCCCACATCTTTATCATCTTCAACGATATTAGGGAGAGGTCCCCTTACACCCCTTTCGGTGTCGAAGATTGGCAAAGGCATCGACTCAGTGCGCGACACGCCTGGAATTGAGATATATCGCGCCCGGTCTTCTCTCTCGTAAAAAATGCATTTCGCGTCGTCAGGTGTCTCATAGCACCACTCAATCGGGTTGGTGAGCGCGTTCAAATTCTCGCTTGTGGAGGGCCCAGGGCCACCTAAATTGGTACGTGTGACCGTCAATTGTTGGGCGTATACCGGCGTATCCGCGGGAATATTGATGTTTTTGCCATAAGGGTTTTGGTACTTAATCTCATCCACGATGCGGCCTTCTCGGAAGCTTTTAACCCGCGTCTTTACGAGATAATCCCCACTTCGCTTGATGCCTGGTTCGAAATCAATCTGATTTATTGCCGGATCCAAATGGGCATTTCCAGACCAAACAGGCGGTAGCTTGAAATCCGGCGGCGGCGGCGAATAACGTCCCCCACATGATGCCAGCAATAAGGAGGCAACACACAGCATCAATGCTCGATAGATAATGTTTCTTGCCATGTTGGATGTCTCCAATACCGCAACCATGTTTTCATGGCGATACAAACCAATGTTCTCTTGAGTATTTGCAAAGGAACCAAGAGATGTAAACCTCTGAGAAAAATGGATCAGCGCTGCTCACAACCTTCGGCTAATGGTGCAAAGGTGGCTGGATCTGAGTTTGGCAAGCTTCCAGCCTAGAGTGGCCATTGAAATAGACGTCAATAGCGCCAGTGAGAAACTTGGCAGGGAAATGATGCCGGTCGAATTATTGAAGGTCAAAGACGGGCGCGCGTTTGGAAAGCCAAGGCCACCGCCGCGTTTTGAAGGGCTAGAAGCGCTTGGGAAAGACACATGATTTCCTTCAGCAGACGTTGTGTCACCTTGTCGGCATTTCCACTTTTAGCCGCTCGAAAATGCGCGTGCTGCGGACTTAAACTAAGCACTGCAGTAGACCCAATCGTCAGGCTGCAAGGGCCCATAGCGCGATTGAATTTGCGTAGTTAAGAATACGTGTGCATGCTGATCAGATTGCCAGACTAATAAAGCTGGACAGCATGCGCGTTAGTGTTTTGCGATTGGGTTGGGCAAATAGTATGGCCGATGAAAAAGATGACGATGTCTGGGCACGGGTGCGCGATGAAGCGCAAATTAGTGAGTCTGCCAAACGCATCGCCAAAGCCGCCCAACGCATGAAAGAGCTGGAAAGCGAGGATGAGGCCAATCGCCTTGCGCCGATTGAGATGGCTGAAGCTGCGGGCGGCGATTTAGAGCCCAGCGCGGCGCAAGAGCCGACGGATCCTCGGACCAAAATGAAGTGGGAAACCGCGACCGAGGAACCTGACGGCTCCGCGCCGATCAAGCGTCGTCCAAAAGCCAAGCAAGCCCCCACCCTGCTTTACGGCTCAATCGGTTTGGCCCTGATCTGGGTTGCCGGGGTTGGTGCTTACATTTTTGAAAATATCGCGACTTTAGGTGCGAGCGACGCAACCCTGCTGCTAAGCTTGGCGGTCCTCTTGTTTGGACCTGCCTTCTCACTGCTGGCTGGCCTGATGGGGGAAAGCATCGCAAAGTCGAACCGCGAATCTCGGCAATTGATGGCTGCGGTCCGGCGTTTGCTCTTGCCGAGTAATTTAGCGGAGGGCGCTATCCGCACCACCGCCCAAGCTGTTGAAAGCGAAATTGGTCGATTGGAAGGCGCATTGAGCCAAGTGGCGGAACGACTTGCCCAAATCGAAGGCCAAGTTGAACGGCGCACGCTCGCCCTTAATGAAGCTGGCCAAGCCGCGCGCGGCAGTGCCGATAGTCTTGCTCAAACCATGGAGCAAGAGCGCCAACGATTGGATAGCCTGCTGGCCGCCTTGTCAGAAATGACCGCCAGTGCCGCCAATACAACCCAAGCAGCGACCGAAGGGCTAGACTTGCGCGCTAATCGTCTGACGGAAGCAGCTCAGGGCCTCGCAACCCAATCGACGCAAGCCTCTGAACTCGCCATTGGTGCAGCAGAACGTCTGGATCAAGCGGCACAGCGCGCGGCTACGGCCATCACAGAGCTCGACCAAGCCGCCGCCAAAGGTGAATCCGCGCTTGCCCGCGCCCATGATCTGATGGTGCTGGCGCGGCTGCGGGCGGATGAAGCCGTCGGCAGTGTAGATGGGGCCGTGCAGTCCTTGAGCTCGGCGGCACAAACCGCCAGCGACAATGCTGTGCAAGCGGCCAACACGATTGCGAGCAAAACCCTCGAAGCCCGCGATATGAGTCTTGCGACTCTTGAAGATGTGCGGGCGGCGGCAGAGGCGAATGCGCGCTTAGCCGCTGAATCTTTGCGCACAGAAGCCAATGCCGCCCGCCTTGCTGGGGAAGAGACCATGGCAGCTTTGCGCGCCAGTGGGGAAGCAATTCGCCAAGCGGCCGAAGAAGCCCGTCGGCGCGCAGCTGAGCAGGAAGCAGAAAACCAAAATCGCTTGGATTCTGCACGGCAGACGGCATTTGAAGTAAGTAAAGATGCCGATCAATTCATGTCGAGCCGCTTGAAAGACGCCCAAGCCATGATTGAGCAATCGGCGGGATTGCTCGATCAAACTGGGGCCCGTATTCAAGAGCGCTTCTCAGCCCTCGCGGCAGCTTGCGCGGATCAAGCGCGCTCGGTCGAAGATATTCTCGATGGCCTAGATCGACGCCTGTCGAGTTTGCCACAAGAAGCCGACACACGGGCTCGCGCGATTGAAGATGCGCTCAACGAAACCTTAGGCCGCTTGAACGCTGCCGGTCGGCGCGCCGCCGAAGAAACCGCTGCCCTGGATGAGGCTTTCCAAGTCCGCTTGCGCGATTCCTATTCGGCGCTGGGCGAAGTGGTGCAACGGCTAGGGGGCCTCTCGGGTGTCCTAGCCCCAGTGGCAGCAGCCCCGATTCTGGCGCAGCCCATAGCGGTCGCACCGCCACCTCCGCCACCTCCACCGCCGCCACCGCCGCCTCCTCCGCCGCCGCCGCCTCCGCCGCCTCCGCCGGAGCCAGTGCCGCCACCTCCACCTCCACCTCCGCCACCTCCGCCGGAGCCAGCGCCGCCGCCAGAACCCATTGTGACAATGGTTGAGGAAGTTGCTGAGCCGGAGGCCGAGAGTGCTTTGTTCGCGCCATTCTCAGCAGAAGAGATCGCGCAAGCAAACAACGAGGCCGCTGCGATAGAGGCAGAAGAAGTAGCGCCGGCGTCAACGCCTCTGAAAGGGCGTTTGGCTATTTCAAGCCCAATTCCAGTCGAGGATGATCCTTTTGCAGACTTGCAGATTGACCGAGCCGGTGCCCCTGCAGGGGGCCAAGCCGGGGCGTGGAGTTGGAAACAGGTGCTCTCCAGCCTCGACTCCAAAGGCCCAAATCCCGACAATCAGCGGATCATGGCCTTATTGACGGAACTGGATTTAGAGCGGGCGATTAATGACACCCTCTTAGATCGCTTGCGCGCCATGGCCAGCCGTTCGCGCGATCAGGCGCGTCGCGGCACACGTGACGCCGCCACCAATAGTGTGAAGGCGATGCGGTTAAAGCTCACCATGGATGCAGATTTGCGTGCCACAGTCGTTCGCTTCGTTGAGGCTCGCCGCGAGGCTGCAGCGCGCGGGCGCCTCAACGGCCATGAAGCCCGGATTTACTTTGTTGCGGACGCCGCCTTTGAAGCATAATCGGCGTTAGCTTCCTCGACGGCCCATTGCATGGCTTTGATTGCAAAGCTTCGTGTTGCCTGTTCTAAGGCGCGGGCGGGTTGTGTTACGTCGCCTCGGGCAGCAATGGCTTCGCCGGTAATGACTTTTGAAGCCAAGGGCTTACCTGAATAGACTTCGATCAAACGCGCTGTCGCTTCAATACGCGCCATGCCTTTGGTTCGGCCATGCGGTTCTGTCACTTGAAAGTCACTGACATCGAAGTGAAGCTCATAATCGGGTCGGGCAATGGTCACCGCCCGCACGGCTGCCCGCGTAGAGCCTGCAAGGTCGAATGTCTCCAGCACAACATTTTGGATCGATAAAGGCGCTGAAGTTGAAAAGCGTAAGCCGTCTACATAAGCAAAGGTCCGGTCTTTGCGCATGACGGCAATCTGGTTGCCCAAAAGGATTGCCGGCATCGTCGGTACGCCGATCCCAATGGTAAATGGACTTTTCACATCTCGCCGCGGCACCGTTGGGTCTGCCCGCATCGCTACGACTGCGGGTGGCTTACCAGGTTTAGGCAACAGGGTGATACAGCCTGCCACCGGCGCAGTCATCGCAGCGATGGCCAATAAGAGGCCCAGACGTCGGATCGGTTTCATTGTTTCCACTTTACTGTCGCGGTAGCGGGACGGTTGACGATTTCCAGCGGATTCTGGCTGATCTGTTGGCCTAAAGCATCAAATGTCATGGATGTATTGCGCACTTCCTGTGCGGCGCGGCTCATATCTGGCAGGGTTTGGTCAGCACCTATTTTGAAAAAGCGATCAATTGAGACAACTGCACGATTGGTGTTCTCCGCTACAGCACCAAACTGGTTTGTGGCCGTACGCATGGCAATGGCGGTGTCGTTAAACTCCTTCATGGTAGCTTCTGCTTGAGTCAAAGCTTCCATGGTTTTTGCCAAGGTTAATTCTGCGCCGCCAGAGAGGGAATTGGCATCTTCACTCAGACCATCCACCAAGAGCCGGCTTGAGCTAACCAGCGCTAAGGATTCCTGCCCCAACGTATTGGTCTGGGTCATCAAATTCTTGCCCAGTGCGTCATAAGTAGTCGCGGTGAGCGTTGCTTGATCGGTGAATTTGCGGGCGGACTGAACAAACAGACCCGCATCTTGGGTGGTTTGACGGAAGCTTTCCGCGGCAAGGCTTGCTTCCCGCAATGTCTTGGAGAAGTTTTCGATGTTTTCAGCATCTAAAAGCTTGTTCAAGCGGGCTACCGCTTCCAACGACGTCGAAATGACCCCTTCCCCATCCTGCAGTAAGCGGTCTAGCTGGCCGCGTTGGCTGGTAATGATCGGAGGGCTTTGTCCCATGCGGGCAAACATGCGCTTGGCGCCATCCGAGCCGGCAAGGATCTGAATGTAGGTTGAACCAGTAAGGCCTGAAGGTTCAAGCTGGGCGATGGAATCGGTCTTAACGGGCGTGGTGCTTTGCACGCGGATGCGCGCGACCACGTCTTTTGGATTTTTGTCACTCAGGCGCAGATCGATTACTTCGCCGACTTTGATCCCGTTGAAGCGAACTTCGCCACCAATCTCGAGGCCGCGAACAGGTCCTTCAAACACGACGTCATATTGCGACCCCTGCCGATTGACGCCAGAATTGCCCATCCAGACTGTAAAGATGATGGCCGCGATGATGCTCAGGATCGTGAACAATCCGATCATGACGTAATTGGCCTTTGTTTCCATCTTCTTCTCCTGATTTGGCCGTTTAGCCTAAAGCGGCCCGACCACGCGGCCCGCCAAAGTATTCCGACAACCAACCCGTCGCATGCTCACGTAAATGATCTAATGGACCGATAGCGATAACTTTACCTTCTGCCAATGCCGCAACACGATCACACGCGTCGCGTAGCGTATCCAAATCATGTGTAATCAAAAATACGGTTAATCCGAGGGTCTCTTTAAGTTCATTGACCAAAGCGTCGAACTTGCCTGCCGTAATTGGGTCAAGGCCAGCTGTCGGCTCATCAAGGAACAAGATATCGGGGTCAAGCGCAATAGCTCGCGCGAGTGCGGCTCGTTTGCGCATACCGCCTGAAAGTTCAGAAGGCAGTTTGTCGGCCGAAGAGGGCGGAAGGCCTGCCATCAATATTTTCAAGTCAGCAATCTCAAGGGCTAATTTTGGCGGCAAACTGGTATGCTCGGTCAGCGGTACCATCACATTTTCGCGTACGGTGAGGTTTGAAAATAAAGCACCGTCTTGGAACATCACGCCCCAACGCGCATCAAGTGCTTTGCGTTCCGAAGGGTCATTCGACCACACGTTATGGCCCAAGACCATCACGTTACCTTCGGAAGGTGGCCTCAAGCCGATAATGGCCCGCATCAGAACAGACTTACCTGTACCAGACCCGCCGACAATCCCGATCGTTTCTCCACGCAACACATCGAGATCAAGGTGCTCGTGGATGACCACATCCCCAAAGCGATTGCCAATCCCGCGAAGCCGAATTGCCACTTCCTCATCGGGGATGTCGAGAATTGGGGTGAGAGCGTCGGCCGGGTTCATATGCCAAGCTCCATATAGATGAGCGCAAAAATGGCTTCGACGACAATCACCATAAACAGGGCCTGCACGACGGAGGCGGTCGTGCGCTGGCCCAAGGAAATTACGTCACTTTCGACGTTGAGGCCTTGCCGACAGCCAATAATGGCAATGATGAAGGCAAATACTGGGGCCTTGCCCATGCCAGCCCAAAACTGATCCACACCCACATTGTCATTCAAGCGATTAAAGAACAGAGTTGGGCTAATATCTAAGGTCAACATGGTCACAATCGCCCCGCCCGCGATCCCCGCAATCATGGCTAAAAAAGTCAGAATGGGGAACATAACCAAGAGAGCGATCACCCGCGGCACCACCAGCATTTCCATCGGGCTCATGCCCAAAATACGCATGGCATCAATCTCTTGAGTCATTTTCATGGACCCGATCTGGGCCGTGAAGGAAGAGTCTGATCGTCCGGCGAGGATGATGGCCGTGATCAAAACGCCAAATTCGCGTAGAACCGCAAAGCCCACCAATTCAATGGTAAAAACCGACGCGCCAAAATCCTGCAGGATGGTTTTGCCTAAAAAGGCAATCACAGCCCCGATGAAGAAAGACAGAGTCATCACAATGGGCACGGCGTTTAGCCCGGCACTTTCAGCGACTGCAAAAGTTGGCAACCAACGCACCCGTCTAGGATTAGAAAGCGCTTTGCCGCATGCAACCACGGTTTCGCCAAAAAAGCCAACCGTATCAATCATTTCATCATAAACTTGGACCATGCCGCGGCCAATGCGGTCAAGCAATTGCCGCCACAATGCGATGGGCTCAGGCAAAGCATCGCAGCCTGCCGTGAACTTCCGGACTTCAGCCAGCATACGGCCCGCAACGGCATGTTTGCCGATCATCTGTGCAGGTTCAGCTTCAGAAGACCGTAACGCCTTTTCGATGACATAGGCGCCAGCGGTATCGAGGTCTATCAAACCGCTAACATCCACAATGGTCGGACGATCCGCGTCAAGGTCGCGCACAGGCCTTAGTTCGGCATCGATTGATCCAATGGTATGGATCGTCCAATCCCCCGTCACCCGAAGGACTGGCGCAGGACCACTACGATCAATCGCAAATTGGGCCTCTTGTTCGGGCAAGAAAGGGCCTTCCTGGCTAAAATCCTGATCCACCACCAGAATGGGTGGCAGCGTGTTCAGCTTCGAATCGTTGTGCACACGAGGCGACACAAAGTCTAGCTTAGAGGCTAGCGCCTTGTTGGAAAAGGGGCTTACCCGCATGAACAAATGACGGGCTGTGACTGGATTGCCTCAGATCTGCCCGCTTCGCAAAGCCCTGAAAAGCGTTTAAGAAGCAGCATGAAGTTTCATGTCCAAAAGGAAGTGTGGCCCCTCAAAGGCGTTTTCAGGATCGCCAGAGGTGCGCGTACGCAAGCAGAGGTTGTTACCGTCACGCTGGAGCATGCGGGTTTTGTTGGACGTGGCGAGTGTGTGCCCTACACGCGTTATCAAGAAGATTGCCATAGCGTCATCGCCCAATTGGAAGCCGTCCGCACCCATGTCGAAGCCGGTATTGACTTGGAAGCTTGCCAAAGCCTCTTGCCTGCTGGTGCGGCTAGAAATGCGCTGGATTGCGCGCTCTGGGACTGGAAAGCTAAAAGTGTGAATCAGCCAGTGTGGGCTTTGGCGGGCTTGCCAGATCCCAAGCCTTTGGTCACCGCTTTCACCATCTCCCTCGATACAGCCGAAGCCATGAAAGAAGCGGCCCTCGCTGCGTCCGGACGGCCGATCTTGAAAGTCAAAATTGGTGGCGAAAGTGATATGGACTGCGTACGCGCCGTCGCCAAAGCCCGACCAGATGCACGTTTGATCGTGGATGCCAATGAAGGCATGCAGCCAGATACTTTGCCCGGACTCCTCTCAGAGGCACGCAGCTTAAACATTGATGTGGTGGAACAACCCTTTGCCGCCAGCAAGGATTCCAGGCTCGGCCAAGTGGCCGCCCCTATCGCTATTTGCGCCGATGAGAGTTTTCATACCAGCGCTGATATTGAGCTGTTGGTGCAAAACTATGATGCCGTTAACGTCAAACTCGATAAGACGGGTGGCTTTACTGAGGCACTCAAGTCGATCCGCGAAGCGCGAGCGGCGGGGCTTCGGATCATGATGGGCTGTATGGTGGGCACCAGTTTGGTGACGGCACCGGCTGTCTTGCTCGCGCAATTGGCCGATTGGATCGATCTGGATGGGCCCTTGTTACTCGATCAAGATCGCGAACCCGGTCTAAATTATGACGGCTCTATCCTGCATCCACCCAGCCAGGATTTGTGGGGATAAGCTCATCATCTTCAAATTAATCAGAGGAAGAAACCCGATGTCAGGCGCGCCAGAAACCTTCTTTGCCCACACTTATTTCGAAGCGCGTGACAAATTTCTAAAGGCCGCTGAGTCCGCTGGCGCGACGATTGAAACCCATATCATGCCGCACGCAAAAGGGCCGGGCGGACGCGAAATTGCAATGGACTGTGCGATTCTCGGTCCCAAAGACGCAACAGCCGCCGTCGTGGTAATCTCGGGTACACATGGCCCGGAAGGCTATTGCGGCTCAGGCGTGCAAGTGGGTCTTTTGGAAACTGGGCTCGCGCGAGATTGGGCACAAAAATTACGGCTGGTCTTGATCCACGCCCATAATCCCTATGGCTTTTCGTGGGATAGCCGATTTAACGAAGACAATATCGACCTCAACCGTAATTATCTTGAGAGCTTTGAGCCCCCCCTGCCCGCCAACCCGAATTATGACCTGTTGGCGCGTTGGGCAGCCCCCGCGTCGCGCGACGAGGCCAGCTTGCAAGAAGCACAAAGCAAGTTACTCGCCTTTGCCAGCGAACACGGGTTCCCGGCGTTGCAAGCGGCCTTGAGCGGCGGTCAGTATCAGCATCCCAAGGGCGTCTATTACGGCGGGACCGCGCCATCTTGGTCGAACCAAACCATCCACAAACTCCTGGCGTCTTATTGTGTGGGCTTAAAACACGTTGTGACCGTGGATATGCACACAGGGCTGGGCCCTTTTGGTGTCGGTGAGATCATTACCGAAGCGGCCCCCTCCAGCGATCATTACCTACGACAAGTCGCGATTTGGGGCGATGAAATCCGCTCGACGAAAGATGGCAGCTCTGTCTCAGCCGATTTGTCGGGGACGATGGATGCTGCTTTGGTTCGCGCATTAGAACCGGCATGGTGTGCTTGCATCGCCATTGAATTTGGTACTGTCGATACGATGAGCGTGTTTCAAGCAACCCAAGCCGCCTCTTGGCTGCATTGCTATGGCGATCCATCAGGCCCCGAGGCGTGCCAAATCCAAGCAGATAGCCGAGCCGCCTTTTATCCAGAAACCGATGCGTGGAAAAATATGGTGTGGACGCGCAGCTTGGATGTCATTGGCCGAGCAGCAGCCTATTTGACTTAATCTTGCTCCGGAAGCCGCAAGGTAGGTTGCTTTGGGGACAGAAGTAGCGAGATGAGGATGAGGCCAATCGTCGCGAGGATCACCCCGCTCCAATAGCCGCCCGACTGGTACTGGTCATAAAGCGACCCAGCCGCAATGCTCGCCAGCCCCATCGTTGGCGACATAATGATGGCTGAGCCCAATTGCTGCCCCGTTGCACGTTGGGCCAAGGGGATTTCAGCCTCTATTAAGCGCATGAAGCCCATATGGGTCGCGGCAAAGGTCAAAGCGTGCAGCGCTTGCAGCAGAAATGTCACGCCTAAGTCTGGCGTTTGGGCGAAGGCGGCCCAGCGAATGATACTGCCAATCCCGCCCCACAAGATGAGGGTTTCAGGACGAAAATGATTGAGGCGACTGGCTAAAAGCGCAAAAAACGCAATTTCTACTACCACCCCAAAGGCCCATAACATTCCAACTTCAGAGCCCGAAAAGCCCTGTTCGAGCCAAAGTTTACTCGAAAAGCCATAATAAAAGGCATGGGCGGCTTGAATGAAACTTGCCGCCAATACGGCCAGAAAAAATGTCCGGCGCTTGAAGAGGGCAAAGCTGTCCCGCAACCGGATACTCAAAGGTGTCACAACGGGTTCGGGAATCGGCTCTGGGTGCAGCCAAAATGCGCAAGCCACGGTAGCCAAGCAGGCGATGATAAACCAAGCATAAACAGCCTCAGCACCAAAGGCTTGAATAGTCGCGCCTGCACCTAGATTTGCAAGAACGAAGGCTGCTGAAGCAGCAGCGCGCGCACGTCCATAGGGCCAACGACGCGAGGTAGAGGTAACCCGCATCACCCCCGCCTCGGCGAAAGGCATCAAGCATTGAAACATGACCCCGGTAGCAAAACAGGCTAAAGCAATTGGCCAAAACACGCCCAAGAATGGAAAGCTAACATATCCGACGGCAAGGGCCGTGGAAAACACGATCAGCGGGATACGGCGATCTCGGCGCCCCTCTGCCCAAGCGGCTGCCAAGGGCCCAACAAGAATTCGGCCAAAGCTGGAAGATGCCAGAATAACGCCGATTTGAGCCCCACTTAGGCCCTTGGTAGACGCCAGCCAAACGGGCAAATAGGGCATGATGGCCCCCAACGCGACATGGGCCAACATCATAAACAAGGTCATGCGCGCAATCGATGGCATGATGAAGGGCTTAGAGTGCTGCGTGACCGTGCCGCAAGCCCCCTCACCGCTCCTTTTTCATTGCTTCTCAGCGTTGCGGAATTGTTTCCACAGGCTGGAGGCGCAACAATTGACCGTTGCGTTGACCCTTGTCGCGAAAGTTGCGCATGGCCGTGGTCAAAATATAGATGTAGCCATCCGGGCCTTGGCGCACATCGCGCACACGAACATCTCCCAGGTCGATACGTTCCTGACCGAGGACTTTGCCAGCAGCATCAAGATCCACGCGCAAAAGCGCACCCCGCCCCTGATCAAGACGAAGGCCGCCAGCCAGGACGTCTCCATCCCAGCCGCGATATTTCTTGCTGCGCACCACGGCTAGGCCCGATGGCGCGATGGCAGGCGACCACACGGCGAGTGGATCAATCAGTCCGGGAGCACTTTGATTAGGCGTGATCGGCGTGCGGGCAGCGCCATATTCAACGCCATAGGTGACTTTCGGCCAGCCATAATTTTGTCCAGACTGGATGAGGTTCAACTCATCGCCGCCCTGACTGCCATGTTCGGTGGCATAAATACGACCTGAAACAGGATCGCGCACGAGGCCTTGAACATTGCGGTGGCCGTAGGAATAGATTTCAGACCGCGCACCGCTGGTCCCCACAAACGGATTGTCTTTCGGGATGCTGCCATCGTCCTTAATACGCACAATCTTGCCCAAATGACTGCTGAGGTTCTGCGCCTGATTGCGGATAAAGCTGCCGTCTAAAGAATTGGGCGGATTGCCGCCGTCGCCAATGCTGACTAGCAAAGTCTGATCGGGCAGCCACGTAAACCGGGAGCCATAGTGCTGAAAGCGTGGCTTGGCCGGGGTGACTTCAAATAGGGTTTGGACGTCCGTCAAAGTGCGACCATCGAGCTTTGCGCGTACGACGCGGGTGCGGTTTGCAGCTTCATCGCCTACGGAAAAACTCAAATAAATAAACTTATTGCGGGAAAAGTTTGGATGCAGGGTCACATCCATCAAGCCGCCTTGGCCGCCGGCAATGACAGCAGGCACGCCCTTGATCTCTTCAGCCTCTAGGCTCCAGCTTGTACCGGCTTTGATATAGCGGAGCTTTCCCAAGAGCTCTGTCACTAACACGTCACCATTCGGCAGAAAGGCCATACCCCAAGGGGCTTCCAAATCGGCCACCATAGTTTGCGCGGTAACGCTCGTTGCTGCGGGCAAGCCAAGCGCTTGGGTCACAGGCGTTGGCCCCGGCACGATCGCTGGCGGAGGACCGACAGGTGTCTGCGCCAATGCAGGGGTAGCAAAATTGGACAACAACAGGGCCGCAGCAGAAACCGCAAAGCCTGACTTACAAACCACCATCGGAGTTTTCCTTCTAATCCCACACTGCCGCAATGGCCCGCAAAAGCCCATGAAAGAGGGGCAAAGCCGTGCCCGACTTTGCCCCCGTGATCTAGCTTGACGCGTCGGGAGAACCTAGGCCTGAAAGAGGCCTCCTCCAGTCACATTGTGGTCATCCGCAAGCCTATTTGGCTTTCAACTCTGCCACCAGCCGATCGGCCTTATAGACCTTAGCTAGAGCTTCGGTAATCGCTGCAGTGGTCACCGATACAGTCCGGTTTAAGCGCCCGTCATAAGCATAATTCCCGCCGAGCGAATGGATATTGCCGTCAAAAGCGGCACCTACCACGCGACCTTGTCGGTCGATCAATGGAGAACCCGAATTGCCGCCAATGATGTCATTGGTGGTAGAGATATTAAACGGCGTGTCCAAGTTCAGATTCGGCTTTGCAGCCAACCAAGATGGAGCCGCAACGAATGGGAATTCGCCCGACGCACGGTCAAAATAGCCGCCAATCGTGGTGGTCGATGGCACCGTGACACCCGCATGTGTCCAACCTTTCACGACGCCATAGGACAAGCGCAGTGTGAAGGTCGCATCTGGGTAAACATTCGAGCCATAGACGGCAAAGCGAGCCTTTGCGATCTTTTCCGCCGCTTGCGACAAGGGTCCATTGACCTCTTGGTTCATACGGACCGTCAGAGCCCGCGCATCTGGTTCCGCACGTCGCGCCAGAACAATAAGAGGGTCGTCAGACGCCTCAATCGCGGCCTTGCCACCCTTGATCAACGCTTCCCGGACAGCTTTATCGTCGAGCTTCGTACCAGCGATACCGCGCGCGGCAATGCCTTCCGGGCTTTCCTTCCCCAGCAAGCGCTTGATTGCAGGATTATCTGCCGTCAAATATTCACGCGCTTTCGACAACCACAATTCCAAACCGATAACTTCCAAATCCTTATAGATTGGGGCCTCAGTCAGAATTTGCTTTTCCATTTGTGCAATTGCGCCATCGGAATAGCCGGGCAAACGCTCTGCCAACGGCTTGGCGCGCTCATTCGACAGGCGAACCAATGCGCGCGCGGTGCCATACAGCCCAGAGATGGATCCTGCCCGGGCTTCTAAGAATTCATGCTCCCAGAACAGGTCCCGTTGCTTGGCAACGGCCGCATTAATCTGCGCCCAGGGGTCGCCGATTTCGGCCAGAAGCTTGGGATTAGCGCGCACTTTGGCTTTAAGATCGGCCTCTTCACGCTCCTTAATGGCGAAGAATCTGGGGTCCATGAGGGCGCGTTGCTGACCATATTGAGCCTTATAACTATTCTCGACGCCAAATAGGGTTTCCTCAGCTGAGCGCTTGGCCTCATCATTCTTGGTGCGATACTCCACCAAGCGGCCCCGTAATTCAGCGCGCACCAATTGACGGGTATGCAAGCGCATGTCGCGCTCAAACTTCAATTGGGTTGTGGTGCGCAGACGTTCCGTCGATCCTGGATTGCCTGCCACAAAAACAATTTCGCCATCCTTTGGGGTTTCGGTAGTCCACTCCAGATGGGTTGGAGTCTTCACGGGCACGCCATTTTCATAGGCACGCAAGAAGCCGCTATCCAAGTTGAAGCGAGGGAAATTGAAATTATCTGGATCGCCGCCAAAGAAACCCATCGCGTTCTCGGGCGAGAAGACTAAACGCACATCTTTGTAGGTTCGGTACTTATAGATTTTGTACTGACCGCCGCGGAACAACGAAATCATGTCGCAGCGGAACAATTCCTTGTCATCATTCTTACAGGCTTCTTCTTCCAGCTTTGCAATAGCGACGCCGCGCGCTTGGGCGACTTTGCTGGCCTCAACGCCTGCAGTCGCTGCCTTCACTTTCGCGGTATTGTCGATGATGCTGACCAGAACTTCGGCTTCCATGCCAGGGCACGTTTTTTCATCCGTCAAAGCGGCAGCGAGGAAACCATTCAGGCCATAATCCTTTTCCGCACTCGATAAGTCCGCCACACAGCTGGAGACACAATGCCAATTGGTCAGGATCAGAGCATTATCGGAGACAAAGCTGGCCGAACAGCCAGACGATAATCGAACTGCCGATTGCTGAACCTTGTTGAGCCACGCCTTATCGGGGGCAAAGCCATGAGCCGCCTTCATTTTAGCGGCTGGAAACGCATCAAATGTCCACATGCCTTCATCGGCGAAAGCGGGGCCAGAAAAGGCTAGCGCAGCAACGCTCATAGCCATCAAGAATTTCGAGTGCATCGAGATCAAGTCCTTGGTGGGTGAGGCGTACCATACGCCAACCCTAGACGTGTGTTACCGTGTTCATTCCGATCACAAAAGCCGGGTCAGGCCGTTTGAGTTAGAAAATTACACCCAAGGCCATGTCAGTTTCCCTTGACGCGAGCGGAAGTGGTGGGCATGGCAATGCGCAAATCCTTATAAGCCAACATGCTCAGGAGACGTTCACATGTCAGATATTCGCTTTGACGGCCAAGTCGCCATCGTAACAGGTGCCGGTGGCGGTTTGGGCAAGCAACACGCGCTCGAACTGGCCCGTCGTGGTGCTAAGGTCGTCGTCAATGATTTGGGCGGTGCGATGGACGGGACCGGCGGAAATTCCGCTGCAGCCGAGGCCGTTGTGGCAGAAATTCAAGCTTTTGGCGGCGAAGCCATCGCCAATGGTGCATCGGTGACTGATGATGCTGGCGTAGCCAATATGGTTGCCCAAGTTATGGAAAAATGGGGCCGCATCGACATCTTGATCGCCAACGCAGGCATCCTGCGCGATAAGAGCTTCTCGAAAATGGAAATCCCGGATTTTGACGTCGTTATGAACGTCCACCTGATGGGCACTGTAAAGCCTGTCAAAGCCATGTGGGAAATCATGAAGGCGCAAAATTACGGCCGGATCGTTGTCACCACATCTTCGAGTGGCATGTATGGCAATTTCGGCCAAACCAATTATGGCGCAGCCAAGCTCGCGCTCTATGGCTTCATGAACACATTGAAGCTGGAAGGTGCCAAGAACAATATTAAGGTCAATGCGATCAGCCCAGTGGCGGCCACCCGCATGACGGAAAACTTGATGCCGCCACAAATGCTCGATCTGTTGAAGCCCGAATATGTCACCCCCGGCGTGATGTATCTCGTCAGTGAAGACGCGCCAACCGGCACTGTCTTGTCCGCAGGCGCTGGCGTGTTCGCGGTCGCAAAAATCTATGAGACCGATGGCATCTGCTTGAAAGGCGACGGCATCACCGCCGAAGAAGTTCGCGACAATTGGGACAAGATTTGTGACCCAACCGGCCATGAAGCATATGAGCAAGGCGGCGGCCAAACCGGCAAATTCATGCGCAAGCTTTCAGGCGGCTGAACTGAGCCAATCGGCTTAGCTTCAATTCAATCGAACATGCTGCCGACCCGCGCCTCCCCCCTCAAGGCGCGGGCGGCTTTTATTTTGTCGATATAAGCTTCCATGCGGTGATCGTCCAAGAGACGTGGATTGCCAAAGATAAATGAGATGATACCGGCAATTGTGTGAAAGATTTTCACAAAGCCGCTGCGGTCGCGCCGCATGATTGGCTTACCCATTCTTGTCAGAAGCCGCGGATCGCCAGTGTGCCGATAAGGCGCGACAAGGGGTGGCGGCAAGGTTGTGACGAGGTCCCAGCCGTTCACGAAGCGATAATGTGGGCAAACAACCAGGCGGTCAAATGAGAGATCGCCCACCCGCGGTGCGCCAAACGTATAGCAGGCCGCCAAATTATCGCGTTCCAATTGGGTCGAGGCAATCTGTGCCAATGCGCCACCTAAACTATGGCCCGTTAGATAGAGCCCCTTATCCTTTGGGACGTAATAGTCGACATCCTCCATCAATTGGGCGCCGATTCGATCATAGGCTTTCTTGAACCCTTTATGGATTTGCACGCTGCCCAAGCCTGTGTCGACAGACACAGATTCACGCATCAAATTGGTCTTCCAATCCCGATAGGAATCCGTGCCGCGAAAGGCAATTACGGCAAAATCGTCGGCCCGGGCCAGAAAGGCTTGACTACCGTCTCGATCATAGGAAGCCAGAAGGGTAAATTGACCTTGATTCAATAGCTTTGATAATTTTTCTAAATCGGTCTCATAAGATAAAAGTGCCAGTTTAGCCATAAGTTCGGCCGTCCGCTCCGAGAAGGCGGCGCGCCATGTAGGCAGGCTTTTGGCCTCGTCTCGGCCAAGGACAATGGGGGAGCTGGGGAGTATCGATTCTGTTTCCATCCGCAAAGCTTAGTCTACTTCAGCGAGGGAGGGATAGATGGGGCTAAGGGCATCGGCGTTGTCGCAGCACCGATGCCCTTAGACGGGCGGCATCCCCTAAAGGCCCAGCACCATCTTTGCCATAATGTTGCGTTGGATTTCGTTAGACCCGGCATAAATCGAGGTCTTGCGATAGTTGAAATAGGAGGGGGCTACGGCCACCGCATAGTCGGGGACTGGAAATGGGTCGTTAGAGCGCCCGTCTAAAATACCCCAGCTGTCTGCAACAAAGGGAACACCCGATGCACCAACCGCTTCTAAAGCCAACTCGGAAATGGCTTGCTGCATCTCGCTGCCCTTGCACTTCAGCATGGATGATGCCGCACCAACCGATTTGCCGGAAGAGAGACCTGAAAAGATCTTCATCTCGGTGGCATCAAGCGCATTGATCTGGATTTCCAACTCGGCAATCTTGCGCCCAAAATCGGGATCGCGGATCAAAGTAGTATCGCCGGCTTGCTCGACCGCCGCAATGCGCTTGACCTTTTTGAGGGCATTTTTCAGGCCGGGCGCATAGGCATTGCCACGCTCAAACTCCAGAAGATATTTGGCATAGGTCCAGCCTTTGCCCTCTTCGCCGATTAAGTTTTCAGCCGGCACAAACACGTCCTCATAAAAGACCTGATTGATTTCTTGTTGGCCTTCGACCGGGCCGTCCAAAGTTGGCAAAGCACGGATGCTGATGCCCGGTGTTTTCATGTCGACCAAAATGAAGCTGATCCCATTTTGGTTTTTGGCTTCTTGGCTGGTGCGGACAAGATTGAACATCCAATCAGCCCATTGGGCTTGAGTTGTCCAAATCTTAGAACCGTTAAGGACATACCCCTCAACCCCATCGCGCACTGTCTTTTCCGCCTTCATCTGAAGGCTGGCAAGGTCTGAACCAGAGCCGGGCTCGGAATAGCCTTGGCACCACCAAATGTCCGACGTCAAAATCTTGGGCAAATGCTGGGCTTTTTGCTTGTCGTTGCCGAAAGCCATGATGACGGGTGCCACCATTTTGAGGCCCATTGGCGAAGGTGTTGGGCAACCTGCAGCGGAGACTTCCATATTGAAAATATAGCGCTGGCTGGAGCTCCAGCCCGGCCCGCCATGTTCAACTGGCCAATCGGGGGCGGCCCATCCGCGCGCTGCCAACTTTTTCTGCCACTCCACTTGGCCTTCTTTATCCAAGTAGCCATTCTTGGACAAAGCCATTTTCGCCCGCAGGGCGGGGGTGTAATTCTCAGCGATCCAAGCGCGAACTTCAGCTTGAAACGCAAGATCTTCAGCGGTGAATGCTAAATCCATCGTGGCTTATCCTAGAATACGGCTGGGCCTTGGGTCAGTTTTGGCGGGGCGGCTAGGAAGCCGCCGATTTTGGCAACCAGTTCAGCCATATGCTCGGTTTTGCCATGGGCATCGAGGGCGGCTTGGTCGGCATAAAGCTCCAGCATGAAATAATCGTTTTCTGCTTTTGCGCTTTTGCACAATTGATAGACGGTGGCACCGGGCTCCTTTGCTTTTACTGTGGTGACGAATTCGGTCAACAAGGCTTCGAATTCGGCATTTTTGCCGGCTTGGATGGTAAATTGTGCACAGATTCCGATCATCTGGTTTTCTCCCTAAAGGCTTGTGTTAGTTTTTTTGACTCTATCTTTTGAAGTTATATGCCGTTTGAAGCGCGATGGAAGGGCAAAGGTGGGGCTAACTGTTTAGCCCAGCCCAAGGCATTTATAGGTTTCAGTCACCAAGCGCCCGCCGCGCGGATCACCGGCCAAATTGGGTGCCATCAAGTTCATGGCATAGGATACACCCAACTTGTTTACAGGGTCCGCGAAGCCAAAACTACCGCCCCAGCCGGAATGGCCGAAGCTTGTGTCATTGGGACCGTAAAGGCCATTGGCAGAAAGAACAAATCCTGCGGCCCAACGTACCCAAACGCCCAAAACCTTGTCTTTGCCGGCCCGGCGTTGCGCAACCATGCGATCGACACTATCCGAAGAAAGGATGCGAACGCCGTCTAACTCTCCACCGCGCGCCAACGCCCCATAGATGCGGGCAATACCCCGCGCATTTGCGCTACCTCCTGCGGCTCCATTGCCAGCAGCCATCCAATCGGGGCGATTGGCTTCCAAAGGGCTCATTCGAGGGCTGCCCATAGCAGATTTGACAACTGGATCCGTTGCGGGAGGGCTTGCGGCCATCATGAGCGCCCATGGCGCGACAATCGGCGCGCGGCGATGGTGCTGATCATAGGGTAGGCCAATCCAAACATCCGCTTTCAATGGTGTCGCGACCTCATCGGCAAAGAATTCTACCAGCGAACGACCATCTGTGCGGCGCAGCAAAGCATCAACCCAATGTCCGAAGACCCCTGCATTATAAGCATGGGCAGAGCCTGGAGGGAACAAAGGCGCTTGGGAGGCCAAGCGCGCTGAAAAGGTCTGGATATCCAACATCTCTTCGGTGGTAGCCGGAGTATCTGCCCCCTGAACCCCACTAGCATGGCTCAACAACGTTTCAACGGTAATCGCCTCTTTGCCATTGGCGGCATATTCGGGCCAATAAGTCGCGACAGGGGCCTGATAATCCAACAGGCCGCGCTCAACAGCGATCCCAATGCACAGCGCTGCCATGCCCTTGGTGGTAGACCAAACATTGAAGAGATCGTCCGGTCCCAAAGGTTCTGAGCGATCTTCGTTGCGTGCGCCACCATAGAGGTCGATGATGGTTTCACCATCCTTAACAACGCTAAAGGTTGCCCCAAGCTCTTCGCCGCTAGCCAAGTTCTGGGCGAAAGCGTCTTTCACGGACTCAAACCCTTGGGCTATAAATCCATGGACAATTTGTGTCTGCGACATCGCCTCCCCCCCCCCTATTTTTCATGCGCTCTTTAGGGCGCTTTTGGCCCTTCTTGGCGACATGCAGTCACGAAGGCGGGCAATATATTGTCACGATCCACTGGCTGGGCACGATAGTCAACGTCACCCGACGTCAAGGTAAAGTCGCTCGCGCCTAAGATGGTTTCAGCGACACCCTTCTCAGACAAATCAATCTTCCCCTCGACCAGTTTACGGTCACCATCCCGCACACCGCCTTGGCGTCGAACTTCTTGGAAGATAATGCGACCGGACTTTGTAACCAGCACGAGGTTTGGCTGGGTGGAGGGTGCTGGAAACACATGGGCGCGCAGTGTCACGCGCTTTTGGTCATCACACCACAGGACTAAATCCGGAGCAGCCCCGGGACGCGACAAAAAAGCCGCGGCACCAGACTTTTGCTGGACCAAGCGCCAAGAGAGCGGTCCATCAGAACCGACACGATCACGCGGATTTTGATCCTTATCACCTGGATCGCACGCGCCCAGCGTGCAAGCCACCAGGAAAATGGCAAGGCGCTTCATCGACCAGTAAAGCTTGGACTACGCTTTTCTAAGATCGCGTCCACGCCCTCTTCATGATCTGCCGTGTGGTGCATCAGCCCTTGGGACGCCGCAGACAATTCCATGATGGTGTCAAAGGTTGCTGTTTGGCCCTGACGCATCAAGGCCTTGGTGACGCGGAGTGCATGAGGCGGCTGCATCGCTATTTTCTCTGCCATGGCGCGGGCTTCGGGCATCAAGGCATCCGCCCCAACGACGCGCGAGACAAAGCCAAACTCACGCGCGGTTTGGGCATCCACAACGTCCCCCGTGAACAATAACTCACACGCACGGCTCCAGCCGATGATGCGCGGCGTCAACCATGCCCCGCCATCGCCTGGGATCAGACCCAACTTCAAAAAGGTCACGCCAAATTTGGCGTTACTGGCGGCCAAGCGAATATCACCCATGCAGGCCACGTCACAGCCAAGGCCGATTGCTGGACCGTTGATGGCGCTAACCAACGGCACTTCAAGATTCCAAAGTGCCTTGATAATTTTATGAATATTGCCGCGATAGGCTTCGCGGATCTCCGCCGGACTACCACCAAACGCCCCTGTCCGTTCTTTCATGGCCTTCACATCGCCACCGGCGGAAAAGGCCCTGCCCTCGCCCGTTAAAATGGCCGCACGGATTGAACGATCTGAATTAATGTCGGTGCAAATGGCCTGAAACACATCGCCATCCCCAGGTTGACCCAAGGCATTCATCGCTTCAGGACGGGTGATGGTGATGATGGCAATTGCCCCATCCTTTTCCAGTTTCGCTACGGCCATGGGAACCTCCAAAATCAGTCCGTAAGCCCTAAACTGGAGGGCTGTTTCTGGCAATCATTGCCGGTGCCGAAGCCCGCAGGTAAAACAGATCGAATTCACCGAAAAGCCAGACGACCTTTGCCGGCTTGAGTCCTTATTGGACTTTCCGGGTCCGCAGATACGTCACCGATCCACCCCTATTTAGGCGCTGTGATCCATGAGGGCGACCCGCTAGAAATTCCCAATGCTCTCGCTGATCGCGTTCGGCGCGCGAGCTTTCATGACGCGGAATTAGCCGTCGGCTGGCGCGATTTGGTCGGCTAGGGCGTCGTTATAGGCTACCGCCATCATAAAAATTACACGCAATATGCAGTCAGCTTTTTGGAACGATCCCACGCCATTTTCAAACTGCGCTCGCGCGGCGTTTCATGTATCGGTTTGAACCTAGTCTAAACGATTCAAGCGCCTATCAGAGAAGCGAAATAGATATACAAAAATATCGATACTGTATCGGGTTACCCATGAAAACATCTTACTTTTTTTCATCAAAGACAGATTAACGATCGGGTCATATTTTATTAAATCTTCATTAGGAGGTGACTGCGATTTAGCGACTTTCACGACTTAAATCGCGCGGGAGCCGAATATGGACAAAGTGAGTATTAGTGAGCGAATTCGCTTCCAGAATATTGACCAAGATACACGCTCAACCTTGCGCGAGTTACTTCCCTTCTTGCCGGAAATTATGCCGACATTGCTGGATGAGTTTTATAGTCACATGAACAGTTGGCCATCCGTTGGCGCGGTGTTCAACAATTCCACCATGGCGCATGTCCGAGCCAAGCAATTGGATCATTGGATGCTGATTGCCAAGGGTGATTTTGGTCCAGATTATGAAGCCTCGGTGCGCAAAATTTGGGGCATTCACGCGCGGCTTGGCCTCGCACCGACCTGGTTTATCGGCGGATATTCCATGTTGTCGGCGCGCATTGCGGAAGAAGCGACCATGCGCTTGGCCTTAGGGGGAAATGGTAACAAGGGCGGCAAGTTATTTGGCGTTGGAAAATCTAACAAATCCCCGGCTCGGTTTGCGCGTGCGGTCATGCAAGCAGTCATGCTAGACCTCGATTTTGCCGTTGAGGTCTATATGGAAACAGCCGAGAAAGAGCGTAAAAAGTCGCTAGAAGAAATGGCGCACTCTTTTGAATTGTCGGTCAGCCAAGTGGTTGAGACCGTAGCTTCTGCCGCAACAGAGCTGGAAGCCACATCTGAAACCTTGGCCCAGACAGCTAGTCAGACCTCCGGCCATTCATCCTCGGTAGCCAGTACGGCCGAGCAGTCAGCTGGCAATGTACAGACCGTGGCAGCAGCGGCCGAGGAAATGGCAGCCTCTATTGGAGAAATTGCTCAACAAGTCTCGCAAGCTGCCCAAGTCGCGCAGGAAGCAGAGGCCAAAGCCGTCGCAACCAACGCAACCGTCGCGGCTCTTTCAGAAGCGGCAAACCGTATCGGCCAGGTTATCGGTCTGATCTCGCAAATTGCTGGCCAAACCAATTTGTTGGCGCTCAATGCAACGATTGAGGCCGCACGCGCTGGGGAAGCTGGGCGCGGCTTTGCAGTTGTGGCATCGGAAGTAAAAAACCTCGCCAGCCAAACAGCTCGTGCTACCGAAGAAATTTCTGCCCAAATCTCGGAAGTCCAAAACGTGACTGAACGGGCGGTGGCAGATATTGAAGCTATCAGCGGCACAATTAATGCCATCAATGAGATCTCTTCGTCGATCGCGGCGGCTGTTGAAGAGCAAATGGCTGCGGTGCGCGAAATCAGTCGCAACACGTCGGATGTGGCAGGGGCGACTGCCGAAGTCAGCAGCGCCATTCAGATGGTCCAGCAAGGGGCAAACGAAACCGGCGCTGCCGCCTCGCAAAGCCTCAGTGCGGCGCGTGAATTGGGGATGCAGGCCGATCGCTTGAAGCAAGAAGTCGATGGCTTCCTGCATCGGGTCCGGGCGGCCTAGTTTCAGCCCTTATGCAGGCGGGCTTAATTCGATCTGGTGGTGGGCGAGACGGACATTGTCTTCGCCCACTTCCAATTCCACGATTCCGATAACATCGTCATTAAACTGTATGGTACAGACTGGGGCGGTCTGCAGCCCATTGGTCAGCCCAGCTTGCTGTGTTGTGCTGCGACCACCACGACTTTCAACTTCTGCCCACAGGCGCCAAGTCAAAACGCGTGAGCGACCTGCATGGACATGGGCCGCCAAGGTCAAGTGATTGTTTTCCCGCGTGCACGTAATATCGGCCCCCACGGCATCATCGATCAACATGGCGAAATTCCTACAATCTGCCGCTAATTAGGTCGTGAACCACCATTGGCTTGTTGGACAATGGCAGTGACAAATGCATCAACGGCGCTTGGGGCTTGTGACTTTGTCTCATCTTCCTTCTTGGTGTCGCTAATAACGGGTTTAGCCAAGGCCAGATTGGCTACGGCCAACCCAGCCAAAGTGCCAACTTCCTCGCCATTGGACAGCCGCCGCGCGGCATTATTGACGTCCAGAGGTGCCGTCTCGAGTAGAGACTGATCTGCCATTAGGCGCTGTTCCGGTGAAAGAGGTTCGCGGTCTGGCACCGGAAATTCTGCACTGCGGGTCTCGATCACGCGCGCGCAGACGGCAGTCTCAACCGCTGCGGCCTCCTCGCTACAACGGTCCTTGCCTTCAAGTGCCGCCGCACGCGTATCGCGGCCTTGGCGCAGCTCGCTTAATGCCGGGGGCGGGGCAGCCGTTGGCCCCTTTGGTGCCAATTGTGGCGTCATGCGACGTGCATCCGCCGCTTTTGCCACTTGCGAAACAGGACTGCGGGCTTGACCGGATGGGCCGGCTTGATCTGCTCTAGCAGGTGCAACAGGGGCCGAGCCAGCGGATACTTGTGGCGCCAGAATGCGCTTGGAAGCGCTTTGTGTGGCTGCAGGCGCTTCAGCTTGGACCGCACGGACCTTGGTTTCCCCACCTTGATGCGTTGGGGCCGACTGTTGGGCAAAGCCCAAAACAAGGAAAGCTAAGGCAGGACTGATCATGGCTTGGTCTGGGTAATAATCATGGTTTGGGATCCATCAACCGACACACCCAGCGATGACAACCCCGTGCCCGTTTGCGTCCAGGTCACGTTTCCACCGCCTGTTTGATCCAGTTTGATAAGATTGTTGTTGCCTGTCTGTGTGAGCGTGGCAGAGTTTTCGCCACCATCTTGGGACAGGTCAATGATATTGCCTTCGCCGGTTTGCGTAAGCGTTGCATATTGGCTAGCAATCGCCGACGATTGGGTGAGATTAACCACATTTTTGCCCCCGTTTTGGGTAATAATGGCTTCACTCTTGAAATCGCCTTGTTGGATCAACGCCGTGCTATTGCCCATGCCCGATTGGGTCACTTTGGCCAATTGCGCGTCGCCATCTTGAGTAATTTGGGCGCGATTGTCTTTACCCTTTTGAGCAATCACGGCGACATTGTCTGTGCCATCCTGCTCAATCGCCGCAAAGCTTGAAACCGCTTCTGTATTTTGACGGACCGTGGCCTGATTGTCAGATCCGATTTGCGACACATAGACCCCAGTTTGGGTCCCGGTTTGCGCCATGGTTGGCCCAGACAAGACGGTGACTGGGATAAAAAGGGCAAGTGTAAGAAGAGCCTTCATAACGGAATTCCTCATACGTCAAATGAAATGAGGTAGGGCAGAGCGGCCAAAACCGCCCTGCCCCGCCACATTGAGGTTAATTAGGATTAGGACGAACGCCTTGGGTTACAGTTGCTGAATTGCCAACACCTGCTTGGAAGACCACGGATGTCGCATTGGCGACGGATTGATACACATCAATACTGCCATTGGTACCACCCTGATTGATCGTGCTGCTGCTATTGCTGCCAGTCTGTACCAAGGTGAGTTTGTTATCAGAGCCAGCTTGGCCGATCACACTTTCCACACCCAAAGCGGTTTGGGACAGTTCCAACTTGTTTGCCGTCCCAGTTTGATTGATGCGGGCTTCAACGTCACTAGCTGTTTGGGTGATCTTGGTAGAATTGTCCACACCACTCTGATTTACAACAACTTTTTGGTTTGAGGCCAGAACGCGGCTTCTATCCGTGCCCTGTTGGACGACGATGCTGTTTTCGTCGATGGCGCGCCGTTCCGCTTGGCTATAAACCAATCGACGCGGCGACCAGGTTCCACTTTGTGTGATGTCGATCGAGGCGTTTCTTGTATTACCATATTGGACAAGATTTGCATGGGCGCTGCCCGACGTTGCAAGCTGATTGACAAAAACTTTACCGTCGTTGCCAGACTGTGTTGCCGTCACCAAGCCTAGGTTGCTACCGCCTTGAACGATGAAACCTTCGTTGCGATCCCCTCTTTGATAAAGTTTGGTTTCATTGACGATGGTGTCCAGGCTTTGCACCTCTAAAGAAGCCAATTCCCCTGAGATACTAGACCCTTGGAATACGGTCCCCTTGTTGCTGCTGCCCGTTTGTTCCATGATCGTGCGGTGGGATCGGCCCGTTTGGTCGATCTGGGCAGAGTTTCCGCCTTTGTCCTGCGTTACATAGGCTGAAAGATAGCCGTCACGGCCTTGGAGGGCATCATATTGCTTGATGCTGGCCGTATTGCTGCCAACCCCAGTCTGCTTGACATCCGCAAAATAAATCTGCGGTGATCTGTTGTAACCATTTGGAATGACTTGATCCATGGTCTGCGTCACCGTCGCAGTGTGGCTGCCTGTCTGGGTGACGGTTGCCTTCATGTCGTCACCGCCATTGTTGTCCTTGTCTTGCTTGGCGGAGATTTTTTGAGTGATGGTGGAGGTAGACGCACCAATTTGGGTGACTTCAGCCGAGACATCGGAGGATTTGGCGCTGGTCACTTCTTGAGTAATCGTAGAGGTAGCGCCACCGGACTGTATAACCTCGGCAGCCAAGAAACCTTCAGCACCATTCGAATTGGTTTGGAAGATGGTCGATTTGTTGCCATTCCCAGCTTGGCTTACCATGGCGCTTGGGTCGTCGCCAGGGCTCGAAATCGTATCTGTTTGTGTGATTTCCGATTGATTGTTTGCACCATTTTGTGCCGTCGTTGCAAAGGCATCTGATGCATATTGATTGATGTCAGCTCGGTTACTACCGCCACCGCTTTGCGCAACATTTGCATAATTGCCATTTTGACGGCTGTTTTCTGCGCCTTGATTGATCGTAATCCTATTGTTGGCACCCCCTGATTGGGTTGCAAGAGCAAGGTTGCCTACCGTTGCGTCACCAAGACTTGGGTTGGCGGCAACCGAGGGAGGCCGATGCTTTCTGGGCGTTCCTTTGACAGGGTCAGTTGGCAATGGGTCTGGCTTCGCGACCGCCGTAGCGCCGGCCGCACTTAACTGATTGATGGTGACATTAGAACTCGCACCACTTCCAGAGGCAGTTTGGGCAACCTCTGCGCGGTTTCCACCACCAGTTTGGCTGACCGTAGAAGACACATTCAGCATTGTAACTGAGGCTGCAGCCGTCTGACTGATGACTGCCGTATTATTATCACCGCTTTGGTTTAACACTTGAACTGGGCTCGATGTTGCCGTTTGGGCCGAGGCACCAGATGCTGCAGCCATCAGCGCAAGGGCAGAGGCGGAAGCCAAAATTAGCTTTTTCATGGTCATAGCTCCATTGTTCAGTCCGACGGCTTGTCGTGACTGTTAGGGGTTGTTCGCTGGTAAAATCCAGCATAATCAACAGGTTAATTTACAAATTTTGTTATGGGGTCTAATAGGCCTGCTGTTTCACAGACCTTAGCCGCCGCATGCGTGAGGGTTGATGTCGATCGTCTCCCCCCTAATTTCCCGGCCTAGCGGTCGGTTCGGATTTGCCCGACGCGGGATTGCGACGGGCAGAAGGTGTCACCTCCGCCACAGCAGGGGATTGCACGTTTCGAGACGGCATCTGCTGGAGGGCGGTCATGTTTGGGCGCGCAGGCGCAGCACTCACTGCTGGTCGTGCCTCGACCTTGCGCCCACGTTTCTGTTTCTTTTGACGCTTTTCGGCTTTTTTGGCCGCGTCGCGCACTTGCTCGGCTGTCACCTTGCCTTCCCGCTCATCCCGGTAGCTGGCGAGGAGTTCATTGCCGCGCTTGGTGTCAGAGAAGGCCCATAATTGTTGCTCCGCCCCTTCCATGATCAAGGCATAGACGGCCTTTTCGATGGCTTGTTGCAAGGCAACTTGATCTGGCTCATTCGTCGTCATGCCGGTTTCCGCTTCCAAGAGCTGTTTGAACCCGACATAGCGGAAGGCCCCGCCCCCTACCGCATAAGATGCGATAGATTTGGTGGTAGTGACCTGAGCTAAGACTTCCCCCGTCCGAACGGACACAGCGCGCAACGCAACGGTGACCGTATCTTGCCGATATTCGGTGCGGGCGCTGATGCCCAAGAAGCCTGCCCCTGCCCCGCCCGTCATGGTGCTGGTGTCATAACCAACGACCCCGCCACTCAAAATAACGCCGGCGAATAATAGCGATGGCAGGGCATCCGGGTTAACCTTGGTCTCACCCAAATAGCGTTCCCGCATTTCGCGGATGATTTGACGCTCATTCAACAGGTTAGAGAGGTTTTCCCGCTCCAGAACTGTAAACCAATTGCGCCGCCCGGCATCTTGCAGGGCCTTCATCAGGATGGATGTACCGCCCTGGCTGACCGCGCGAGATAGGGTTTGTCCTGTTTCAGAAGCTCGAAACTGACCAGTTTGATCCGTGAAGTTATAGACGGCGACTGGCACCGGCCGCTCAGCTGCGGGCAAGGCCTGCAATAAACGCTGGGTGCTGGTTTGCTGTTGAATGGCCGGCAAGGACGGGCTCTTGCCCAACGGCATCACCTTCGCGGTTGAAGAGACACAGCCCCCCAAGCCCAAGAGGCTGATAGAAAGGATGAGCGCGCGCATCACTTGATTTCCACAAAAAGCGGTACCACCAAGGTGGTGACTTCACCGGTTGTGTCATTGGTAATAGTGATGGTGACATTGACGAGGTCGCGCACAAACTCAATCGTTTGCCCGCCAAGCGAGATCCTGCCGCGCTCTTGAGGATTTTCGCCAAAGATTGCATCTACAATTTGCGAAGAGACGGCTGACAAAAGGCGTGATTGCAATTGCCGCGCAAAGGAATCGGCCTGAGAATTGGCGCTTGCGCTGCTCTTCTCGCGATAATCATTTTGCGCGTTTGCGACGCCCAAAAGATGGCCAGAGTTAAAGGAATTTCCGCCAAATGTTGGGTTGATAGGCTTATAAGTCAGATCTTGCGCCGAAGCTGCAGAGGTCAGCCCGAAGGCCAACACGCCGACGCCGACAAACCCGATTACTCTGAGTATGCGCACAGGGTGCGACACCATCGTCAATAAATTAGCCATTATGGCCCCCACCAAAGAGGTCTCTTGTTTTTTGAGATACACACAATGTCGTTGAGCGCTCAAAATGGGGTGGCGGAGCAAGGCCGCCACACTTCATCCGAAGCCCTCAATCTTTTATTAACCCATGGGTAATGTGCTGGCAATCACAAAAATATAGTAAATTTGGAATTATTACAGTTAATTCATTTACCCTAATAAGGTTACTCAAGGTATACTATTTCCCCAATTTGGCGAAAATATCACTAAAATTGTACTATAATTTTATTTTATATTTAAATATTTTTGAGTTAAATACTTCTCATAATATTTAAATTTACTATAAATCACGAGATTAAAGGGTGCAGTAGCCGCGAAGATTGTCGAAGGTGCTGAATGATAGATGGCATGAAAATGTTTCAATTGTATAAGACGACGAATTTGGCGCCAAAAAAACAAACCTCTGGTAACAGCGGAAAAGTTACCCACAGATTTTGAATTTGCGCGTCCCTGTGGCCTGTGAAAAGCGCTATATTCGGCCTGAAAGATACAGCTGACCCCGGGACCAAGTGCCCTTAACGCCATAAACGTCGGCCAGACTCGCCGCAGACAAGGCATCCTCTGGACGGTCTTGGATGACCAACCGGCCTTGGTTGAGCAAAATGATCTCGTCGCAAAACCGTGCGGCCAGCGCCAGATCATGCACAACGACCAAAACCGCCTGTCCGGCCCGGGCTTGGGATTGCAGCGCCGCTAAAACGTCCAAGCTATGACCTGGATCGAGTGCAGCCGTCGGTTCATCTGCAATCAATGCCGGGGCTTGGCTCGCAAGGGCACGGGCTAAATGGACGCGCGCCAACTCGCCACCGGACAAGCTGGCAACAGAGCGGTCTGCCAAACCCTTTAGGGAACAACGGCCCAAAGCATCCTCCACCGCCAGCGCGTCGGCCGGGCTGAGCCTGCCCATAGCCCCCCCATAAGCAAAACGTCCGAGCGCTACAGCCTCTTTGACCGAGATTGGCCACGCAAGCTTGCGCATTTGGGGTAGGTAGGACACCTGCAGGGCACGTTGCTTTGCGGTCAGGCTGTGGGCGGGCTTATCATGCAAATAGGCGTTGCCTTCGCTCAAGGCTTGAAGGCCAAGGAGGGCGCGGACGGCAGTGGTCTTCCCAGCGCCATTAGGGCCCAAGAGGCCGACCAACTTGCCGGGCCGAACTTCAAACGAGACCTTTTCTAACAAGTGTGCGCCCTGGATGAAGACGCTCGCCCCTTGAAGCATCAGGCTCATTGATCGGCCTCCAGCGTGCGACGACGCACGGCGATCCAGATAAAGATGGGCGCGCCAATGAGCGCAGCAACCACGCCCAGTTTCAGCTCCTGACCGGTTGGAACAAGCCGTGCAACCAGATCTGCCACCACCAAGACAAGGCCACCTAACAAAGCAGCTGGTACCAAAGTACGCGCGGGGTCATGGCCCACAAGCGGACGGACCAAATGCGGCGCAATGATGCCGACAAAGCCGACAGCACCCGCGACCGACACTGCAGCGCCTGTCAAGAGTCCTGTTCCCAGCACCACCCAGATGCGCGAGCGACCGACATCTAACCCTAGCGCACTTGCGGCTTCCTCGCCAAAGGTCAAAGCGCGCAGACCTGGGGCGCTAATCCAAATCATCACCACGCCCAAAAACCAGAAGGGGGCAGCCCACGCCAAATCCTCGAGCGAGCGATTAGCGACAGACCCCATCATCCAATTCATCATATCCGACAACGTAAATGGATTGGGTGCCAGATTAATCAGGAGCGACATGAAAGCCCCAGCTAGGCTGGATATCCCAACCCCTACGAGCACCAAAGTGACCACAGACTGGACCCGCGGGGCGACAAGAGCGAGGAGCCCTGTTGCCAATAATGCTCCGGCAATCGACGCCAAGGGCAACATCCAAGGCGAAAGCTGCACCATGCCCCAGTAAATGGTAATGGTCGCAAACAGGCTAGACATTGCTGAAACACCGAGCACGCCGGGCTCGGCCAAGGGGTTACGCAATAGGCCCTGTAGGGCTGCCCCACTGCCCGCTAAAGCCATACCGACAAGAAAAGCCGCAAAGGCACGGGGCAAGCGAATTTCCCAGACGATGAGTTCGGCCTGCGGGTCCCCTGCCCCGATTAGCGCCGCGATCAGCCGCTCCATTGGCAAAGGGGTGGCACCAATCAAGCAGGAAGCCGCCAAGGCGAGTGCACTGAAAGCAATCAGCGTCACGATCAAAGTTGAAGCGTGGTTGTGCACTTTCATGGCTGCATATCCGGTGGCAACGCACTTTTCTCGGCAGAAATACGCCGCCCTGTTGCGGCCATAACCTCCATCGCATCGACCATAAACCAACCACTGCAAGCTGTTGCACCACCGTCAAGTCGCGCCACGGGCAAGTCGGCAAGGATTTGCCGCACCAGGGGATGACGCGCTTGGCTCCAATAATCTTGATGCGGGCTTTGCGCCGTGAAGAAAGCTGTCACCACCATGGCTGGACGCTCTGTTGCTAAGCGCTCCAAAGGTAGCGGGTTCCACCCCTCTTGTGTCTGAAAGTTCACAAGGCCGGCCTTGCCCATCATGCGATCGACGAGTGAGCCTGGTCCTGTTGTTACGCCGCCTGGGGTCACATATAGGGCCGAAACCTGCGGTGCAGGCTTAAGGTTTGCGAGCCTGCGGTCAAAATCTGCCACGACAGCCTCGCCCCGCGCTTTTTGACCTAAGGCCGTGGCGGCTTCGCGCACATTGGAGCGAACTGCGGCAAAATCTTCACCCCAGCCGATCTGATGCACTTGAATACCAGCCTGCTCAAGGAAGGGCACCATCTGGGGTCCGCCCCCATAAGAGCGAAAAACAATGTCGGGTTTCAAAGCCAAGATCGTCTCGGCATCGGGGCGAGCTTGCACCAAGCCTTTGGCTTCTTTCCGCATGAATGAAAAGTCGCGAGTGGCGTCGGGCGAAACCGCCACGATTGAAGCTCGATCCGCGAGCTTGATCACAAATTGATCGGCACAGAAGTCGAGTGAGACGACGCGCAGCGGTGGCCTGTCCTGATTTTTAGCGCCAATGACGCCATGTGGCTGCGGCTGGGTGCACCCTGCCGCAGCCAAAATACAGACAATAGGGACCAGTCTAGAAGGCCGCACGTAACCCCACCAAGGTCTGTCGCCGTGGCGATCCATAGCCGGTGATGGTTTCATAGATCTCATCGCCCGCATTTTCGACCCGGGCAAAGACTGTCCAATTGGCACTAATCTTCTGGCTCGCCCGCAAAGTCACCAGATCATAGCCCTTGATCACGACCGTATTCCCGGCATTGTTAAAACTATCACCGATGCGGGAATACGTCCCCGAAAGGTCGAGGCCAAAATCGAACAGATAGCCGATGGTGACAAAGCCTGTCTCTTTGGCCCGACGCGGCAAGAGGCGGTTAAAGTTGGCGGTGCCCCGCACTTTGTTACGCGCATCCAAGGTCGCAAAACCTGCCGAAAGACTCAATTGGGGGATTGGTTTGGCTTCCAGCGAGAATTCGGTACCGTCGGCCTTGGTTCGGGCAATGTTGTCGTAAGTGCCACTGGGTCGACCAACACAAATGGCAGCGGAATTGCCAAAGCAAGAGACAAAGTCGATCTGGTTGATCGTGTCGCGCTGAAAATAGGTGATGGCCCCGATCAAACGGCGCGAAAACAAAGCCTGCTCCAACCCAATCTCCGCGGAGCGCGCCTCTTCGGGTTCAAGTTTTGCATTGCCGAAGTTGGAGAAGAGTTGAAACGGGGTCGGAGATTTAAAGCCATCGGCCAAACTCGCCCGCAGGATTGTGTTTCCGCCATTCATCGCAGCGGCAACAGTTGCGCGCGTATTTAAAGCTTCACCAAAGCTATCGTGGTCCGTCCATCGTACGCCCAAGGTCGCCGTCAACCAAGGTGTCGGCGAAGCTTGGCCCTGCACATAAAGTGCACTCAATTCACTTTTGACGTGTAAAGGGGTGGGGTTCGGATTGGAAACCGAAGGGCTTGAAGTACGCAAGCGGGATTGCTCAAATTCACCGCCACCTACTATCTGGAACTGCTGTGTCACATCCAAGCTTGACTGAAACTCTGCCCGGCGATTGGTGCCAGTGCCGATGAACGTGGTCTGGACAGCCAAGATCGGATTGAGATTGGTTCGATCGGTCTGGGTTTCACTGATACCAAAGCGTGTTTGGGACCTGCCATCCAACAAAGTCAGTTTAGCGCCTGTGTAGACGATCAATTCCTCGGTCTTTGAGCGTTCTGCCGTATCGGCAAGGGCAAAGCTGGGGGCTGGAAAACCATCAATGCCAATCTCGCTATCAGACCAAAAAGCTCGGGCCTCCAAGCTCAAGTGATTATTCAGGGCATAATCGATCCGGCTCTGTGCGAGGATATTCTTAAAGCCATCACGCTCCTGACCTGCCTTAGCGGAACTAACGCCGTCGGTTTCAAACTGGCCGGCAGCAAGCGCATAAGAAAAGTCGCCGGTTTGACCTCGTATTGAGCCACTTGCCCGTTTGGTGTTCAAATCCCCGCCTTCAAGGGTCAGATCTGCACCAAAAGGCACGTCGCCACGACGGGTAATGATCTGCACAACCCCACCCATGGCTTGGCTGCCATAAAGAGTCGATTGTGGCCCACGCAGAACTTCAATCCGTTCGACATTGCTGGCTAACAGATTGGCGAAGTTAAACCCGCCGCCCGGGCCGGATGGATCGTTGAGTTTCACCCCGTCCACCAGCAAAACAGTCTGATCGCTTTCGGCACCGCGGATCCGCACCGTGGTCAAGCTGCCAACGCCGCCAGTCCGGCTGAAAGCAACTCCGGGAACATCACGTAACAAGTCTATTACTGGGATAGATTGGGCGCGCTCGATCTCAGCTGCTTCGAGCAGCGTAATGGAGGAACCAACCCGCGACGCCCGGGTTGGCGTGCGTGTGGCGGTTACAACAATTGTTTCAGGCTGTTGTTGAGCGGGGGTAGCTTGGACATCTTTTGCGGCAGTTGGGGACGTCCAAGCGAATTGGAATAATGCTGCGCTGATGGGCACAAGAATGGTTTTTGCCAATCGGCAAACTCTGCTTGTCATACTTTATCTTGGCCAGTTCTCCACGGCCAATCCTCCTTGCATGCAAGAGTGGCGGATGCGCACAACGCGCCCCACGTCCTGCAGTCGTTGCATCGGAGGTATACTCCGGCCTTCCCGCTGACCCTGGCAGGACGGACGAACGACGGCGATGGCAGGTCTCCCGACTTACGGGTCATGGCTTAGTTTCGGCCTTCCCGAACCCAAATGGGGTCCAGTGGCACATCTTGGCTTTGGCCAAGAGAAACGCGGCTATCCGCTTACGGTCGCAGGCACGGCTGCTGATTTGGGGGCTAACCCTCGCACAGCATTCCCTTTTCACCCCAGTTTCCTGAAGCACCATCTCGCTTAGAGGTTATCAGCAAGCGCTTGCTTTGCCAAGCGCGACCTCCTGCCACGTCTTGTCGGCAGGAGGGTACCGCAGAATTGCCCCCGGCAGGGACCAATTGCTATCGATGAGCCGACATCATGGCGATGACGGATATTAAAACGATGGCGGCGATCAAGGATACGGCCAGAACGGTCGTCATGCCTTTGACGCGTACGCCTTGACGCGCATCATCCACGGTTTTGACGATGAGAGGATCTTTAATCATCATCGCCTCCTAAATGCTGGCCGCGCCATCAGCCCATTTTTGGTCGGTGGTGCCCGTCAAATCGAAAGAGCGATCGGGGCCATTGGCCAATTCCTCATCGGTTAGATTGACAACATAGCCATCTGGTAATTCCCGGAAAGTCAAAAGGCCCCAAGCAATCGGATAGCCCTCCTCGCCCAGCCCCATGAATCCACCAAAATTCATCACGGCATAGGCCACTTGGCCGGTGCGCTTGTTGATCATGATATGTTTGATCGTGCCGATCCGATCACCTGAAGGCCGGTAAACGCCGACCCCTTCGACTTTGGAACTGGAAATCAGGATCGCATCGGTTTGTTCGACGATTTTTTGGATGTTTTCTTCTTGCATGCTGGTTTCCAATTCAAGGTGGGAGAACCAGTCAAACGCGTGAAGCCGGCGGGGGTTCCGGGGGTTGGGCCATTGAATTGGGCATGAACTGTCCCCTATGGCACTGAGTGAATTTTGTGATGTGTACAAGCCAAGCGCCGTCTAGCCGAGACCCACCTGCAATTTCCTCCACAAGACCAACATTGACCTAATGACACTATTTGTGCCAAAAAATCAGGTAAAGTTTAATCAAACGGCCAAACGTACCTCGCCCATGAGGTCGAAGGAGCCCGCATGACCGCTCAGCCATACACCTTATACGGGCTAAAGCTCTCCTATTTCACGGGTAAGCTAGAAGCCTATCTGCGCGCCAAGGGAATCGCGTTCAAGTTCATGGAAATGAATTTGGCCGACTTCCAACGGTGCGCCAGAGAGACCGGCGTGGCCCAAATGCCGCAACTCCTCACCCCGCAGGGAGCTTGGCTCACCGACACAACTGCGATCATTGCACATTTCGAGAACCAAGCCGCCGAGCCGCGGTTTCGCCCGTCAACGGCGGTCGGTGCCTTTCTAAGCCGCTTACTGGAAGATGCCTTCGATGAATGGCTTTGGCGACCTGCACTTTATTATCGTTGGGCATTTGCCGAGGATTCCCGGCTAATGGGTCGCCAGATCGCGAGGACCCTGCTGCGCGACCTGCCCGCACCCTTATGGATGCGCAGCTTTTGGGTGACGAAACGGCAGCAACGAGAATACCTGCACCGTGACGGCGTGAACCGTGAGAATGGACCTGCGATTGAACGCCATTATTTGACACTGCTCGACTTGCTGGAACCGGTCTTCACGGCACGGCCCTATTTGTTGGGCGATCGACCCTGCGAAGCAGACTTCGGCCTATTTGGCCCGATGTTTCGCCACTTCTCACATGACCCAACCCCGGCAAGGGTCTTGAGGGAGCGGGCACCGAATACTATGCGGTGGATTGCCCGGTTATGGGCCGCGACGCCAAACAGTTTTGCCAAAGCCCCTACGGTCGCAGATGCGCCTGCCGACCTTGACCCGCTCCTCCGCTGCATCGGGGCCGATTATTTACCCTATCTTGAAGCCAATCTAGAAGCGGTGGCACACGGTGTCCCCCGCGTCATGTTTGAGAGTTTCGGCGCACGGTTTGAGATTCCCACCTCAGCCTATCGCGCTGCCTGTTGGCTCGATCTTCGCAGTCAGTTCGCCGCGCTGTCCGGGCCGGAACAGGAAAGAGTTTCCGCCAGGCTTGGTTTCAAGATCAAACAATCCAACATGGCGCTGAACCTCGATCTGCCACCCCCCACGAAAGGGCGCAGAACTAAGAACCGCCATTGGCAATAATGGCTAACTGACATCAGATTTCGACAAAAAACTGGCGGAGACGGAGGGATTCGAACCCTCGGTGCCCTTTTGGAGCACGCTCATTTAGCAAACGAGTGCCTTCAGCCTCTCGGCCACGTCTCCGCACACACGCCTGATAGCCCGACAAAAGGGGACAGAGCAAGAGCATCACTTCAGTGAAGCTGCACAGGGGGTGTTGAGCGCCTGCTTTCGGCGCGGTTTCGTTAATAGGGCGTCTACCCAATGCTGGTAAACAGATGCCTTAAGGAGCATCTGGCCGATGGCACGGGTAGAATTCACGAACGACATCGCTGGCCACGTGCCGGCGACAACCGCACGTAAGGCGGCCCGTGGCGCACGTTGGTACCGGTCCAGCTTTGGTCGGGCGCTGGAGATGCTCGATGTAGCTATCATGATACTGGTCGCAACTTATGTGCTCAATGTTGTTACAGACGACCATGTTCTCACCGCCCCGTTAAGCGCGTTTTTGCCGCTGGCCTTTGGCGGGCTGTGCCTTTGGTGGATTTTTCGGGAACATGATGTTTATCGCTTCAACGCAGAACCTTCAGCCGTGACGCACGGGGTGAAAACCCTAGGCGCGGTTGTACTGGCCCTGCCGACGACTGCGGGGATCGGAGCGTTGGTCGCTATAGCCGTGGGCCGACCCGGGGAGGCTGGCGCGTGGGAGACCGGCATCGCAGCTTTATTGGCCGGGTGCATCATTGTTTCGATCCATGTCTTTGCCGCTCTGATCATGGGCGCGATGAACCGGGCTGGGCTATTTTCGCTCAATGTTGTGATTGTCGGAGCCACACCGCTTGCCCATAAGCTGATCGAAGAGGCCAAAGCGTCTGGCGATATTTCCGTCCTTGGGGTGTTTGACGATCGGTTAGACAGAGCAAAGCCCTTGCCAAACCATGTGAAACTCTTGGGTGATCTTGATGATCTTATGAGTTGGCCGCATTTGCCCAGCATCGACCGCGTGATTGTGGCAGTTTCCAGCACGGCCCAAAGCCGTGTTCTGCAGTTGGTCAACAAATTGCGTTCCATGCCCAATAAGGTCGTGCTGGCAATCGATATGCAGGGCTTTGATAGTGATGGAACCACAATTGGACGGATCGGCAACCGGCCTGTCGCTTATGTTTCCGGTGCGCCTGAGGATGCCAAGCGCGCCTTTTGGAAACGCGTACAAGACTTAATCTTGGGCAGCGTCTTGCTTATTTTGGCCAGTCCCGTCATGGCTCTGATCGCTGTAGCCATTAAGCTGGATAGCAAAGGGCCAATTTTCTTCAAACAAAAGCGCCATGGCTTTAACAACCAAGCCTTTGAATGCTGGAAGTTCCGCTCCATGCGGGTGGAAATGACCGATGCCTGTGCCGCACAGCAAGTAACCCAGAACGACCCACGTGTTACCCTCATCGGCCGCCTCATTCGCGCCACGTCGTTGGACGAATTACCCCAGCTCTTCAATGTCTTGATGGGAACAATGTCTTTGGTCGGGCCACGTCCTCATGCCATTGGCATGAAAACCGGCGATCAGGAGAGCGAAGCTTTGGTGGCCGAATATGCCCACCGGCACCGGATAAAGCCTGGCATGACCGGATGGGCCGCCATCCATGGCTCTCGCGGACCGGTCCATAATGCAGAACAAGTGGCTGAACGCGTAGCCTATGACATTGCCTATATTCGCGACGCCAGCTTGTGGCTTGACCTTTGGATCATGCTAAGAACTCTGCCTGCTCTGTTGGGCGACAAAGGGTCGATCAGGTGAGCCCTCTAAGATCCTTAGCTTGCGAGGCACGGCGCCGGTCATGATGGGTCGTCACCTCATGACCTATCTCATCCCAAATCTGGCCCAAGCTGTGGCCAGTTTTGGCATGGTCGCCATTCTAACGCGTCTCCTAACCGACGATGACTATGGCCGCTATACTTTGGTCTATGCGGCCATGACACTGGCTCAATATCTCTCTGTTGTCTGGATTGAGGCAGCCGCGGCTCGCTTCTATGCCGACGCGGCGGAAAAAGGCGAGAAGCCCGCCCATTTCGCGACCATGATCACGCTGTTTAGCTGGTGTGCGGGGGCCTTTGCGCTGATCTCGATCGCCGCCCTATTCCTGTGGCCTGCGGATGCAAACTTGAAGATTGTGGTCGCGGCAGCCTTTGGCAGTGTGATTACACGCTCTCTGATCAAGATCGCATTGGAAACAAGGCGCATGGCGCAAGAAGCCAAGCGCTTTGCTATCGTGGACACGCTCCACACACTGCTCGCCTTTGGGCTGGGCATTGGTTGCGTGGTGTATTTTGCCATGGGGCCGGAAGGCCCATTCATCGGCATGCTGATCGCTTCTCTTATCGTGCTCGCGATAGAGGGGCCAGCCTTGTGGTTTGCGGCGCGCAAGGGCGCGCTAGAGGCCGCACGTGCTAAAGCCTATTTCGCCTATGGCGCGCCTTTGGCAGGTGGCCTTGTCCTGAGTCTTGCGTTAACCAGTGGTGACCGCTTTGTGATCGCAGCCTTTCTAGGCGAAGGCGATGTTGGGGCCTATTCGGCGGGCTATCAAGTTGGTGCCCGTATCCTCGATATCATTTTCACCTGGGGTGCGGCGGCCGTCACGCCGATCCTAATTGCGGCCTATGAACGCGGCGGGCCGGCAGAGGCCGTCAAGGCGGCCCATCAGGGCTATGTTATTCGCCTTGGGATTGGCGCACCGGCGGCCTTGGGCCTCGGCCTCCTTGCCGTCCCCATCTGCGAGATTTTGATCGGGGAAGCCTTGCGCGAGCGTGCGATCCAAGTCGTGCCATGGATCGCCTTTTCGGCCTTGCTGGCCGGCATGTGCGACTATTTTTCCGAAGCTTTCATGTTGTCTAAGAAAGCGTTGCAACGAGCCTTGTTGTTGCTGGTGCCAGTGATTACCAGCCTTAGTTTAAATGTACTCTTGCTCCCGAAACTTGGATTAATGGGGGCCGCTTATGCCAATGTTGCGGCTTATGGTCTTGGCATGACATTGTTGGCTTGGATTGGCCGCCGCTATGTGGCCCTGCCAATCCCCCTGTTTGAGACGGCCAAGATTGCGCTTGCGTGCGCGCTGATGGCAGGCGTGGTACTGGCCTTACCAAGTTTTGGGGCATTTCAAGACCTTGTGGTGAAAGGCGGCTTAGGTGCCCTCAGCTATGGGGCCTCCATCGTGACCTTAAATGTGGCGGGTGCCCGCGATTTCGCCAAATCCTTATGGATCCGCCTTCGCCCACAAACGGGGGCCTTATGAGCGAGACAATCTTTACCAATGGCGTCCAAGCCGAAGGGCCGATGGCGCTGAGCATTGCAACACCATTCTTCTGCAATGATCCGAGTGTGCTGTTAGACATCTTATCCAACCAAATGGCGGGCGAAGCCGTCGAGCTGATTATGGTGGATGATGGTTCAGGAGACCCGGCCTTGACGGCAAAGCTGGAGGCCACGCTCAATGGCTTACCTGTGCCAGCCAGCCTAATCACTTTGCACACCAATCAGGGGCGCTCTGCCGCGCGCAATCGCCTGATTGCTCAAGCCCAAGCCCCTGTCATTTTATTTCTCGATTCTGATATGGCCCCAGATGCAGGAAGCTTTATAGCGGATTGGCTAAAGATCGCCCGCGATCCTGCAACCGAAATTGCTTATGGTGGGTTTTCAACCTTGCAAGTCCCGGATTGTGCAGCTTTGGCCTTGGCGAAAATGGTGGCCGCCAAATCGGATTGCGCTTCCGCGGCTGAGCGACAAAACAAGGGTGCGTTGGCGATCGCGACATCCAATCTTCTGGTGCGCAAATCGATTTTGGACGACACTCCGTTTGATGCCGGTTTCTCAGGCTGGGGCTGGGAAGATGTCGATTGGGCCTTGCGGGCCGATGCCAAAGGTCATGTGGTGCGCCACGTCGATATCCCAGCGACGCATTTAGGCCTAGATGATGCCGCAACGCTTCTGGATAAATTTGCAAAAGCGGGACCAAATTTCCGCCGCATGATGGAGCGCCATCCTTCGATGGCGAGGCTGCCGGGCACCAAGCTGGCCCAGATGCTCTCGCATGTGCCTGCACGGTCTTGGATTAAGGCTGGATTGAAGGCGATGGTGCTGTCAGAGGCTCTACCTCTCAGCCTTCGCGCGCAAGGTGCGCGGCTGTGGCGGGCGTTATGGGCTGCCGACGCGCTTAATTAAGGCGATCACGCGTAACGGGGCGAGGCCGCGCCTGCACAGGCGAAGGAGGATAAGCGCCCCGAAGAGGTGCCCCAGCCGGCATGGGCGGTGTTACGCGGGGTGGCCATGCCGGGGCCAAGGGGCTGATGCCGACGCCGAAACTCAAGCCCGCCAACAAAGCAACCCAAGGCCCAAGAACTGAAACCTCCGCGGGTGCAAGTAGAAGCGCCGCAAGGCCAGCGCACCACACGCCAAAAACTAGCGCACTATCCTGGTCAGAAGCGCGGCGATCCAGCGCCAAGCGCACCGTGCCGACAATCGCCCAGAGGCCTGCCAAGCCGAGGCCCAGCACACCGAGACCCTGTCCAAATCCTTCGCTAACCGAAGCACCAGCCACGCCAAAGCCATAGCCGATCCAGTTGATTGCGCCAAATGGATCTGATGATAGTGCCAAGGGCGTAAACAGGCCGAGTAAGGTCACCGTCAAGATCGAACAGGCCAAGGTGACGGCAACATCGATCGGGCTCCAAGGGCGACGGGCAGACATCCAGCGTAAACCAAAGGCGAGGCCCGCTGCAGCAAGGCCAATGCCTGCTGCCTTCACGCTTGCTAGGTCACCCAAAAGAAGGGCTAGTGCGACTAAAGCGGCCGACCACGTCAACCAAATCCAGCGCCACGTGGCGCTGGCCGCTGAGGCCCATAGGGCCGCACATAGCGCGAAGCTTAAATCCCCATCGAGTGCGCTAAGAGGCATCAGACCCCGCGCGGCAACCAGCTGGGCCGAAAGCGCTAAAATACCAGCAAAAGCAGCGCTAAAGGCTAGCTCAACGGCTGGAAGTCGTGCTGCAATTGTGAGGCCGAACACCCAAACAAGCAGAAGCAAAATACTATGCTGCAAGGCAAGTGCCGGGGCCAGAGCCCAAGCAGCAGAGATCATACAAACCGCAACAAGCAGTAATCCATCGATCCGCCGCAGGAGAATTGGGGCCAAAGCCTCCCAACGCACCGCGAAGGCAACCAGGCCCATAGAGGCGACACCAGCCTTCAAAATCATCGTTCCAAGCGGGGCTTCATCTAAGCCACCAGCCCCCGGCCACAAGCGCCAAAAACCCGCGCTAAAACAAGCAAGGCCCAAAGCCAAGATGGCAATGTCCCAGCGCAACGACAATTTAGGAGCGACCATGTTAGCGGTTTCGGCTTAACTTAAGGGCAGTACGGGATTGGCCAGTCACCACGATTCCGAGACAGCGTCCACCACGCCCAACGACCTCATCGCGCAAATCAATCGATTCACGAACATCGCTTTTGTTACCATCAATAACCAGAATAACGCCGTCCATATCCGCGGCCAAAGCGAGACCCGCCCGCGACTGTTCGAGCGGCGGGGCATCGATAATAGTCAAATCGACGGAGCGGCGCACCGCGCGCCAATAGTCAGGCGCTGGCGCGACTTGTAACTTTTGATTGCTAGCCAATGCTGTGCGATTGAAGCGGCTAACATAAAGTTTAGGGATAGAAGTCTTGTAGCTCACGACGGCCCCCTCCCCTTGCGCCCCATCCGGTGCTCGCGGTTGCGCCCGCCAAAAAGGTGTCACCCCAAACGTCATGTCGAAGGGGCCTTTGAAACTGGCAGAAGCCCCACCCAAAGCAGAAAATTGGCCAGGACCAAAGAAGTCTAAATCAATCAGCCAAGCTGACTTTGCCGCGCGCTCGGCTGCGAGCTCGGCAAAGGCGCGCGCGACTTCAGAAATGCCGACGTCATGTTTGGCACCAATGAACATAACGGCAGCACCTGCTCCCCCTGTTGCAGCGGCAACAGCAGACCAGACTCCGTTCATCTGTCCTTGAATGCTTCCCATCCAGACCCCAACTCAAACACGCGCCCACGCTGCCTTAACGCGTTACCGTCGCTAAGATCGGAAGGCCCAGAGTCCGACCGATCGAGGACGGCGTGGGGAAGGTTGTTCGCGAGAATGCCCGCATCAAACCAGCCGCCAATGCCGTTAAGGCCGCGAAGAAGACAGAGAGCATCGCAACTTCCTTCTTCCAGCTCTTGCCACGAGTCGGCACATTAGCACGTTCAATGACCCGAATATTTTCATTAGACGTGCGGCTCAGTTCATTTTGGGCTTGAGAAGAAGCTTCCCGGGTAGAGAATTGTTTGACTTGCTCTTCTAAGATTGCTTTGCGACGCATCAAATCATCAAACAACGGCTTTACTTGGCTTAACTGAATGGCGCGTGCCTGCAATTGGGCAACTTGCGCTTCTAGAATAGCTTCGCGCTGGGTTAAAGCTTCGACTTCGGCGGCATTACGGGCACGATCAGCCGCCAAAGTATCCCGGACAGGGTTTGCCCCCGTCTTAGTGGTACCAGCTGCGCGACCTTGTTCGGAGCCCAGAAGCTCATCTAAAGCTTCGATCCTGCGCCGCATATCCTGCACGGGTTGGCTTTGCTCGGTATAGCGGGTCTGTAATTCCGCCAATTGACTCGCAAGTTCAATCCGACGGCGGGAATTGTCGGTCTCAAACGACAGGCGCACTTCGCGAGGTTCGCTGCGATAGCTGCGGTCGCTGGCAGCAAAGCGGCCCTCCGCCTCGCGCTGGCGCGACTGAACATTTAATAGATCTGCTCGGGCGGTCGACAACAAGGATTGCAGGGCCGCGCGTTCACCTTCAAAGTCCGCCACACCATTCGCGCCCAGAAACGCCGTGATCTCAGCTTCTAACTCTTGCAGGCGTGTATCAAACTCATTGCGTTGCACCCGTAACGCACCGGTTTGGTCTTCAAACAAAACCTCACGGCGATAGGTCAAATACTCATCAATCATCGTATTGAGTACTGTGGCGGCGATTACAGGATCTTTGCTCTGATATCCGAGCTTAATCACGGTTGTATTGGTCGAGGCTTCTGCAGAAAAATTACGCTGGAACTGATCAACGCCAAAAGCGATGCGGCGCTCTGGCGTATCTGGGCCTTGAGTGATCTGGATATCTTCAGGATTGAATAGGCGATCCAGGCCAATTTTTCGAATCACACGCTCTGCGATTTGGGCTGATTTGATCACCTCGACTTCGGATTGAACAATTTGTTCTTGCTTTGGCGCTGCCCCTTCACCCGCCGCGCCGACGCGCGGCGTGAAAACATATTCCTGCCCCAGCAGGATAGAGAGCCGCGCATTGGCCGTATAATTCTTCTGAAGCGTCGTCGCAAAGGCAATGCCTAATGCAGAAATTAAAATAAAAACAATGATCATTAGCCATTTCTCGCGCCACAGCAGACCAATCCAATCGCGTAGGTCAAGCTGCGGGCGCGCGCTGCCCATCGGCTCATAGCCGCTAGAGCGGGGATAGCTTGGGCCCGTGTGGTAGGTCATTCTAGATTCCGCGCGTCAGGACGTTTGGCAAAGCATTTTGCTTCCCTGAAACGTTAATCATCCATTATCCATTAACGAAACGTTTAACGATTGGGTTTCTAAGAAACGAGTTATCGACACTTGACGGAGGGAGCCTATTCATGCGTGCCAAAACCACCGCTATCCTTTGGTCTTGGGTGGTTCTTGCAAGTATCGGGCTCACCGCTTGTGCGCCAAGAGGCTATGTTGATGCCCTGCGCACAGACGGCAAAAATTGGCAAACACCGCGGCCGGTTGCCACCGTCGATTTCCCAGCTATTCCAACTTTTCCAAGCTGGACCGCAGAAGATGAAACCTATCGCTTTTTTCCAGGCGATGTGATCGATTTCCAATCGGTTGGCGCTCCAGAACTCAGCCGCAAGTTAACAGTCGCGCCCGATGGCCGCATCCATCCACCCATGTTGGAAGCGATTATGGCAGCCGACCGCACACCGGATGATCTTAAGCTAGAGCTACAGGGCCAATATGCCACCTATTTGCGCAATCCTGCCGTTGCGCTCGCCCCTGATACGTTCGCGTCGCAGAAATTCTTTGTCGGTGGCGAAGTGGCCAAGCCCGGACTTTATGATTTATCGGGGGAGATGGACCCCTTGCAGGCCATTACGGCGGCAGGCGGCTTTTTAAACACCGCGCGGCGGGAGGAAGTCGTCGTGTTACGCCGGGGCGCTGGTGGCACGCCCTATATGCGGGTCTATGACCTTCGCTCTGTTTGGGCAAGCCAAGCTCTCTTGGCCGAGTTGCCGCGTTTGCGCCGTTTTGACGTTGTTTGGGTGCCCAAGTCGCGCATTTCAGAACTGGGGCAATTTACCCAGCAATTCGTGCGCGACGCGCTGCCGATCACCATCGGCTTCAACTATAGCATCGGCTCAAACATCATCCAATAAGCGCAGCAGACCGCTACAGCGCGGTCTGAGAGCAGATGCGGTTTAGTTGGCCGTGCGCTGAAGCCACTCGCGTGCAGCGCGTTGCGCTGCCGAGACTTGGCTTTGGGTCATCATCGCGGTCAATTCCTGGCGACGCAGTTTTGCTTCGCTATCACCGCGCATCGCAGCAATGTTGAACCACTTGTGCGCTTCGACATAATCTACGTCCGCACCAACGCCGGTTGCATGCGATAGACCCAGAGCAAACAAGTCGGTGCCGACTTCATTGGTCTCAACTTCACTGGTCGTTGTGACCTCTAAAGCGCTGCTCATATCATAAGCCATTTTAGTCTTTCCCCTAACCATATTGACCACATTCTGGGCCAAGTGCTTTTTCTACCGATTGGCCTATTTGGCCGCTCGCAGGGACAATGTGACGGCTGATAGTGAATCGAATCTTCCCAAGACCTTGCTATAAAATGAATTTCAGTACCTTTTACGTAAACAGGTGGTTCACGCCCTCCAACGTGATTCATGACTCCTTCAGCTACTTTGCTCAGAGATTGATAAACTTGCCTTTTTTCGAACCCGAAGATGCTAACGCTCTATCAACCGAAAATCTGGACGTCTCTCAGGTTTTTGATTTGAACGGAAAGGGCGCAGTCGAGGCCTTAGCCATTATCGAAGCCGCCCTGCACGACCTACGGCGCGAGGAAGAGGTTAAGCTGTGGTTCAAATTTGATCCGCCTACCCCCGGCGGTGGGGAAACTTTGTTTCAGCCCGTGGGTAGACGATTGCGCGATGCCATTAAGCATGGCCAAGCCGTACGCGCCATGCCAGCCCAAGGTGGTGGCTGGATTGTCAGGCTGGCGGCAAAGGTGCGATAGTTAATCATGGCCGTCTATACCGAACCCACTGATGAAGAATTAGAAGTACTCTTGCGGGGGTGGGGCTTGGATGGCCTTCGGAATTTCAAAGGGATTGCCGAAGGGGTTCAAAACTCAAACTTCCTGGTGGAAGCTGCCCAAGGCCGCTTCATCATGACGATTTATGAAAAGTCCGTCGCGTTGGAAGACTTACCCTTTTATCTGGGCTTGACCGAGCGGGCCGCGAATGCGGGCCTGCCCGCCGCCCGACCGATCCGCACACAAGAGGGCCAAGTGGTGCAAATGATCCGGGGCAAGCCCACCGCGCTATGCAGCTTTTTAGATGGGGTCTCCTCCAAACGCCCCCCTGCCAGCCACGCCCGTGCCGTCGGTGCCGCCTTGGCGCAGTTGCATCAGGCTTTGGATGGTTTTGACTTGGCGCGCCCAAATGACTTGGGTCCAGACAATTGGGCGGACCTTTGGAAGGGCCGGTCACGTCACGCAGAAGCGCTGGAGCCAGGCATTGCGAGTGCGATCCAAGGCGACCTTGAACGCTTTAAGGCCGACTGGCCCATAGATTTGCCGCGCGGCATCATCCATGCCGATCTGTTCCCAGACAATGTGTTGTTTCTGGGCGATGCGGTCAGCGGCCTGATCGACTTCTATTTCGCCTGTAATGACTTTTTGGCCTATGATGTCGCCGTCATGCTGAATGCGTGGTGCTTTGAAGCCAATGGGCGTGAGTTTGACCTCGTCAAAGGCCGCGCTTTGATTTCAGGCTACGAGAGTGTGCGGCCCTTAAGTGCAGCAGAGCGCGCGGCCCTGCCCTTGTTGGCGCGTGGTGCTGCTTTGCGCTTCTTCCTAACCCGTCTGGTGGATTGGATGACACCGATGGATGGGGCCTTGGTGCGCAAAAAAGACCCTCGCGATTATGCAGGGCGGCTTGCCTTTCACCGCGCTGCGCGGGATGCCTCTGATTATGGTGCGCCTTAAGCGTCCAACCAGCTCGCAGCCATCGAGACCACTTCCTCATCCTGTACCAAGGCACGGTGCCCAAGCCCATCAACCGACCAAAAGCGTGCCCCGGGCCAAGCCTCTGCGGCGCGCTTGCCCTCCGAAGCTGGGCATTGCTCATCGTCGAGGGAATGGATGAACAACGCTTCTGCCGTCATGCTGGGCGCAGCCGCAGCCAAATCGAAGAAGCGACCCTCTTGATGGCCAACTGCCAAAGCGGCCTCAATCATTGGCTCTTCGACGCCATAGCGCCGCCACGCCCGTTCAAACTGGCGCGCTTGTACAACCGGCGGGGAGATCAGCACGACATGGTCTAGCTCCAAGCCAAGCTGAAATGCCTTCGCCAAAGCAGGCCCACCGAAGGAGTGGGTTGCAGCACCCGCAAAAGGTCCAAAGCGTTCTTGAAGGGCCAAGATCGCATCAGCCGCCAATTCTAAGCTGCAGCGATCGCCATCGCTATGGCCATGGCCGGGTAAGTCAAAGGCAACAACAGAACGGCCACGCTGATTTAACAAGCCAATCAAGGGCGACCACAGACTGGTGTCATCTTCCCAGCCATGGACCAACAGCACAGGTGGCTCCTCAAAGCGGTGGCCAAGCAAATACCAACTAGCAATCTGCCCGCCTACAGGCCCTACCATCTCATGGTCAGCTTGATGCAAAAGTGGACTAACACGGGGAACCGCCCGCCGCTTAGGCTGGCCGGACTGGTTCAAAAGATGCTTGGCATGAGTCACAACGTCGTTCATGACAGAGCGTGTGGAACGCCGCCGCGCAGTTTGCAAGGTCATGACGAAACGGAAACCTCAAAATGGATGACACTTTATTCCCCGCTGCGACGATATTGTTGGTCCGCGATGGCGCGGACGGCCTAGAGGTTATGATGGTAGAACGCCACGCCAATATCGGTTTTGCCGGCGGGGCGATGGTGTGGCCCGGCGGCAAAGTAGATCCCGCAGACTTTGACGAAGGCTGGCTGGAGGCCGCCGAAGGCCTGGAGGGCTTAGACTCCGATGAGCGTGCCGCCCGGGTCGCAGCGCTTCGCGAGGCCTATGAAGAGACCGGCATTTTGCTCGCAACCCGGAATGGCGTGCCGATTGGTGCCCAAGCCCTCGACCTAACCGATATGCGCAAGCGCGTGGACCGCGATGCGACTTTGTTTCAGCCCTTGGTGCGCGGCCATGGCTTGAAACTGGCGACCAGCGCCCTTCGCCCCTTTGCACGCTGGATCCCGCCCCCTGCCTTGCACAAGCGCTTTGATACCCGCTTCTATCTGACCCCCGTGCCCGCAGGCCAAGACGGGGTCCAAGACGGCAGCGAAGCGGTCGATCTGGTCTGGATTAAGCCACAAGCAGCTTTGGATGATCTGGCAGCAGGCCGTCGCAAGATCATTTTTCCAACCGCGCGCAACCTCGAACTCTTGGCGCTGTCCAAGACGGTTGAACAGGCCCTCGTCGATTTGGCCGCTCGTCCACAGGGCATCGTTCAACCGATCATTGAAAATGGCGTGTTGAAGATACGCTCTGACCTTGGCTACCCGGTCACCGAAGAAACACTCGACACAGCCATGCGAGGCTAAGCTATGGCGATGATCCAACTTTCAACCGGCATTCCTGCTGTGTTTGTGCCCGCCTCAGGCGCCAAGCGCCGGGGCGGCTTGGTGGTGGCACAAGAGATTTTTGGCCTGAATGACAATATTCGAGCGTTGTGCGACCGCTTTGCGGCCGATGGCTTTGACGTTGTCGCGCCTGCCTATTTCGACCGGATCGAGGCAGGCTTTACAGCCCCCTATGACCCAGACGGCATTCAAAAGGGATTGTCTGCCGTGCGGGCTACGTCTTGGGATCAAGTCACGGCCGATACACAAGCGGCGATCGAGCAACTCGCCCAAAGCCAATCGCGAATCTTTGTTACGGGCTTTTGCTGGGGCGGCACAGTTGCCTGGGTAGCCGCGTGTCGCTGCGCGGGGGTTACAGCCGCGTCTGGTTTTTATGGCCGGATGATCAATATGTTTCTGGCTGAAACGCCCAAAGCCCCCATCGAACTGCATTATGGCGACAATGACCCCGGCATTCCCTTGAGCTTGGTAGAAGAAGTGCGCGCAGCTCATTCAGCCGTGCCGATCCACCTCTACCCGGCAGGCCACGGCTTCTTCTCAGACCGCGGCCATGATTTTGATCCGACGCAGTCAGATATCGCTTGGGGACGGACCCTCGATCTGTTTGATCGCAGCTAAACCCGCGTCAGAAGAAACGCGTCATCGCCACATAGCCATAATTAGTCGTGCCTTGGCGTGTGGCATTAGGCGCTGTCCGCGCAAAACGACCGGGGATCAAGGCAGACGCCCCAACTTCAAGCCGCAGCTTGTTGGGCTGAAGCCAATAACGGGCACGGCCATCAATCGTGGTGCCGATGAAAGTGCCAGACTGGCCTGTGCGATCTTGAACGCGTGCGACCACCCATGCATCGCGGGCCTCATCCAAATGGGCGAGCTTGAAGGCTAAGCGCATATCACTGCGGGCATTTGGCTTTAACTCAATCCGCCCACCGGCAGCATTGATATTAGCAGGCGTCAAAGGCCCATGAATACCCGTGTTGCCCAGATCGGTGCGCCGCCCGCCAAACAAGCGCTCGGCCTGTTCAAATCTGAGGTCATTGGGATTGCGGTCCCCGGAACCAAAGTCCCAATCCAGAACCAGACGCGGCTGCCAAGGTGCGTCAAATGTATAGCCAAGATGGGCGTGGGCGGCGAACGTCCGCACCTTCAGGTCAATGGTGTCGCTTGGCGCATTGGTCGCCCGACGCGTGCCCGTGCGCCAAGACGTGTCGAGTTCAAAGTCCCACTGGCTCTTTTGCGGAGGTTTGAACAGGCGGAACCCCGGCTGAAGATAGTCCCGATTGGGGGTGTTGGTTCTGGCTGTATCGTGCTCCTTCAGACGAAACACGAACAATTCGCCAGAGGTGTCAGGCAGCAGGTCACCTAAAAGATTGGCGCGGCGATAATGCACGCCCAAAAGCAAACGCGACCATTCCTCGCGGTCAGGCTGAATCTCATTTTTTTCGAGGCTGGCGCGATCTTGCGGCAGTCGACCAACTGGGACCACCGCAACAATATTCCATGCATCGCCGCGCGTCGTGCTCGACTGCCAATAAGCCCCAGTGAAGTTCAACAGCACATTGGCCATGTCGGCACGTTCAAGGATGCGCCGACCCCCGATATCCAACGTCTGGCGACCTAGTTTCAAGCGCGCTTTATCCTGTTTCAAGGCTGTGGCAAAGCCAGATCCGCTCAGATCAACGGACGCGTAAGCCTGTAAGAAATCAAGCGGATTAACGAGCGAGGCGCTGAGCGTGGAACCCGCATCATTCAGTTCCTTGCGGCTGTCCTGGAGCTCGATACCTAAGGTGACGGGGTCAAACTCTGCTTCCGCCAAGACTGTGGTGCGAAATGCCAGCGCTTGGTCACCGCCTCTGCCGCCGGCGCGAAACTGCCCATCCAAGCTTTCATAGCGAACGCGCGCTTCACCAGACAAGCTCAACCAATTGGGCAAAATCCGTTCTGGGGCGGCGGCGGGGCTATTGCCTTGAGCAGTCTGGGCCCGCAATGGGTCGGGCAAGGAAGTCGCCAAGGCGAGCGCGGCACTTGCCACTAAAATCTGGCGCACGGTGAGACTAGTGTCCTTCACTGACTGTGGGAGGTCGCCAAAAAGGCATCGCGACATCAGGCAGGCTGCCTACTTCAGGCTGGGGACTATGGCAAAGGTCACACTCACCCAAAATACGTATTTCCGTCTCAACTCGCGGAGAAGTGAAGACCCTTGCCTCCGCTCTAGAGGCCAAGCGCTAAGGCAAAGGCGAATTGGGCGTTCGCGGCTTCGGCCTTGGCAACCACTTCGGCACTTTGCGCCTCATAAAGCGCCCGTTCAGCTGTCAGGACGTCTAAGAAGCCAGACAGGCCGGATGTATAGCGAACCCGGGCCAATCGAGCTTGATCAGCTGCAGAGGCGACGTTAGCGGCTTGGGCTTTCGCACTAAGGTCACCTAGACGAACGGCGGAGGCTTCTGTTTCTAATTCGGCCAAGGCTTGCAACACGCTCTTCTGATAGACCAAAGCTTCGGTTTCGGCTTGCGCGCCTGCCGCTTTTGCGAGACCACGCAGACGGCCAAAGTCAAACAAAGTAAGCGCGATAGCCCCCGTGACATTGTTGGAAGCTAAACTGACGCCCTGGCCACTATCTGTTTCTAGGCCAAGCCCTGAGAGAGAGAGAGTTGGCAAGCGGTCGCGCAGTGCAGCGCGCGCGTCAAGGCCCGCCGCTCGCAAGCGCTGTTGAGCCGCCGCAAGATCAGGTCGGGAATCGAGCCACACTTGTGGGGCCACAATAGCCTGACGGGAATCGAGCTGTGGGATTGGGGCATGGGGTTCAAGCAGGCCTGCGAGACTGCCGGGCCTATCGCCGATCAAAGCTTCAAGCCCGAGGCGTGCTGCCGTTTGGGCTTGCTGAAAACTGGGCAAGCGCGCAGCGATTGCGTCGCGATTGCTCGTGGCTTGGGCCACACCAAGGCCGGTTTCAAGACCTGCCACTTGCCGCGCCTTGGCTAAACTGAGGCTATCTTCTGCGCTGGCCAAATTGGCCCTCGTCACCGCAACTTGGGCTTGGGCAGCTCGATAAGCGATATAAAGCTGAGCGAGACTGGTGCGGGTGGCACTCGCGACGCGCTGGGTATCAAAGCGGGCAGCTTGAGCCCTCGCTCTGCTGGCCCCCGCCCGCGCCAAGTTCGCTCCGAAGAGGTCTAGCGGGACTGTCAGGGTAGCGATACCGATCTTTTCAAGACTGGAATTACCACCGTCAATTTCCGTGCGGGCTTGACTGCCGCGGACACCCAAAGATGGCAACAGACCCGCACGCGCGACCACCAAGCGGGCTTCAGCTTCTTTCAGGCGGCTCTGCGCAATCGCAAGGTCAGGCCCTATTTGCACGCGGTAAAGCAATTCCGTTAAGACCGCATCTTGGCTTGTCGCCACATCCGGCAGGCGCGCCGTTTCCTGCCACACACTCGGCAAAGCCTTGCGCGTCTCGCCGGCGATTTGCGCGCTGGGACCTGTAGCGCAGCCCACCAAGATTAGACTTGTCGCGAGCAAACAGAATGTTGCTCGATCACGGGAGGCGCTCATTTCGCATCCCCTGATTTTTGCGAGGCTGCAGCGCGCGCAATTGGTTTGGCCGTCACGAACACATCCATTTGTTGGCCAACAAAGGCCTGGATGCCTGATGGGTTAAAAGCATAAATCGCTTCAACCACGCGGGTGTCGACCCGCTCTGCCCCGCCATTAAGGTTCTTCTTTGGCATGGCCTGAGGCTCAAACCGCACAAAGGTCAAAGGGATACGCTTGGATGCATCGCCGCGCAGACTTGCTTGTGCCGGCGCACCAGCGGCTACACGGGCCGCGTCTTCTTCATCAATCTGGACGCGCACATGCATGGGCGTGACCGCGCCCATGGCAACCAAGGGCTCAGCCAATGGCCCAGCGCTGGCAAATTCCCCCACGCGAATATTGAGGCGCAAAACTTGACCCGCAATCGGTGCGCGCACAATCAACCGCTCCAGATCGGTTGAGACGACTTTGGCCTGTGCAGCAGCTTGGGCCGCCCCGGCTTGGGCCGCAAGCGCTGCTTGTTGGCCTTCAAGGATGGAGGCCTTCGCACTGGCGCTGGCAGCTTTTGCCGCAGCCAATCGGGCTTGGGCATCGCCTAGGCCTCCACGTGCAGAGGTCAGCCCGCCTTCCGCCTCCAACACCGCTCCGCGCGCCTGATCATACGCAGCTTTGGCCCGTTCCATGGCAAATTTTGCCCGATCGCGCTCATCAGTTGACACCGCTCGGGGATCTGAAATCGTTGCAAATAGTCCCAACCGAGCTTGCGCATCAGCGAGGGCAAGGCGCGCAACATCGGCAGCGGCTTGTGTATTGGCCAAACGCCCTTCGGCTTGCGTAACCGCACCGCGCGCCGTGGTGACCCCGGCTTCAGCTTGGGCGATGCCGGCAGCGGCATTAGCAGCATTGGCTTGTAAGGACGGCACGCGGCTGGCGCTCGCCGCACTATTGGCGCGCGCCTGCTGGGCCGCCGCGAGTTGCGCTTCAAGATTAGCACCCAAAGCGCGGCCATCGAGGCGAAAAAGGGGGGCACCTGCGGCGACTTGATCGCCCGGCTTTACGAAGACTTCGCGCACGACCCCTGACAATTCAGAGCCCACGCCAATCACTTCACTCGAAGGCTCAATCACGCCTAAGGCGGCCACGACGGAGCTTTGATCAGCAGGGGCTGATGCCGGAGGAGCAGGCGGTGCTGCGCCTGCTTTATCCGGTGGCGACAGAGTTAGAACAGCAAAGCCAATCAGGCCGGTCGCACCAATTGGCAAAGCAAGGCGGCGCAGGAGCTGGGGGGTGACTTTCATCTTCTTAAACCTTTTGGGGGAGGGATTGGCTAAGGCCGTCGTCGATCACACGCCCGTCTTCCATGCGGATGATGCGATCGGCGAAGGAAAAAATGCGGTCGTCATGGGTGACGACAAGGACCGCGCGATTAGGATCGTCAGCGGCTTCATCCAGCAAGGCCATTACCGCTTGCCCGGAAGCGGCGTCCAAAGCAGCCGTTGGTTCGTCACATACGACCAAAGCGGGATTGTGAGACAAGGCACGCGCGATGGCGACACGTTGCTGCTGGCCACCGGATAATTGCCGAGGGTATTTCGCCTTGTGAGGGCCAAGCCCCAAATGGTCTAGCATACGGCCTGATTGGTTCAGCGCATCTTCCCACGCCACCCCGTCAGAAATGAGGGGTATGGCCGCATTCTCAGCGACATTAAGCGTAGGGATGAGATTATATTGCTGGAAGATGAAACCGATTTTTCGCCGCCGGAACCGCACCAAATCATCGTTCTTCAAGCGGTCTAGTCGTTCATTCATTACAGTGACTGTGCCGGAAGTCGCCGACAAAGTGCCAGATAAGATAGACAGAACCGTTGTCTTGCCACATCCGGAAGGACCGACCAGCATGGTCATTTTGCCGTAGTCAATACCCAGCGAAATGCCGTGAAGGACCCGAATGACATCATTGCCGCTGGGAAACTCCTTGATGACTTGATCAATCAGTGCCGCCTGGGGAGAAATCAGAGACATTGGCTTAACCCCGGAACACAATGGCGGGGTCAAGCTTCAGGACTTTGCGGACACTGACATAAGCTGAGCCCAAAGCGATAACCATCACCAACAAGGCGCTGCCACCGACTATCTCGCCCAAGGCCTTGAACCCGCGAAGACTTGGATCTGCCTGTCCGAAATAAAGGAAGGCGGCAGTGCCCCCAATGCCAATCCCATAGCCGATGAAGCCAACCAACAAGGCCTGGCTCAACACCATTACCAAAATCTGCCGATTGGTAACCCCGATTGCTTTGAGCGCCCCGAAATTTTTGAGATTTTCAGCCACAAACATCGCTAAGGTCAGCGCGGTAATGACGACGGCAACCAGAATACCAAGCCCAATGGCTGCGCCAAACGAGATGGGAATCCCGGTATTCTCGATAATGAACTGCGTGCCCGCTGCTGCAAATTGCTGCCGTGTCAGGGCTTTCAGGCCTGTCACTTCGGAAATACGCTGGGCCAGAGCCTCGGGCGCTATACCGGGTTTGGCCTCCACCAGGACGAAGGAGAGTTTATTCCGCTCCGGCGGAGTAATGGCAATCGCATCCGAATATTTCATATAAAGCGTAGGTAGGCCGCTGAAATTGGTTAAAGAACTGGTCAGCCCGGTCACTACGACGCGATTGTCATTGATTTCGACAGCTTCCCCGATTGGATCGCGGCCATCTGACCAGATGAGATGGGTGGTATTGCCATCGAGAATAGCCGCATTGCGCCCGCGGATCGCTTCCATGCTATTGGCCAAATTCTCCTCCGGGAGACCAACCATGGACTGATTGTCGACGCCGACGAGGGTCACAGCGGCAATATTGCCTTGCATGGTTTTCACCGTGGCGGCAGACCGGGCATAGGGCACTGCCCAGGCGACACCATCGACCGAGCGAACGCGGTACAGGCTCTGATCGCTGATCGGCTGGCCTTGGTCGGGCTGTTTCACACGTGGGTCCATTACCCAAATTTGGGCTTGCCGGACATCGAGAACCGGATTGGCACCCCACGTCAAAAGACCCACGAAAATAGACGCTTGCTGGCTCATTAGAAGCGTGGAGAAGCCGATACCAAATACCAGCCCGAAATATTTGACAGGGTCGCCCATGAGCATTTTGAGCGCAACGCCAATCATGCCCAAATAAGACCGGGACCCCGGTTGAGTACCAAACGAAACCATAAGTCTACTTCTAGGTTTTAGTTCGTGTTCGTCGCTTTTGCGGTGTCGTTGCCCTTCTGAAAAACCTCATCAGGGCACTGGCAATTTCTGAACCGAACTGTTAAGTTCAATAAGTACGAAGTGAATTAACTGAACGGTTCAGTATGTCAAGAGACCGGGAGCAAAAAATTTTGGCCGTGGAAGCCTCAAACCAGATGCCGTCCGCCCGCATGGGCCGCCCTGTCGACTTAGCCAAAGAAGCCAAAATTCTCGAAGCTGCCAAAACCGCCTTCCTTGAAAATCCCTATGATCGCATCAGCATGGATGCTTTAGCGGCACGGGCGGGGGTGTCTAAGGTCACGCTTTACGCAAAGTATAAGTCAAAGGATCAGTTATTTGTGGCAGCCATGAGCGTTGGCTGCAGCCCGATTTATGAACAGGCCAAGCTGGAGGTGGAAGCAGGCAAGCCCATAACAGAAACCTTGGAGCGGCTGGGCATCGACTTCATCAAAATGATGCTGCACCCTGAAATCTCGGCCTTGCATGGGGTCATGATGCAGGCGCTCGCAACCCAGCCCGAATTGCCGCGCGCTTTTTATGAGCGCGTGGTCCATCATTCAACAATGATGTTAGCGGATGTCCTGACTATTGCCGACAAACGTGGCGAAATAGTATGTGATCAACCCTATTTGGCCGCTGTACAGTTTATTGCCATGGTGCAAGGCGAGTTTCGCTATAAACAGGAACTCGGCGTCACCAGTGGCGTCGACGAGCAAGAATTGACTCTGTTTGTGAAGTCTTGCGTGCGCGTCTTCTTGCGTGGATGGGGTAAGGCTTAAAGCACCCTTCCTGCCACCGCGGATAACTTCGCCAAAAGAGCTGGGTCCCGGGCTTCGGGTGCGGTTATCAGCGCAAAATCGAGGCATGTGTCGATTGGCGAGGGTGTCCGCGCAACCGACTTAAGCAAACGGGCTAAGTCCGCTACCATCGCTTTCGCCTTGCTCGAATTGGCATGCATGACCTCCAAGATGGCGGACACCTCCACCGCAGCATGGTCTTCATTCCAACAATCATAGTCGGTCACCATGCAGACAGAGGCATAGGGCAGTTCTGCCTCACGGGCGAGCTTGGCTTCCGGCATATTGGTCATGCCAATCACCGAACAGCCCCAAGAACGATAGAGATTACTTTCGGCCAAGGTCGAAAATTGCGGGCCTTCCATCACCAGATAGGTGCCGCCTTCGGTCACATCCGCGCCAGAGGCCCGCGCGGCATCCGCAGCAAGGCCTGCCAATCGTGGGCAAATCGGATGGGCAACCGACACGTGGGCGACTAGGCCTGTGCCATAAAAGCTCTTAGGCCGCGCAAATGTGCGGTCGATAAATTGATCAACGACCACAAAATGCCCCGGCGGAAGCTCTTGCTTGAGCGAGCCGACGGCAGAGATGGACAGGACGTCTGTCACCCCTGCCCGTTTCAACACATCAATATTGGCGCGGCTGTTAAGTTCAGACGGGGATATGCGATGGCCGCGACCATGGCGTGGCAAAAAGACAACGCGCTGGCCATCTAACTCAGCATCAAAAACTTGATCAGACGGCTCGCCCCATGGGCTTTCGATGGTCCGCCATTCACCCGCAAGGCCTGGAATGTCATACAGCCCAGAACCACCAATTACGCCCAATACCCAATCTGACATGACGTTTAACCCTCTTTGCGCCACCGTGTAACGTCGCGGCGGCAGGCCTCCAAAGTGGCCAAACGGCGTTGCATCACGGCATTTGGATTTTTCGCCCCCGCAAGCTCGCGCTGCCCTTGACGCGCAAACGCATCATAGTCCGCTCGAAAGCGTGGTTCGCCGCGCACGGTCGAAGCCGCCAAAACCATAGGCTGCATCGCATCGCTTAAAGCCATAATCTCGCGCGCCACCCCGACCACTTGCTTCGGCGCTCCGGGTCGACTGGCTTGAATGCGCGTGATGGCACCCATAAAGTCGGCGGTGCCATAGCATTGCACCAACCGGGTATAATCCTTGGTCACATCAAAGTTTGGCGCAATCTCGCGGGCAATCTCAGCCGGTGTCAGCGGCCCACGTGGGGCTGCTGGGGTCATCGCCGCGGCTGGACTTGGCAAAGCCGGCAAGCTGGCGTCAGCGGCAGGGGCCGATGCCGCACTTGGATTGAATTCCTGCGGCAACTCAAATTGCTTGGTTTCCAATGGCGCAATCACCGGCGCGCTCGGTGTCTTGCGCCCCATGGTGACTGTAACCTCGGGCAGAGGGGCCTGTGTGGTGGCCGCAGGCGCAGGGTCTTGCGCTTGAGCCGACGCTGACTCGAGCGTCGCCGCAGTGAGTATGAGGAGTATCGCAAGAGGTGCAACGCGCATGACTAGTCCATTACATAGCGAATTGGCAGGTTCTTAAGCCCGCCAACAAAATTGGCTTCCGAAAGCTTGGGTTCGCCTGCAAATTCGACGGATTTGAGGCGTGGCAGCAATTCCTCCCAAAATATCCGCATCTCCAACTTCGCTAAATGCTGGCCTAGGCACAAATGCGCGCCATAGCCAAAGGCGAGATGCTTATTGGGTGTCCGGTCAATCCGAAACGTATAAGGATCGTCAAACACGTCTTCGTCCCGATTGCCTGAAGGATAGGACAGCATCAGCCAATCACCTTTTTTGATAGTCTGGCCGCGCAGTTCATAGTCGGCGGTTGCCGATCGCATGAAGTGGCGAACAGGTGTTGCCCACCGGATCGATTCATCGACCAAGCCGTTGATCAGATTTAGATCCTTCTGAACCGCGGCCAATTGATCGGGATTCATGATCAACCCAAAAAGGCCTGCGGCCGTCGAAGACGACGTGGTGTCGTGGCCGGCAGTAGCAATGATGGTATAATAGCTCACCGCCTCAAATGCACCGATTGGCTCCCCATCCATTGTGGCATTGGCAATCACCGTGGCGACATCTTCGGTCGGATTGGCCCGGCGCGCTTCTGTGATCTGATTGAAATACATGAAGAAGTCCATCAGGACCGCCTGAATATCGGCCAAGGCCTTTTGTTCGTCCTGAAGCTCGCCACCTGAGCGGTTCATCTCTGGGTCTTGGGCTCCGAATAATTCTTGCGTGAGTTTTAGCATGCGGGGCTCATCGACTTCAGGCACGCCCAAAATTTCCATAATCACCCGCAATGGGAAAAAGAGTGCGATATCGTTCAAGAAGTCGCATTGGCCGCCCATATTGGCCATTTTGTCGACATAGATGCGGGCGATCTTACGGATTTGGTCGTCAAGCTTGCGCAAGTTCTGAGGCATAAACCAAGCTTGGGTCATGATGCGAAACTTGGGATGATCCGGCGCATCCATTTGCACCAAGGTGCGGATCAAATGCGGGGAACCACCGGTTTGTTTGCGCACCTTCGCATCAACTGACTTGGTCGTAAGGGTTGTGGGCAATTCACCACTTAAGAACAAATCATTTTGCCGACTGATTTCCAAGATGTCAGCATGTTTGGAGACAAACCAAAATGGCTGAAAATCAGGCATTTGGGTCTTGGCCAACGGATAATCGGCCCGAATTTTCGCAAAAATAGCATCCATCGTCGCTTGGTCCGCATAAGTCTTTGGACTGACCACAGCGCGCGATAATTCTTCTGGTAGAACTGGATCAGCAGACATCACTTAAGCTCCCGGAGTGGCCCTCTTTGGACTAGGCCTTGTTCCGGGAACGATGGGACTGTGTGGCCATATGGGTCAAGTGCACCCATACAGATTTGTTGCGATGCCCGCCTGCCGGTGACGCCTTTTTATCGCTTAAGAGGCGGACACTTCCGCGCGCGCTCGAATGCGCACGCCACCCTTAAGCGGTTCAAAGAGAAACTCTTGGTTCAATATGCGGCAGGGCGTATCACTTTGAATTTCGCACTCTGTTTCGGTCAGTTTCACGCCATTAAACCGATAATCAAATCGAATGATATTGCCTGAAATACTGCCGACCACCAATTCAGTTTCTTCACTGGGGATCAAGGTGCCTTCAGTCAATTCATAAGGGGTCTGCGGAATTGGTGAAAGTCCACGTAGTCGAGCGCTATAGATATGTGCCGCACGATCGACTGTGCCTGTCACATAGCCCGCGTCAAACGTTCCATCGTCGTTCAGGTCGCGGAAACATTGTGTCTGTCGAACGCCTTGGTTGGGCAGCAAAGGCGCGCAAAACCCGACGCCATTATCAAGACTGACTTGAAACAAAGTTGTCCCGGCAGGAACAGACTGAGGATAAGCGCCAGGGCGAGGAAGCGTATCGACTTTCAAACGGGCAGTACGGGTTACGCCGACTTGAAAACGCCCCAGAACATCGCGGAGTTTGAGGACGTCACCGGCTTGCTTGGTCGAGAGCGTGGTTGCCTCAAAAAGGAAGTCCGTGAGCGGCGTGACAAAGAGCTTGCCCTTTTGCTGGCTTTCATTTTTTGTGGGCTTTCGGTCGGCAAAGGATGGCCCGACAACACATGCAGCACCTGCCAATGCCAGCGCAATGGTCCATCCATAGGCTTTGTTAGAATGAGACATCGACCAATCCTCTTCTTTGCTGAACCGCACCAAGTCTTGGGCGGCAAATACGAAGCAAAAGGGGCAAAAGACGCCTGCTGCAGTTGAAAGCCAACAGCATCTGCCACCCCCGTGACGCCTCAGATGGCACATAGGATTTATCGGGCCCAATTGCCAATTACAAAGAGGTAAGTTTCTGAACTTTAACGTCTAGGTTGATCTTGCCGTCCGCAAGATGAACGCGATCCTTGGCCTAAGGATGCAAGATTGAGGTGATCGGCCAAACCGCAATGGCTAACCCAATGATGACTTCAATCGCGACAGAGCGCACGACGTGGCTATGTTGGGTGTTGCTATCCATGCTATAAGATAAATAGCGCCCGAGAGCTGTGAACCACCAGCCTGCGGCCAGAATGCTGCAGGCTGCAACGCCGGCATCCTCGCCCCAGAAAACCAAGAAGGCCAAGGCGGCCAAGTGCAGACCTAAAAACATCCCACCAAATGTGGCACGAAACTCTGCATAGCCTTCAGGTTGGCCATTCTCCGGCTGCAAACGGACAAGCCGCCCAGCCCACATTGGATCTAACATGCCCTTTACGCCAAGGCCTGCCCCGAAAGCGAGAGTCCCAGCCGAAATATAAAAAACGATATCATACATAGGCATAGCCTCGAAAGGAACTAGATGAACTTTGGTCAATTTCCTGTATATTTGTTAAGTGTAAAATTTCTTCCAACAGGAGTGCATAAGGTTGGCCAGCGCAAACAAAACACAACCTGAAACCAAAAGTGTTTCTGCCTATCTCGACCAACTCGAAACGCCAGTGCGTGCCGAGGAAGGAAAAGTCTTGATCGATCTGTTTACCCGGGTAACAGGTCAGCCGCCAGTTATGTGGGGGCCCTCCATCATTGGCTTTGGCGCTTACCATTACAAGTATGAAAGCGGCCGCGAAGGGGATTCTCCGCGCGTGGCTTTTTCTCCACGCAAGGCAAAGCTAGTTTGCTATCTCAAACTTGAGTCCACCGGTGCAGGGCCTCTGCTGGCGCGACTTGGCAAACATGGCACCGGGAAGGGCTGCCTCTACATAAATAAGCTCAGTGACGTCGATTTAGGTGTACTCGAAGCATTGGTGACCGACAGCTATAGAGAAATGGCCAAGGCCTACCCCAATTGAGTAAGTCCACCCATATAGGGCACCAAAACCTCGGGCACGCGAATGGTGCCGTCTTCTTGCTGATAATTCTCTAGCACAGCTACCAAAGTGCGCCCGATGGCAAGCCCCGACCCATTGAGGGTATGGACAAAGCGTGTCGCCTTTTCGCCCTTAGCCCGCGTCCGGGAATCCATACGGCGCGCTTGAAAATCACCGCAATTCGAGCAGGACGAAATTTCACGATATGCGCCTGCGCCATCATTTTGGCCGGGCAACCATACTTCCAAATCATAGGTGCGCTGCGCCGAAAAACCCATGTCACCGGAACATAACAGCATCCGGCGATAGGGCAGCTTTAATGCTTCCAAGATGCCCTCCGCGCAAGTGGTCATGCGCTCATGTTCGGCGGCAGAGCTTTCCGGTGTGGTGATCGACACCAATTCCACTTTCCAGAACTGATGTTGACGGATCATGCCGCGCGTATCGCGACCCGCACTGCCCGCCTCGGAACGGAAACAGGGGGACAAAGCGGTCATGCGGATTGGTAGAATTTCTTCGTCGAGAATTTGTTCCCGCACCAAATTGGTCAGCGAGACTTCCGACGTCGGGATCAAATAGCGACCGTCAGTTGTTTTGAATAAATCCTCTTCAAACTTCGGCAACTGGCTTGTGCCAAACAAAGCGTGGTCACGCACGAGGACCGGCGCATTTGTTTCCTGATAGCCATTCTTCTCGGTGTGCTGGTCCAGCATGAATTGGCCGAGCGCACGCTCAAGACGCGCCACTTGCCCGCTTAGAACCACAAAGCGTGAACCAGACATGCGGGCTGCGCCCTCAAAATCCATCCCGCCGAGGCTTTCGCCTAAGGCCACATGATCTTTTGGAACAAAGGGAAATTGTGGCGGGGTACCCCAATGTTTGACGACCACATTCCCGGCTTCATCTTCGCCTTCAGGCACCCCGGGATCGGGCAGGTTAGGCAAAGCTTGAATGATGGCATCCAGCTCTGCCTGCGCCACAGCTTCAATTTGGCTCGATTGCTCCATCACAGCTTTGGCTTCAGCCACTTCGGCCATTAAGCGGGCGGCTTCGGCTTCATTCTTCTGCGCCTTGGCCGCGCCAATCGCCTTGGATGCTGCGTTTCGCACGGCTTCAGCTTCCATGCGCCTAGTCATGGCGGTACGCAGACGGCCATCAATTTCCAAAATAGTCGGTGTTTGCGCCGATAAGCCGCGAACTGCCCAACTGGCATCATAGTGGGCGGGATTGTCGCGAAGGGCTTTTAAATCATGCATGGTTTGGCTCTAGGTTGATCTTTTTCCCTGATAGCGCGCGTTGGACGCGCCTGAAAGAGCGCGCGCGCAGGCAAACGGACTAGACTGTCCGTCTAACTCGACAAAAACGCGTGCGGGTTCTATCTCGCGGGCATGTATCTGATCCTCGCCACTGGTCCGCGCGCCGCCATCGAAGGCGCTTCGAAACTTCTTGATGCACTGGGTGGCTTTGGGGCTGTCGGCTGGTGGGAGTTGGAGCGCCGCCAGTTTAAGTTGGAAGCCTATTCCTACACCCTGGAAGGGGCCCAAGCAGGCGTTGGTGCCATTGCGATCGCCGATCCAGATCTGGATGCGCGAATAGCACCTTTGGAAGACGCAGACTGGGTAAAAATGTCCCTCGAGGGCCTGCCACCCGTTCCAGCCGGACGCTTTATGGTCGTTGGCAGCCATGATGCAGGCAAAGCGAAAAACGGCACCGTCGAAATCATTATTGATGCTGGCGAAGCCTTTGGCACTGGCCACCACGGAACGACGTCGGGCTGTCTCTTAGCACTCGACCGCTTGTTAACACGCGGCAAACGCCCACAGCGCGTGTTGGACGTGGGCACGGGTTCTGCCATCTTGGCGATTGGGGCAGCAAAGACCGGTAGCCGCGTGGTTGTCGGCACGGAGATTGATCCCCGCGCTAATTATATCGCTGGCCTCAATGCCAAGCTGAACCATGTAGGACCCACTGTCCGCACCTATGTCGCCAATGGTGTACGTCGCGCACTAATCCGGTCGCAAGGCCCGTTCGATCTGGTGTTTGCCAATATTTTGATGAGACCCTTGGTGCGCTTGTCGCCCGATTTGGCTAGCATCGTGAAGCCAGGTGGCCGAATTGTCCTTTCGGGCCTTCTAACCCACCAAGAGCCCGCCATTCGCCGCGCCTATGGTCAACGCGGTCTGGTCTTGGAACATCGCCATAGGAAAGAAAACTGGTCTACTTTGACCTACCGCAGACCTCTAAAAGCCCAATAAGTGCTGTTAGGACCTACGGCTTAAATCGTCATAGGTGGTTTCGGTCAGACTGGTCAAAAATTCGGTCAGCATTTCGTGGAATTCGGAAGCCTGCATGTGCAAGCGGTTCGGGTTGGGGAAGCGATAGTCCCAGAAACTGGTGATATGGCTCATCACGCCCATGCTGTGACCGAGTTCAATGAAAAGGCGTGGCGCTTCTAAGAGGAACTTGCGGAAGGCCGCCGCATTCCCATGCTGCACCAGATCATTGAAGGCATCGTCATACAGGCCAAGGATCGCTACACAGCCTCGAGCCGCCTTTTGAATCGCTTTTTTCAAAGAGACGCGCTGAGTTGTAATCGAGGTTTCCAACGCGCGATCCATCGCCCCATCCAAGGTCACGCGGTCCAAAGCCACTGAAAGCGCCTTCAGTTTGGTCATGCTGCCGTTAAATTGCCATTTGAAGTATAAAAAGCCCTTCCAACTAAAGATGCTATCCTCAAACTGCTGACCATCGAGACCCAAAGTGATGCGCAACGGGTCTAGGCGGGATTCGGTGTCCTTTGTGAGGATTGCATCCACCATCCGCCGGATACTTTGGCTCATTTGATTATTTGACCCGCCGAAGGCGAGCGTAATCAATTGCCGAATTTGCTCACCCGCAAAACTGCGCATGCGCTCAATATCGGCATTCGACATAGCGAAATAGCAATCGGCTGGAGTATAATTATAGCGGGTCAGCGTTTCTTTCAGAAGAAACGGATCGAGTGAGGGTAATTTCGATAGAAGACTCAACAAAGTAAAGTCTTCTTCCATGCTGTGCTGCTCGCCACCAAGCATTTCGATCAAAGTGGCTTGATAGCCCGTTTGACCAACCAGGATCGACTGCCCGCCGGCGCGCAAGGTCGTTTTGTCGAATGGAAAGATAATTTTCGTCGCGACTGGGCTCGACCGCGGCATCAAATACGTCTCGTCCGAACGAAGCCGATGTTTAACGTAAATGGCGCGGTTCAGAGTGGGGTCTTGAAAGAAGGGACGGCGGGCATACTCATCCTCCTCTTTATTCTGCTCGTATACCTGAAACAGATTCAGCACGCGGCTCGTGGAGGCCGTGCGATATAATGCTTCAAGACTTCGAAGACCGCGCATGTTCTTTAAGAGACCTCCCAGCCTTTGCATAAATCTGCTTTGACCTTACTTGGGCCAGCTAAAGACTAGCTCGAGCTATGTAGCCCAAGGGGTGCAAACAAATTGTGAATCGGTCAGCAGCATCGCCTTGCGCGAATTCAGCCATGCCTCTAGGTTCATCCCATGTTTCAAACTTATGACGTGCGCGGTGGCGCAGACCAAGGCCGAAAGGCACTTCCTTTAATTCGCGCTCAACTGGAGCAATTGGGTCTTGATGGCCTGTTTGTGCCCCATGAGGATGAGTGGCAAAATGAATATTTGCCGGATTGTGCGGAGCGCTTGGCTTGGGCCACAGGTTTTACCGGTTCGGCAGGAGCTGCGATCATCCTGCGCGATAAGGCTTATTTGTTCTCCGACGGGCGTTATACCCAACAGGCGCTAAGCCAAACTGCACCAGAATTGTTTGAACAACGCGATTTAGTCGATCAAGGCCCAGCTGTTTGGCTGAAAGCTGAAGCGCCTGCTGGGGCAAAGATTGGTTATGATCCCCGCCTTGTCCCGCCCGATGCCTTGGCGCGCTTGAAGGACTCTGCCGCGCAAGCCGGTGTTGAATTGGTCGCAGTTGGCGTCAATCCGATTGACCAAGCGTGGCAAGATCGGCCCGCAGAGCCCAGCGCCGAAATTGTCCCCCATCCTGAAACCTTCTCGGGCGAAAGCAGTGCGTCAAAGCGCTCACGGATTGGCGAAAAGCTTGCCGGTGACGGCATTGAGGCGAGCATTTTGACTTCGCCCGCCGCTCTGGCTTGGCTATTCAATATTCGCGGCAAAGACGTCACCCGTACGCCCTTGGCGTTGGGCAGTGCCATTTTGAATAAGGATGGAACTGCGCAATTGTTTGTGAAACCTGAGAAGGTCACACCGGAACTGCGCGGGTTCTTAGGCAATGAGGTTTCTATCAGCGCAGAACCTGACTTTGTGGAGGCCTTGAGACAAACCACGGGCAAGCGCGTTTTGGTCGATCCCAGCCTCTCTTCGGCACATGTGTTTGATGCCTTACATGCAGCGGGGGCGCAAATTGTTCGCGGACAAGACCCCACCATCCTGCCGCGTTCCCTAAAAAATGCCGTTGAGATTGCTGGTACCAAACGTGCCCATGCCCGCGATGGCGTGGCACTAGCCAATTTCCTCCATTGGTTTGACGTTGAAGCGCCAAAGGGCAAGCTGACCGAGATTGACATTTGCAAAGCCATCGAAGGCTTCCGCTTGGCGACGGGTGCCCTACAAGACTTGTCTTTTGATTCCATCTCAGGTGCGGGCCCAAACGGGGCCTTCCCACATTATCGGGTGACGGTCGAAAGCAATCGTAAGGTCGATCAAGATAACTTATTCCTGCTCGACTCAGGCGGCCAATATCTCGACGGAACCACAGATGTAACCCGCACCATTGCCGTGGGGACGCCAAATGCGGAAATGAAGGACCGCTTCACCCGCGTCCTTAAGGGCCATATCGCGCTCTCCCGTGTGCGCTTTCCAAAGGGCACCACGGGCTCAGCGCTCGATGCTTTGGCGCGCATCAGCTTGTGGGAAGGCGGATTTGATTATGACCATGGCACGGGCCATGGCGTTGGTTCCTATCTCGGCGTCCATGAAGGACCCCATCGCATCGCCAAAGTCCCCAATCATGTGGCGTTAGAACCCGGCATGATCGTATCTAACGAGCCTGGCTTTTATAAGATCGACGGTTACGGCATTCGTACCGAAAACCTGCAATATGTCACGCCCGCCACACCAATTGAGGGCGGTGAACGGCCTATGCTAGGCTTTGAAACCTTAACCTTGGCCCCGATTGATCGCCGCTTGATCGTGGTGGAGATGCTAACCGAAGCCGAGCGGACTTGGTTAAACCAGTATCACGCCAAAGTTCTGGCCGAGATCGGACCGCGCGTGGAAGCAGACGTGCAAGCCTGGCTCGAAGCGGCAACTGCGCCGCTTTAGGCCTTATCTTCTTTCATGCATTGACCTCGAAGGTCGGCTGACCCATCACAGACAGGTGAGCCGATCCTTAGCCCCTTTCCGACATACCTCCTTTGCCCGCTATTGGTGTGCCCGCGTCTTTTGGACTTTGGGCACGCAGATTCAGATCACTGCCATGGGCTGGCAGGTCTATGATATCGCGCGCGCGCGGGGCGACACGATTGAAGAAGGTGCGTTTCTTTTGGGCCTAATTGGCCTATCGCAATTTGTACCACTCTTGATCCTGTCCTTGTTTGGCGGACAAGCTGCCGACCGATTCGACCGTCGTCTGATTATTCTGGGCTGTATTGCGCTGAAGGTCGCCATTGCAGGTGCCTTGGTTGCCGCATCCGGCTTTGCGCCCAATGCCTTGATTGCCGCCATTTTTGCAGTTGCCATGGTCACGGGCATGCTAAATGCCTTTTTGCCGGCAGCCAGCTCGGCCATGGTGTCTAATCTCGTCCCCCGCGAGGAATTGCCACAAGCCATTGCGCTGATGTCATTGAGCTTTCAGGGCGGGTCAATCCTTGGCCCCGCACTTGGCGGCCTTCTCTTCCATTTTGGGGCCAATGTGCCCTATAGCGCGGCCTTGGGACTGTTTATTTGCGGCTGGATTCTGGCGTTTTGGACCAAGGCCCCACCGCAAGAAAAAGTCGAAAGCGGGCGTACCTTCGCTATGATCAAGGAAGGCCTGATTTATGTGCGCGACAACAAAATTGTTTTGGGGGCGCTAAGCCTCGATCTCGCCGTTGTGCTGCTCGCGGGTGCCACCGCCCTCCTGCCTGTTTTTGCCCGCGACATTCTCCATGCGGGGCCAACAGCTTTGGGCGCTTTGCGGTCAGCCGGGGCGATTGGGGCGGGCGTGGTCTCGATCTTTTTGGCCATCAAGCCGATTGAGCGCCATGTCGGGCGCTGGATGTTCGGCGCAGTCTTTGTGTTTGGCTTGGCGACCTTGGGCTTTGGCCTGTCCACCACCTTGTGGATTTCGGTAGCCTGTTTGGCGATTGCCGGCGCGGCAGACATGATCTCTGTCTATGTGCGCTCTTCTCTGGTGCAATTGGCAACCCCCGATGCGATGCGCGGGCGGGTGTCTGCGATCAGCTTTGTCTTTATTTCTGCCTCCAATGAAATGGGCGAGTTCCAGTCTGGCGTTGCCGCCCGCCTGCTCGGCCCGGTCACGGCCGTTGTCGCGGGCGGCATTGGCGCCGTCTTGATCGCTGGGGCTTGGATGCGTCTCTTTAAGCCCTTGGCCGAGGCCGACCGCTTTGAAGATGCCGCGCCAGAAAATCAGGGCTCGACCAAAGCGTCTTGACCCTGCTAATCTCAAACAAACATAAGATTAGGGAGCACGACCATGGGCGTTTTAGACGGGAAAGTCATTCTGATTACGGGTGGTGGCAATGGCATTGGCCGCGAATGTGCGCTGCAGGCCGCTGCTGCTGGTGCCAAAGTTGTCGTCAATGATTTGGGTGGCTCGGTCACTGGTGGCGATGAAGGCTCTGTCGGGCCTGCCCAAGCTGTAGCCGACGAAATCAAGGCTGCGGGTGGCGAGGCTGTTGCCAATTCTGACTCCGTGACCGATTTTGCCGCGGTAAAGGGCATGATTGAGCAAGCCAAGGATGAGTTTGGTGGCCTGCATGCCATCATCAACCCCGCAGGCATCTTGCGCGATGGCATGTTCCACAAAATGTCTGAAGCCGATTGGGACGCGGTGATCGATGTGCATCTGCGCGGTGCCTATAATGTCACCCGGGCCAGTGTGGAATTGTTCCGCGAGCAACAAGACGGCGCTTATGTGCTATTCACCTCTACCTCGGGCATTATCGGCAATATTGGGCAAGCCAATTATGCTGCCGCCAAAATGGGTGTGGCAGGTCTGTCGCGCATCATCGCGATGGAAGGGGCTCTGAAGAATGTCCGGTCCAACGTCATCGCACCCTTTGCATGGACCCGCATGATCGCCACCATCCCCGTCAAGGATGAAGCTAGCGCCCAACGAGTAGAGCGGATCCGCACGCGCATGCGCGCCGATCAAGTCGCCACCTTTGCGGTCAGCCTGTGTTCAGCTGCCGCCAGCCATGTAACGGGTCAAATATTCGGCGTGCGCGGCAATGAAGTGGTCGTTTTTGACCAACCACGGCCCGTCCGCTCAGTATCGAGGATTGACGGATGGACACCAGAGACATTGATCGAGCATGGACTGCCCGCTTTGAAAGGCGGCTTCATGGGGCTGGAAGCCACAGCCGGAGTCTTTACCTGGGATCCCGTCTAAGCAAGACTAGTCTTGCCCTAGCGCTCTGCGGGCTGGTAGCTCTTGCCGCCAGCCCGGCGTTCAGCCACGGCGGGCACAACCATACCCACGCTGCGCCCAAGCCTGTCCTGACGCTGGAAGGCGAGTTTGTGGCAACTGAACTCAATGGTCGCGCACTTAGCCGCAGCGCTGGCAAACCCAAAGCGACTTTGGTCTTTCTGCCTCAAGATGGGGTTAGTGGCTCTACTGGATGCAATCGCCTGACTGGCAAACTGGTGCATACAGGCGCAGATGCCACACGTTTTGGCCCACTTGCCTTGAGCAAAATGGCCTGCATGGGCCCTGCGGGCGTGTTGGAGCGCGACGTGTTGGCAGCCTTACGCGCCACCCGTCAGATCCGGAAATTCGGTGGCGAAATCCGCCTCTTGTCGGCCAATGGCCGTGTGCTGGCGCGGCTGCAAACTGTAAGCGCGCGCGCTGAAACCGGTCCAAGCCTCTATGGCAAATCTTGGACGTTGACCCGACTGAATGGTACGGCGCTCGACCCGCAAAGCCTGCGGCCACGGGTCACGTTTGAGGACAATCGCATCAGCGGTTCAACCGGGTGCAATCAATTTTCAGGTAGCCACCAGCGCGCTGGGGGTAGGTCGCGTTTCTCCAATATGATGCAGACACAGCGGGCGTGTTTGGCAGCGGTCGGTGATCCGATGGCCGCAGAAGCCGCCTTTATGGCAGCCCTCGGTAAAGTGGATCAGATCAGTTTGACGGCCAACCAGCTGACCCTCAAATCCAGCACATCGCCGGAGGAGTTGGTCTTTGAGGCGAGCAACTAGATATGCCAAGGCGGAATACGACCGCCAAATTTCTTGATCATGAAATCCGAGAAGACTTCTAAGCGCTTAGGTTTGCCCCGCCCCGGCGGGCTTAAAAGATGCAAAGTCAATTCGGGCGAACGCCAGTCTTCCAGCGCGCGTTCCAGCCTGCCTGCGCGCAAATCTTCACAGACCAAAAAGTCGGGCAGATAGGCGACGCCCAGGCCTTCGCGCAGCGCTGGCATTTCAATCTCACCGCCATTGATGGTGATTGGGCCTTGAACGCGTACCCGCAAATCATTGCCCTCGGCATCGACATAGCGCCACAGCGAGTGGTTAGGCGTATTGGTGTAGCGGAAACAGCAATGCATCGCGAGGTCTTCCGGCCTGCGTGGCTTGCCCCGTTCTTGCCAATAGGCGGGGGCGGCAACTGTCATCAGGCGCACCGGTGCGAGCTTGCGGGCAAGCAAGCTGGAATCAGGCATCGTGCCGATCCGGATGGCCACATCGAAATTGTCTGCCACCATGTCCACCGTGCGCTCATCGACCCCAAACTCGAGGCTGATTTCAGGATAGGCACGGATGAATTCCGGCAGAAGGTCGGCCAGCCACAGGCGGGCAAAGGCTTGGGGCGCAGCAATCTTGAGGTTCCCGCGCGGCACTTCTCGGGTTTCACGGGCTTCGTCCGCTAAGGCGGCCGCCTCTTCCATGATCCGTTGCGCCCGGGTATAGGCGCGTTGGCCAGCATCTGTCAGCGAGAACAGGCGTGTGGTTCGGGCAAACAAGAGAACGCCCAACTTTTGTTCCAGCTCTGCGATTTGTTTTGACACAGTTGCTTTGGACAAATTCAGATCGCGCGCTGCCGCAGTCACACTGGCGCGCTCGGCTACCTTGGCGAAGGTCGTCAACAGATCTAAATCAAGGCTCATGCGCGGCACCATTTGTCGATACAATTCACGAAACAATCGGTTTCGTTTTTCCCTAGTATTCGAACAATCAACTTTCGTCCATAAGGCGTTTCAACATCTATCGTGACTGTGACGATAGATTTAGAAAAGAGGTCTCCTCCCATGACGAAAATCGCAATCATCTATCATTCGGGCTATGGCCACACCGCTGTGGTCGCGGCACAAGTGGCTCAAGGCGTGACCGACGCTGGCGGTGAAGCAGTGCTGTTGAAGATCGATTCTGCCGCGCAAGATTTCAGCGCGATTTTGGATGAAGCCACGCAAGCTGACGCCATTATCTTTGGCGCACCAACCTATATGGGCGATATCTCGGCACCTTTGAAAGCCTTTTTTGAGGCCAGTTCGAAAGTCTGGTTCACTTTGGGCTGGAAAGACAAAGTGGCTGGCGGTTTCACCAATTCCCTGAGCTTTGCAGGCGACAAGGCGCATTCTTTAAACTCAATTCTGACCTTGGCCATGCAGCACGGCATGATTTGGGTCGGTACGGGTCTGCCACCGGGCGCTCACAGCAACAGCGATGCAGCCCCTGATGTCGTCAATCGTTTGGGCTATTATGTTGGTGTTGCCACCCAGTCTGACAATGCATCACCCGAGATTACCCCGCCAGCTGGCGACCGTGAGTTTGCCCGCCTCTATGGCATACGCATCACGGAAATTACCAAGAAAATGAAAGGTTAAACCATGATTGAGAAACGCGAATTCAACAGTCTGGGCCGCTTCAAAAACAGCTGGCTCAATGCCCGCCACCATTTCTCCTTCGGCCATTATCATGACCCAAAACGCACCCAATGGGGCACGATCCGGGTCTGGAATGATGACGAAATCGCACCGGGCACCGGCTTTGACCCCCACGGCCATGCCGATATGGAAATCATCACTTATGTCCGCGAAGGGGCCATCACGCACAAGGATAGCTTAGGCAATGTCGGCCGTACCGAAGCAGGCGACGTCCAAGTTATGAGCGCCGGCACCGGCATCACCCATGCTGAATACAACATGGAAGATAAAGCCACGACGCTCTACCAAATCTGGATTTTGCCGGAAAGCGCAGGCGTAGCCCCTTCCTGGGGGGCGGCAAAATTCCCCAAAGATGACCGCTCTGGCCAGTTTGTGACGCTGGCTTCGGGCTATTCAGAGGATGAAGGCGCTTTGCCTATTCGCCAGAAGGCCCGCGTTTTGGGTGCGACCTTAAAGGCTGGCGAAAGTGTCACCTATAATCTGTCCGCTGGCCGTCACGCCTATTTGGCAGCAGCCAAAGGTGTCGTCGAGCTCAATGGCATCGACCTTTATGAACGGGATGCAGCCGCCATTAAGGACGAGCCAAAATTGACCATTAAGGCCGTCGTGGACGCGGAACTGGTTTTGGTTGACGCGCCTTAACACTGCATTGAGGCTAACATGCGAGGCTGGCCGTTCTTCGAAAGTAGGACGGCCAGTATGTTGTTTCAAAAGCCTCCCTCCCCCTCCCGGCGGCAACGCAGTGCGGGACATGAACCCAGTGCGCGCCCCTCAGGTCCGCGGCCGAATGGGCCAGACACGCCCTTGATGGAACCCGCCGCCCTCGACCGTGCCTTACGGCATGCGGCTTGGCGCGACCCTAGGATTGAGCGCAAGAAATTCACCGAAGTCTACAGTGCCGTCCGTACATTGGAACACACTGCAGCTTATGTCGATCAAGCGTTAGAGCGTTTGGCCGAAGTGGCAGAAGCGCTGCGAATTGGCCAGACCACCGAGCATGATTTGATGCGCGGTCTTCAAGCCGCCCGCGTTGAAGAACTACTCGACAGTCTCGACCGCCTCTCAAAAATGGCCGCCGACGGCAAGTTAAACCTGCTCAATAGTGAGTCAGACAGCCTCTATCTCGATTTTGGGCATGAGGCATTTCGCTATGTCCTACCCCCATTTGATTTGAGGCGCGGCCCCAAAGGTCTCGACATTCCACGAATGAAGGACGGGTTTGACAATAGCTCAGAAGTCCAAACGATCAGCCAAGCGGTTGCCCTTGCGCAAGTCCGGGTACGTCAATTTGCTGCCCGCCTTAGTCATGATGCCGGTATGCTGGTTCGCATGGCCAAGACCTATGAAGCCGACATTTCCGTGGAAGACGAGGATGGCATCAGCCAACACAATGTCGACTGAGTTACCCGGCCGTTTCACTGAACCATTCAGGCCCTTGGCGCGTAGAACGGACTGAAAGGTGTTTAACATGATCAAAGCCCTCCAAAAGGCCGCCGCCCTGACAGCTGTTGCCATGAGTGTGGCCGGTTGCGCCACAACCGCCGCCGCACCAACCGCGAAGGCACCCCAACAACTTGTCTTAGAAGATTATTTCAAGGGCAAAACGACCGCTTGGGGCGTGTTCCAAGATCGCAACGGCACCCTTATCCGTCAATTCAAGGTCGATATAGATGGCCAATGGGACGGCTCGGTTCTGACGCTCGATGAACGCTTTGACTATGCCGATGGCGTTAAAGAACAGCGGATCTGGAAAATCAAAAAGACTGGTCCTAACACATATGAAGGCACAGCAGGCGACGTCCGCGGTGTTGCGCGTGGTCTCATTCAAGGCAATCAATTGTCTTGGGTCTATGATGTTGACCTGAAAGTCGGTGACCGCACGGTCTTGGTGACTTTTGACGACCGGATGTGGCTGCAACCCGATGGCATTTTGATCAATCGGGCCAAAGTCAAAAAATTTGGTATCGTGTTTGGTGAAGCCACCATCGTATTCCAGCCCGTGAAGCCCTAGACAATAGGCTGACCGCCAAAAGTTTAATGTTGGCCCACCTTGCCGAAATTGTTTTTTAAGCTCACTTTAGGCGTGGTTGGGGCCAACTTTATGCCGCGATGCGGTTCGACGAAGAGGAGAAAGACATGGTGAAATTAATTTCTGCCGCTGCCCTGCTCTTAGCGATGACTTTTGCGACAACAGCGTCTGCTGATGCCCTGCAAGTCAATGTGACTTATGGCGAGAAAGCCCAAACAAAGTTTGAAAAGACCTATGGCGTGCGCGAAAAGGCCGTCATACAGGAAATGGTCGAAAAGAGCCTACGTGGACGTCTTGGTGATCAGGTCGCTCGTGTCGATGTCGTCATCCACGATTTGACAGCTAATCGCCCGACCTTCAAGGAATTAGGCGACAAACCAGGCTTGTCTATGCAGAGCTTTGGGGTTGGCGGGGCGGATGTCTCCGGCAAAGCCTATGATGCCGCCGGCAATCTGATTGGGCAGGCCAGCTATGAGTGGACCGGTGATATCATTTGGGCCGATACAGCTTGGATTTGGTCGGATGCGGATCGGACCCTATCTGTCTTTGCACGAAGGCTCGCTGAGGCTGTTCCAGGCTAAAGCTGCGCGCGGCAAAACGCATGAGCCAATCGAAATGAGCGGGGCCCGGCTGCCCCGCTCTTTTTTTGTTCTCGAACCTAGGCATTGATCTCAAGATTAGCGCACGGATCCTTGTTTCAGAGTCGATCAAAAACGCCTTTTTAAGTCGGTGCATCTGAGCCAGGTTGTCCGACTTTGATACAACAAGCCTGCAGACTGGGCCTGAGTTTCCCAAATCAACGCAAAAGATCACGGAAACGTGAGTGAATTTGGCCAAAATTAGCAGGCTACTTTAGCGTAATATTTCTGAGTTTGGGCCGAATATTGCTAGTTAGCGGAAAAGCTGACTGGGAATGGATTCGAACGATGACTAAGCTTACCCACGTTTCTGTAGCATCACTTGATGGCATGACCGGTGCGGAGGAAGCGTTATTTGGCGCATTCCGTGATGCAAATCCAGATCTGAGTAGTCCCTATTTCTCCATCGACTTCCTAAAGTCGATTGCACCGCATACACCTGGTGGCATGTTAGCGCGTTTCCATGATGGCGATGCCATTGTTGGCTTCTTTGCCTATCAAAAGCGCGGTCAAAGCTTGCAGCCTGCAGGTGCACCTTTGGCAGACTATCATGCAGCCGTCATGAAGGAAGGTTATGCGCCGGATTGGTCGCTCCTTCTCGCGGCCGCTGGTGCCAAGCGGTTGGAGTTCAATGGCCTAATTGGCGCAGACGGTCTCGACCGCGCGCCGATTACAAAACATCGCCAGATTGCGGATGTCGCCGACGGTTTTGAAGCTTGGTTTGCGAGCCAAAAGTCCCGTGCCCCAAAATATTTCAAAAACTTGGGCCGCTGCACCCGCAACGTCGCCAAGGATTTGCCAGATTTGAAGTTCGAATGGACCGAGGTTTCCCCTGCATTGCTGGATTGGGTTCTGAAGCTTAAGGTCGATCAATATAAGCGCTCAGGGATGCATGACGTGTTCAGCTGTGGCTGGACCCGCGATCTTTTGTTGGCTTTGGCCGAACAAAAAACGGGCAACGCATCCTTGATGGCGGGCGTATATCGTCGTGGTGACGAATTAGTGGCGGCCGAAATCTGCTTGGTGGAGGGGCAAGACCTGCACTTCTGGTTCCCGGCCTATAATCCAGCCTATAGCCGCTATTCACCTGGTTTGCTGCTGACCTTCGATATCATTCGACACACAGCAAATATGGGGATGAAAATATTCGACTTTGGTAGCGGCGGGGAAGCCTATAAGTCACCGATGACGATTGACGGGCCACTTTGCTACGAAGGCCAAGTCGGTCAAGCTTTGGCCTTGCCGGTCAGGAATGACCGTCTGCAGCGCGCTTGGCTAAGTGTCTGGCGGCGCGCACATATTGTCCGGGCATGCGAAGTGTCGGTAAAAGGTCAGCTCTTGGCTTGTTGGCGCTTGGTAGAGCGGGCACATATCCGGGCCCGTGCACGTCTAGCTACCCGCCGGCAGCAGCCAGCAACTTAAAGGCCGATCTCCAACGTACACATTTCGCCCAGCGATGGCCGGGCAACCGAGACGCGGCGCAAATTGGGCAGGCTGGGCTTCAATCGTTCAGCCACCCAAGCACAGATATTCTCCAATGTTGGCGTCTCCAGACCCTCAATCTCATTTAAAAATGAGTGATCGAGCACATTGCGGACTTCGCCAATTGCCTTGGCGAGTTCGGCAAAGTCACGCACCCAATGATCCTTGCCATCCGCCTCATCCTCAACCGATACGTCCAGCCTGAAGGAATGCCCGTGCAAACGGCGATAGGGGTGGCTTTCATCGCCTTGGTGAAGATGGTGGGCGGCGTCGAAAGTAACGCTTTTGGTTAAGAGGCAGCGGGTCACGGGATTCCAAGCATTTTATGTGTTTGCAGGCTCAATCGCCATTGTGGATTGGTAAGACAATAGGCGACTGCAGCTTGGGTGTTTTCATCCGTACGCGGGCCGTCCATAGGTTGTAGGAAAAAATGGTCAAAGGCGAGGCCTTCAAACTGGTCTGGCATGGCCAAAGGCTGCGGATAGACGAGCTTTAATTCGTGTCCGGAGCGTTGTGCCAGTGCCGCATTTGCTTTCGGGCTTACACAGATCCAATCTAGACCTTCTGGGGCCGCAATTGTGCCATTGGTCTCTACCGCAATCTCAAAACCAATTTGATGTAAGGCCGCGATCAGGGGGTCATCAAGCTGCAACAGAGGCTCCCCGCCTGTGCAAACCACATAGGGGCGGCCTTGTTGAAGGTCTGGCCAGAGTTCTGCAACAGCTTCCGCTAAGGCTTCGGCCGTTTCAAATTTGCCGCCGCCGACGCCATTGGTGCCAACGAAATCCGTATCACAGAATTGGCAGACAGCTTCGCTGCGGTCCTGCTCTCGGCCACTCCACAGATTACAGCCGGCAAAGCGCAGGAATACAGCCGGGCGTCCTACTTGGGCCCCCTCGCCTTGCAAGGTGTAAAAGCGCTCTTTTACCATATAGGTCATGGGGCCACGCGCGCGCTGAGAGCACCGGAGCCGCGATGCTGGGCCTGCCATTGCTGCCAGCCAGCGGCACGTAGCTCACATGCCGGACACGTCCCACAGCCATAGCCCCAGTCGTGGCGGTTCGAACGGTCACCCGCATAGCAGGTGTGCGAATGCTCCACCGTCAAATCAATTAAGGTGTCGCCACCTAATGCAAAAGCTAAGTCCCACGTCTGGGCCTTGGTGAGATACATTAGCGGCGTTGCCAGCCTAAACGAGACATCCATGCCCAGCGATAAGGCTTGTTCCATGGCATCTAAGGTCGAACGGCGACAATCGGGATAGCCCGAATAATCGGTCTCGCACATGCCACCAACCAAAACGCCCAGCCCACGCCGATAGGCCAAAGCACCCGCAAAGGTCAGAAACACCAGATTGCGACCCGGCACAAATGTTGTTGGCAAACCAGTTTCTGCCATGGCAATGGCTGTGTCACGGGTCAAGGCGGTATCGGAAATTTGGCCTAGCAGTCCCAAATCCAAAACATGGTCGCTGCCTAGCTTCTTGCCCCAGTCTGGCATAGTCGCGCGGATCGCGTCCAAGATTACCAAGCGCTGTTCTAGTTCCACGCGGTGCCGCTGGCCATAATCAAAGCCGATCGTCTCGACACGGTCATAGCGCGAGAGCGCCCACGCCAAACAGGCAGTGGAATCCTGACCGCCTGAGAACAGGACCAGCGCATGTTTGGGCTCAATCACGAGGAAACTTTCACAGAAACAAAACGGGGGGATGAAGCGGTTCCATAGCCTATTTTCAGGCAAACCGAAACTGCTGGAGCGCAGAGGCCTTGGAAAAGCCGAACCGAGGTTCCGACCCAAGTCCTTGCGGCAACAATGGCGCGTAGTAGCACAATCAAAAGTATGTATTTATTTGTTTTATTTGCGCGCCTTCCCAGTATGATGAAGTCATTAGATAGGTAACATCGGTTTTCTTTAACTAAGCCACAACACTCATGAGGTAATGTCGACGCTTCGTTACTCACCCAGTATCAAGAAGTTTAGGTGGCACTTGAGCAGCATCGTTACTTACGTAAAACTGGACTCTGAGACACTCGAAGCGGTCTTGAAGCTCCATGAACGTTATGCAGGCGGGATTCCAGGTGGCAAGCGAGCCTCTTTGAAATTTGTCGATCTGACGGGTTTGGACCTGTCGGGCCGCAATCTGGCAGATGCGGAACTGACAGGATGCATTTTTGAGAACGCCAAATTGATCAAGACGATCTTTGAGCGCTCCATTCTATTCGCCTGTGATTTTCGCAAAGCTGACTTACGAGGTGCCCGCATGGCGAAAGCCGATATGCGCGGGGCGAACCTGCGCGGGGCAGACCTTTCCCATGCCGATCTAACCCAATCTGACTTCCGCGAAGGCGAAGTGGCAGTCGCGGACAAAAGGAATGGCATGATGGTGGTCAAACACCGAATGCGTCCTGGCGATGCCGAAGGCACCTTGTTTGTCGGCGCGACGTTAGACGGCTCGCAATTCAATGGGGTGCAAGCCAAGGGTGCCGACTTCCAAGACTGCTCCATGAAGGGCGCAAAGCTTTCCGGCGCCATTTTGAAGGATTGCAACTTGGCAGGTGCGGATCTGCAAGATGCAGACCTAACCGGTGCTCGGTTAGAAGGTGCGCATTTTGAAGACGCCATCTTGAGCGGGGTTGCGCTGGGCTTTAGCAAAATCGACCCCAAAATGGCTAAAGGTGCCTTGGGCGACCCAAGTGACAGCGCCAAAATCCGCGCGATCCAATTGGAAAATATGGCCAATGACCACCAAGCTTGGTGGGAAAGCAATGGCAGTGCGGGTAAGCACGCGAAATTTGATGGTGAAGACCTGCGCCCAATGGCTTCGATATTCAAAGGTATGCGCTTGACGGCTATCTCAGCGGTTAAATGTAACGGCGTTGGCGTCCGCTTCATGTCAACCCAGTTACAAGGAGCGAACTTCTCGGAGGCCGACTTGCGTGGCGCTTGTTTCTCTGGCGCGGACTTGCGTGGGGCAAACTTCACGCGCGCGCGCCTGAAGAAGGCCGACTTCCGCAATGCCAAACTGAGCCCACTTCGCATCAGCGCCGACAAGACCAAAGCAACCGACTTTACCGGCGCGGAAATGCGTTACGCTAATTTCGACCAAGCCGACATTCGCGAAGCGCTTTTCTACGATGTCGACATGATGGGGGCGAGCTTCCGAGGCGCACAAGCAAACGGGGCCAAACGGGGCAAGTCACCCAATGCGGATAGCGGAAGTGCGAACGCACCTGTCGCTGCGGTACCTGCCACGCCGCAAGCTGCGGCAAACGCCGCTTAACCTTTAAAAGGATGAAGACCCGATGGTGGCGGGAGAGAGACTTGAACTCTCGACCTCACGATTATGAGTCGTGCGCTCTAACCAGCTGAGCTACCCAGCCAACGCATCGGGGAGCCGTCATTTAGTGCGCATCGACTTTCGGGGCAAGCCTTTGGGTCAGTTGAGCCATGAGTGTTTTCCGTTTGGCCTCTGTACGTACCATGGCAGCGTCTTTCACATGGCCAAATCCACGCACTTCGTCTGGCAAATTAGCAAGCTCAACGATCTGGCGATGGGTCCCGGCGTTGAGGTTTTGCAGCCAGATCGACACGTCAGCCAAGTATTGATCACGGAATGCGCGCTCTTTCGCTCGTTCCTGCGTCGCACCAAAAACATCTAGTGCAGTGCCGCGCAGAACTTTGCCATGTTGAAGCAGTTTGAATGCCCCTAAAATCCAAGAACCAAAGGCCTGTTTCTTGGGTAAGCCCGTCACTGGGTCTTTCGCACCAAGGAAGGGCGGGGCGAGCCAAATCTTCAAAGACTTCCGGCCACCCAAAGTGGCATTGAGGCCTTCCATATGGGCCGGGTCGGCATACAGGCGCGCAACCTCATACTCGTCCTTATAAGCCATGACTTTCGCCAGATTGATGGCGACAGACCGCGTCAGTGCGGTGCCCAAGCTTGCCTCGGTCTCTGCTTTGCGGACTTGGGCAACGGCATCGGCATAGATGCGAGCATAGCTTTGGCTTTGGTAAGCGGATAAATGCGCAATTCGATGGGCAATCAAATCATCCAGGGATTTTTCTGGCGGTGGCTCTCGAACGGGAACCATCTCTTTCAATCGCGCCGGGTCATAAGCAGCGAGGCGGCCGAGATCAAAAGCCAGCACATTCTCATCAATTGCCACGCCATTGAGTTTGATCGCTCTGTAAAGTCCGCGCAGCGAAACTGGTACCAGCCCCCGCTGCCACGCAAAGCCCAAGAGGATCATGTTGGAATAAAGCGCGTCATAGAGATATTCTTCCGCCAAGCCTTCGGCGTGAATTACGCCTAGTTCTCGGACAGCTTGGGCAAACAAATCGACCTTCGGCTGACCGCGATAGCCCCGGGTGCGGTTGTGGATGAATTCGCTGGTGGGCTGAATGTCAAAATTGGCGACAGCGCGCGTGGTTTCTTTGCAAACCAGATTGAGGCCATCGAGATTGGTCGCCACGATCAAATCACCTGCGATCATCACGTCCGCCGAAGCCGGTGGTACACGGCCTGAACGAATTTCATTGGGCTGATTGGCGATGCGCACATGGCTCAACACTTGCCCGCCCTTTTGGGCAAGGCCAGTCATATCCAGCGTGGAAGAGGCTTTGCCATCCACATGGGCCGCCATGCCGACAATGGCTGAAACAGTCGTAACCCCAGTCCCGCCAACGCCGGTAAAGACGATTGAGCGCGGCCGCTCTAAACTCATGGGCTCTGGCAAGGGGATATTGGTGGCATCAAAGGTCGGACGCGCCCGTTCGCGCTTGGCGTTATGGCTGCCCTCAACCGTCACAAAGGAGGGGCAGAACCCATCGACACAGCGGGTATCTTGATTGCACGAAGACTGATCAATCTGCCGCTTGGTACCAAATTCGGTCTCAAGCGGATGGATAGACAAGCAATTGGATTGCTTCGAACAATCCCCACAGCCCTCGCACACAGCAGGGTTGATATAAGCGCGGGTCGAAGTGGCCTTGAGCAGCTTACGCTTGATCCGACGGCGTTTCTCCGTCGCGCACATTTGGTCATAGATCAGAACGGTCACGCCCTTGGTCTCGCGCAGGCGGCGCTGAACAGTGTCCAACTCCTCACGCGGATAGACGCGGACGGAAGGCTCAAGCGCCACATTGGCATAGCGGGTTGGATCGTCAGCGACGATCACGACCTTTTTCACACCTTCGCCCAATAATTGCTTGGCTATTTGGGGCGTGGTCTGACCGCTTTCGGTGGACTGACCGCCCGTCATCGCCACGGCATCATTATACAAAAGCTTATAGGTCACATTGACTTGGCCCGTTACAGCGGCGCGAATGGCCAGCGAGCCGGAGTGCGAATAGGTGCCGTCACCCAGATTGACGAAGACATGATCTTCTTCTGTGAACGGTGCTTGGCCGATCCAGCCAATCCCCTCCCCACCCATTTGGCTTGTCATGTCAGTCTGACGGTCGGGCATGAAGGTTGCCATATAGTGACAGCCAATGCCGGCCAGGGCGCGCGACCCTTCGGGCACAACTGTCGAACTATTATGTGGACATCCCGAACAGAAATGGGGTGTCCGGTGCGCATCACCTTCTAAAGCTCTTGCCCGGTCCTTGCTTTCTTGCACCCGGCTCAAATAGGCCAAGGCTTGTTCACGGTGTGGGCCGTCGGGCACCAGATCAAACAAGGTCTTGGCCAGTACCGGAATCGAGATGGCAGCCGTATCGGGCAGCAACGGCTTGCCGTCCAAGCCTCTTTTGCCAATCACGCGTGGGCGCTTGCCATCGGGCAAGTCATACAAGGCATCGCGGATTTGAGGTTCGATTAACGCGCGCTTGTGCTCAACAACCAAAAGCGTCTCAAGACCTAAGGCAAAGCCGCGCAAATGATAAGGCTCTAACGGCCATGGCATGGCGACCTTATAGATGGTGAGGCCCAGATCGGCCGCCAATTCCGGGCTAATGCCCAATGCGTCCAAAGCTTCGAAAATATCGCGCGTAGCTTGGCCTGTCGCGACCAAACCAATGCGGCGCTTATTGCCGGACAGAATTTCGCGGTCGAGGCTGTTAGCGCGCACAAATGCTTGAGCGGCGGGCAGCTTGTATTGGCGCAGGCGGGCTTCCTTGGCCATGGGATCATCGCCACGACGCAGGCTTAGCCCTTCTGGCGGCATGTCAAAGTCAGTCGGCAGACGAATATCAAATCGATGTGCGCCGACATCAATCACTGCGCCCGAATCCATCGTATCGGCCAATGCGATAAGGCCCGTCCACGCGCCGGAGAAACGCGACATGGCAAAGCCATACAAACCAAAGTCCAACACATCTTGGATCGATGCGGGCGACAGAATGGGCATTTCTGCATCAATAAAGGCAAATTCCGACTGGCTGGGCAGCGTTGAGCTTTTACAAACATGGTCATCGCCCGCGATCGCCAATGTGCCACCAAACTTGGAGGTGCCAGCAAAGTTCGCATGTTTGAACACATCGCCCGTCCGGTCGACGCCGGGTGCTTTGCCATACCAAATCCCGAAAACCCCATCAAAGCGCGCACCGGCAAACTGGCCCAATTGTTGGCTGCCCCAAACCGCCGTTGCGCCCAAGTCTTCGTTCAGACCGGGCCAGAATTCGATATTGTGGGATTTCAGAAGCTTAGAAGCGCGCTCAAGCTGCATGTCATAGCCACCAAGGGGCGAACCGCGATAGCCAGAGATAAAGCCTGCCGTATTTAAACCGGCCTTCACATCACGTCTTTTTTGATCCAAAGGAAGCCGCACAAGGGCTTGGATACCTGTCAGAAACGCTCTACCCTCGTCGAGTTCATATTTGTCGGTCAAAAGAACTTCGCGATGGAGCATCTGATTTGGCCCTCGGGTTTGTGACCTTGGCGAACACGGTCTGCTTTTATCTGGGCATCATCTTCTGTTTTCACGGAAAAAGCTTGCTCTTTTTTTCGTTATTTGCGAAGAAATGCGCAAGATACATGTCCACTTTGCCAGAATTGAGGAAAATTCGTGTCGGAAGAATTAGACGCCATTGATGTACGGATACTTGATCTGGTTCAAGAAGATGCAGCGCTGTCTGTTGCCGAGATTGCCGACAAGGTTGGCTTGTCGTCAAGCCCATGCTGGCGGCGCATTAAGCGCCTTGAAGAAATTGGCGTCATTACCAAACGGGTAACCATCTTGGAGCGTGCCGCCCTAGGCCTTGATTTTGAGGTGATGGCTTCGGTGAAACTGGCCCTACCAAACCGCGAAAACCTCGAGAAATTCGAGGCTGCGGTAGCGACTTGGCCGGAAGTTGTCGATTGCGCAACGGTGACGGGGGCGGTTGATTATATGATCCGCGTCGTCACGACCGACATGCACGCTTATGACGGTTTCCTACGCGACAAACTCTTGGGCCAAGGACTTGTTTCGGATGTGCAGTCGCGCATTGTGATTCGCGTCGCCAAACGCACGACATCCGTCCCGCTCGGCTTAAGCCAGTCTAAACGGCGTTAAGCACGGCAAAGCCGCGCTCAAGATCGGCGAGTAAATCTTCCTGAGCTTCCAAGCCAATGGAATAGCGTACAATGGGGCCTTTCGGATGTAGGCCCGGGAATTGCCGCGTGACTTGCACCGTACTGGGCAAAGCCAAGCTTTCAAACCCGCCCCAAGAAAAGCCCATAGAGAAGATTTGATAGGCTTCGGCCATGGCATTGATCTTCACTGCCGCAAAGGGCTTGAACACCACCGAGAATAGGCCACCTGCACCGGTAAAATCACGTTGCCAAATCGCGTGATCAGGGTGCGACGGCAGAGCCGGATGCAGCACTTGGGCGACTTCCGAGCGGGCCTCTAGCCAAGCTGCAATTTCGCGAGCCACCCGGTCTTGATGGGCCATACGCAAGCCCATGGTGCGCAAGCCACGCAAGGTCAGCCATGCATCTTCCGCAGAAGTGCCAATGCCCAACATCTGATGCATGGTCTTTAGCTTGTTTAGCCATTCGGGGCTGTTTGTGATCAAAGCGCCAGCCAGCACATCGGCATGCCCGCCCTGATATTTGGTCAAGGCCTGCATGGAAATATCCACACCCAGATCGAACGGCTTCATATAAAGGCCTGCAGTCCAGGTATCATCGATCAAGGTTGCAATTCCGCGCGCCTTGGCAGCTGCGGTGATGGCGGGCACATCTTGCAGCTCAAACGTCAAAGAGCCGGGGCTTTCTAAAATGATCAAGCAGGTATTTGGCCGGATCAGACCAGCAATATCGGCCCCAATGCGGGGATCATAAATCTCTGTTTCAACACCATAATTGCCCAAAACCTCGCGGCAGAAGCGCCGGGTCGGGCCATAGGAGGAATCAGTCAGCAAGACATGGGATCCTGCCTTGGTCGCGGCCATCAAAGCGAGAGTCAGCGCTTGTAAGCCCGATGGGGCCAAAACCGTGCCAATCCCGCCTGAAATCTCCGTCAAGGCGTCACACAGCCTGTCTTGGGTAGACAGGCCTTCTAACCCATAGCCTTTCATCTCGCTCAAAGGCCCTGCACGATAGAGATCGTCGGCGTGGTCGAAGAGAACGGTAGAGCCGCGCTGAATGGGGGGGTTAATCACCCGCTCGTGGGCGAATGGGTCGCGGCCAATTTGCACCAGTCGGGTCGCAGCCGAAAAGCCTTCGCTTAAGCCCGTTGTTGACTTCTTGCTCATCCAGCAGCCTCTGTCTCGATGGGTGAGGCAAGGTCTGCCGCCCACTCACTCCACGCCCCATCATAGACCGGCACATCCCACAGACCCAAACGCGCTAACGCTAAAGCAATGACGCAGGCGGTGACGCCAGAACCACAAGTCGTCACTAATCGCTTACTCAGGTCGACGCCCGCTGCCTTGAAGACTTCGGCCAGTTCGGCTGGGTCCTTCATCGTGTTGTCGGGCTTTAAAAGGGTCGAGAACGGTACGTTAAAAGCACCGGGCATATGACCGCTGGGCAGATTGGGGCGTGGTTCTGGTGCGGTGCCAGCAAACCGACCGGCCGGACGGGCATCGAGGATTTGGGCACTTTTGGCTTCGACTTTTGCCAAAACTTGGGCCTTGTCGCGGATCAAATCAGCGCGGCGGCGCACGGTAAAATGCCGCTCGCGCGCGATGGGTGGCATATCTTCAAGCTCACGACCCTCGGCCTGCCATTTTGGCAAACCACCATCAAGCACGACGACATCATCATGGCCCATATGGCGGAACATCCACCACACACGGGCAGCCGAAAACACGCCGGTAGTGTCATACACCACAAGACGCAGGCCATCGCCCAAGCCCAGTTTCTTCACCCGACTCGCGAACTTTTCAGGGCTGGGCATCATGTGGGGGAAAGCGCTCGCCGTGTCTGAAATCTCATCAATGTCAAAGAAGACAGCGCCTGGAATATGGGCGGCATCATACTCATCTTTGGCGTTGCGCCCGGCTGTCGGCAGGTGCCACGACGCGTCAATGATACGCACATCAGGCGCACCCAGCTTATCGGCAAGCCATTGAGTGGAAACCAAGGGATCATCAGGATTGGCCCAGCCTGCCATGTTCGTATCCTTAACCAGCTTCTTGCGCTGCCCGCCCAAGGCGTGCCACACGGTGTTTTTTCAGTGCTTATGATCCACTAAAGGGATTTCAACGTAAGTTGCAAAGACTATCTCATAAACCAACGGCACAACCAAACCCATGAACGAAGAATTGACTGCTCACACGATTGAAACGGATCAGCGCTATCAAGCGCTCATGCTGGACTATGTCGCGGGCAGCCTGCCGCGTGGGCCCGCCCTTGTCGTCTCAGCGCATCTGGCCCTGCAGCCGCAAGCACGCGAGATCACACGTACGTTTGATGCAGCCGGTGGGATGTTGCTGGATGCAATCGAGCCGGTCGAAATCGCCCAGCCTGCTTGGCTGGAAGCTGAATTAGGCCACGACTATTCGGACCATGCCTTGCGCGAGATTGATGAAATGGCCCATGTGCTGTCATCTCTCGACCAAGGCCGGTGGCGGCGCAATCTGGCCGGCATGTTGATGATGCCCTTGCCTGGTTGTGACGCAGAATTGCTTAAGCTCGAAGCCGGTCGCAAAGTACCAGAGCATGGCCATTCGGGGCTTGAAGTGACGCTGGTTCTGTCCGGTGAACTCGATGATGGCAACCAAATCTATCGTCGTGGCGATCTCTTGGTGCATGATGAAGATAGCGAGCATCAGCCAGGCGCAGCCAAGGGTGGTGATTGTATCTGCTTGATCGCTCAGACGGGAAACGTCCGCCTTAAAGGGCCACTTGGATGGTTGATTAACCGTTTTAATTGATAATTTGACCGAAACACCGCAGCTGTTTCGATAAAAGGAGGCTTTTGCGATGCCAGCCAAAACCGTGACTCGTGCCTCCCATATGGTTGCCTTGCTTGTGCTTGGCAGCACCTTTCTGGCGGCCGGACCCGCGTCAGCTGCGACACCCGGCCGGACCGAGTTTGAAATCCTGATGAATGGGAAGCCCGTCGGCAAACATATCGTGACGGTTTCAAAGTCTGCCGATATCACCAATGTTCGCATCGCGATCGATATGGCTGGCAAAATTGGGCCGATCGGGTTTAGCTATCGCCACCGTTGCGAAGAAGCCTGGCGTGGCAATCAATTAACCAGCCTGAATTGTTCAGACCAAGAAAATCGATCCAATAAATCAGTTGCAGCAAATCTGCGCGGTACCAACATTGTCGTGGAAGGGACAGGCTTTAAAGGCACTGCGCCAGCAACCATTTTGCCATCCAGCTGGTGGCGCTTTAGTACCATCAACCAGACCCGCCTGCTCGACAGTCGCGATGGCAAGCTGAGCCGTGTGAATGTGAACCGGGTAGGCGAAGAAATGCTGCAAATTGGCGGTGCCAATGTCCGCGCCAATCATTACCGGGTGCGCGGAGCCGTCAATACCGATCTTTGGTACGACGCGACCGGGCGCTGGGTGCGGACGGCGTTCAAGATCGCGGGCCAGAGCTTTGACTATCGGAAAGTGACTTCGGTTTCAGGCTCGCCCCGCGAGTAGGGCTAAAGGTCCCTTGCACCTCGGTTAGCGGCGATTTCGGCCCGTATCCGGGCCTGCTCGGCAGCGTCAATCGGAAATCCGCGCATCATGCCAATGGCGATGAGTTTCAGGCCAATCGGGATGGCGCAGTAAAGAGCCACGAGACTGTTGAGTGCAAGATCGGTTTGCGCCCCACCTTGGGTGTTAAAGCCAACCAACCCAAGGATGCCGAAGGCGGTCCCGGCCGCAACCGCCAACGCAAGCTTGGTTGCGACACTCCACAAGGCAAAATAGAGCCCGGTTCTGGGTGCTTGGCCGGTCTTTAACTCATCCAAGTCAACCACGTCGGCCTGCATGGCCGCTGGTAAGACGATGTCAGCCCCAAGTGCGAGACCCGAACCCACACAAACAGCCAAAAACAAAACCCAATCCTGTGGCCCAGTAACGCCCAACGCCAAAGCAAAAATCAGGCACGCCCAAACCATCGCCCAACGCCAAACACGATCCTTTCCAAATCGTCCACCCAGCCAAGCCCAAAAAGGTGCCGATATCAGGCCTGCTAGAAAATAGGTGCCCAGTAAGGCCCCTTGTAAATCTGGACGGCCTAAACGCTCAGAAACGAAATAGAGGAACAAAGTAGCCGGCAGCCCATTTGCGATGCCATTGATGACATAAGCCGCTACCAAGCGTCGAAACGGCTCATTCGCGGCACAATCCCTCAAGCCGTCTTTCAGACTAGCCACCGGCTGCTCTGCCAGTGGTGGGTCGGGCACCAAGAGCACGCAGACCCCGCAGGCTAATGGGGTCGTCACGGCTGCAAACAGACCTAATAAAGCGAGCGCCTCTCGCAGCGCACCACCGTTTGAAACAATCGCGACAAGGCCTACCGCGCCAATCACGCCCAAGACCGTGGCGATTTCCCGCCAAGCCGTAACCACAATACGCCCTCGATAATCGGGGCTAAGCTCTGCCCCCCAGGCGTTGAGCGGCAAGGTGATTGCGGCCCAAGAGATAGAGACCAAGAGCGTCCAGACAGCAAAATAAGCCGCACCTGCGCCGTCCGGCGGCGTCATAATCATATAAGCCGACCAAGCTGCCAACGGGCTTGCCAGCAAAACCCACGGCTTTCGTCGCCCAAATCGCCCCGGGGTCTGATCAGACAAACGGCCGGCGACCAAGTCACTTGCCGCATCTAACACACGGACAATCAAGAGGATTATGCCAATCATGCCTGCGCCAATACCGACTTCCTTGGCGTAAAAAGTCGGTGCAAACATATAAAAGGGCTGCCCCAAAGCTGCGATGGGCACCGCCGGCAGCGCATAGGCGAATAACCCCAGGGGAGAAATTCTTACCGCAGCGCTGGGGGATATTTGGTTTATCATACAGCTAACATGGTGCCTGCAACCTAGGCTGCCAAGCTGCTAGACAGCAGCCTTTTTCGCTCGTAAATGTGTGAAATTCACACACATGCAGCATTGACGTGTGAGATTAGCACAAAGCGGATGTCAAAATGCCCTCTCAAGGTCGGAAATTCATCATGATTGGCGGCGCAGGTCTGGTCGGCAGCGCAGTGGCGCGGCATTTGGCGGAGGATGGTAGCGCGCAAGTGATCATCTGCGATCACTTGGGTTCGAGCGCATCGGGAAAATGGGCCAATCTGCCTTCAAAAATGGCGGATCTATGGGCCCCAGATGAGCTGATGACCCATTTGGACAAAGCATGGCGTGATGTGGCCGGTGTTTTGTGCTTTGCCGATGCAGGCCATAGTGCGGGCGATATGGATGGCTTGTTTGGGACGTCTTACTACCTTCCCCGCCGCGTGTGGGATTATGCGGTGGCCAAGCAACGGGCCTTTTATTGGGCATCGTCCATGCAAGTTTACGGCGATGCTTCACCGAACCATTCCACCGACTCAGAGGTCATTGCAGGCTTCCAACCCAAAACCGCCTTTGGCCGCGCCAAGCAAGCCTTTGACTATTTTGCAGCCAGCCAAGGCACAGGCCCCGATGCCGCCCCAATCGCCGCCGGCTTTCGCTTGGCTTCCGTCTATGGCCAAGGTGAAAGCCACAAAGGCGCTCTCGCCAGCCTGCCCAGCCGCGCGCGCGTTCATGCTTCGGGTGAGCAGCCCCTTTCAGTTTGGCATGGAAGCCGCGATTGGGTGCATGCCGATGATGCGGCTCATCTCATCGCCCAAGTGGTGCTGCAGGGCCATGCAGGCTTTTTCGATGTGGGTACCGGGTCTTTGACCTCTGCGGCGCAAGTTGCGAAGGCCAGCGAAGCGGCAACAGGCAAAGCCTTGAGGGTTGAAACACGCCCTGCACCCGCCGAAGCCTTTACCCAACAAACTGCGGCGGCCGACCTCACTGCCCTTGAAAAGCTTGGCATCACTTGCACATTCAAAACGATGGAAGCCGGACTTTCCCCTCTGTGAGCGCGCCAAGTGGCAATCCCCATGACGCCATCACCCACGCCGCCCGCCTGTTAGAGGCGCACTATGGCGAAGATGGCGCTGTGATTGCCGTGATGCGGGCCGCGGAAGCTGCCGCCATGGGTGACCTAGAAATGGCCGATCATTGGGAGGCCGTCGCTGCGCTAATTGATCAACCAAATCCAACGGCGCCGGATGGTTTGAACTAGCAAGAGCCGGGCACCATTCACCCATAAAGCAGTTGCGCAAAAGGCCTGATGATTTAGAAGGCCTATGACCTGTCGGTCGGGGCCATCTAGCCCTGTCGCGCCAACCACGCTCCCGAGGAACATAATGACCGCTTTTGACCGTGACGCCTTTATCGCTGGCCTGCCCAAGGCAGAGCTTCACTTGCATTTGGAAGGCTCATTAGAACCCGAACTCATGTTCGCCTTGGCCCAGCGCAACAAGATCGCGATCCCGTTCAACAGCGTGGAGGAGGTACGCGCCGCTTACAGCTTCTCTAATCTGCAGGACTTCCTCGATATTTATTATCAGGGCGCTGGCGTTTTGCAGACGGAGCAAGATTTTTACGACTTGACCATGGCCTATTTGAAGCGGGTTGCGGCCGATGCATGCCGTCATGTGGAAGTCTTCTTTGACCCGCAAACCCATACCGATCGCGGGATAGAGATGGGCGTCGTGATTGGCGGCATTTCGCGCGCTTTGGCCGATGGGCAAGCCCAATTGGGCGTGACCTCAAAACTGATTCTCTGCTTCTTGCGCCATTTGGACGAGGCGGCAGCCTTTGCCACTTTAGAAGCCGCAGAACCCTATTTGACCCATATCTTCGGCGTCGGCCTTGACTCCAGTGAAGTCGGCCACCCACCCGCCAAATTTGCCCGCGTGTTTGAAGCTGCCCGCGCGAAAGGTTTACATTTATTTGCCCATGCCGGAGAAGAAGGCCCGCCCGCTTATGTTTGGGAAGCGCTTGACCTGCTTAAAATCGACCGCATCGATCATGGTAATCGTGCTTTGGAAGATGAGGCTCTGGTCGCACGCATTGCGAGGGACGGCCTGACCTTGACAGTCTGCCCGTTATCAAACCTTTCCTTGTGCGTGGTGCATGATCTTGCCCAACATCCCTTGCGCTCGATGCTGCAAAAAGGCCTCAAAGCCACGATCAATTCCGATGATCCGGCCTATTTCGGCGGCTATCTCAACGCCAATTGGCACGCCATTGCCAAGGCGCTGGACTTAAGCAAGCAAGAATTGGTCACCCTCGCCTATAACAGCTTCTCCGGCAGCTATTTGACGCCAGCCGAAAAGCAGGCCCATGCTCAGGCAATTGAGGCTTGGGCAGCGCGGTTTTGAGCACGGCCACCCAGCGAGTTGGGCGTTGAAAGGCGGGTTATATGATCGCGGTGAAGCAATGGGCGCTATTCAGTATGGTGCTTGCCGCCCTCAGTGGGTGTGCAACCCAACCCCCAGCCGATAAGTCTAGCAGCGTGATTTTTTCAACCGCAGAGACGGGCTCTGCCAAGATGTTGAAGGTCGGTCAGACCTTCGAAGTGCGCCTATTGGGGACGCCAACCGCAGGCTATCTTTGGGATGTCCAATCGCTGCCTGCAGGCGTGGTTTTGGTCGATAAATCCTCGCGGCCAGAAAATCCAGAAGGCCGCAATCAAGGTATGGTGGGTGGCAATGATTGGACTATCTTCCGCTTCCAAACCATTTCTGCGCCTGTGGATTTGCAAGGTACTGCCGGCCAAATCCTCGTCCTGCGCTACGGTCGGCCCTGGGAATTAGAGGCAGGCCGCCCAGCCGAACAGATCTGGCGCATGCAGATTACGGTCAAACCGGCCGGTTGAGAATCTTGGACCGCAAAGTCCCCTGAAGTCCCCGCATTCCGGAGGGGATGGTGGTGGTTTTGAAGAGCTAATTTGTCTAGACGCGGTTTTGGTGATCCCTTTGGTCCACCAAACCGCTTTGAATAGCGTGATCGGGCGATTGGTCGCGTCAAGTCCAGATTTCCTTCGGAAATCTGCCGCCCTAGGTCCACATCCTTTTTTTAAAAAGGTAGTGGACCTAATTTTTTGATTTAGACGCGCAACTTGGTTCAAAAGAACCAAACGCGCGTCAATGGCGCGAAGCGGACTTGACTCGTCAAATCGCCCACAAATAATCGAAGTTGGCTTTTGGGGCAGGCAGGGCCTGCACCAAAGCCTTCTAGATGAAATCGGAAGTTCCCCCATCCACCTCGCGACGTAGGGCCGGAGGGAGGAAATCAGCAGGGATAAAACAAAACTTCTCCCCCACTCCCAGAACCTCACGTAATCTGCCCCTGTCCCCGATGCGGAGGAGCTTCGGTCCGAGTTAAGCCGACTGTTGGGGATTGGTAAGCGGGATTAAGCAGGGCAGACGTGGCTG
>JAIXQA010000010.1 GCA_027485915.1 Alphaproteobacteria bacterium | reverse complement strand
GAAGATGTTTTGGTCAAGCATCCAAAGTTACGGCTGAATATCATGCATGCGGGTTTCCCGATGCTGGATGACACCTTGGCACTAATGTATGCCCATCCCCAAGTCTATGTGGATACAGGCGTGATTGTATACACCCAGCCAAAGGCCGCATTTTATCGCTATCTACAGGCGCTGGTGGAAGCGGGCTTTGGCGAGCGCATCATGTTTGGTTCTGACCAAATGGTCTGGCCTGAAACCATCGAAGTTGGGATTAAAGTGATTGAGGATGCACCTTTCCTCAGCGCTCAGCAAAAGCGCGATATCCTCTACAATAATGCTGCACGCTTCTTGCGTCTCGACGAGGCAACCCGTGCGAAGCATCGCGCTATGGGCGGGAAATAGACTAAACGCCAGCAAAGAACGCCTTGTCGAAGCCTTCGACCAATGGCAAGGCCTCTTTGACTTTCATGATGCCTAAGGCCGTGAGCCGAAGGCCTTTCCGACGGCGGTCTTCGGCCGCGAGTTTGCGTGTGACCAGCCCATCCCGGTCCAGGCGGCTGATGATTTGTGAGACCAGCATCCGGTCTAAGTGCAGGAAGTCTGCCAGTTGCTGTTGCGACAAATTGCTGCCGTCATAGGTCTTCCAGCCAATGGTCGCCAAAAGGGCAAATTGCGGCTGCGTCAACGAGAGGGGTCGCAAGATATGGTTGAGACCGCGCTGCCAAGCCATAAAGTTTACCCAATATTGGAAGCCCGGACTTGCTTGAGGGCCTGTTAGGTCCGAAAATTTCGACCAGTCCAAACAGTAATCTCCCTCTTTTAAGACCCAAATTCCAGCAGCCTCTGTTGCGCACCTTTAGCCTTGCACCTTTAGGAGCAAGTCGTGCGGAATCGATTGGCTCATTAGTCTTTCGAACAAAAGCTTGTTGGACCTTTTAAGTAAACCCCGTGGGTTACGCCTGTCCCCACAGTGGTCGCATCGGCCCCAAAGGCAGCACTTGATTGGGGCGTTTCTCACAGGCCCCGGATTTGACCTCAGAGCATGATTCCGTCACAAGGCATCCCAACAACCTCCCACTCCAAAGTAAAGAATGAGACGTGAATGGCGAACCGTGCACTTTTGGCAACTGAAGCCAAGGCTTGGCCCTTTGAACAAGCCCGTTTGCTGTTGGACCGGGTCAAGAAAATCGGCAAGCAAGGACCCGTCGTTTTCGAAACTGGCTATGGCCCCTCGGGCCTACCCCATATCGGCACTTTTGGCGAAGTTGTGCGCACAACCATGGTGCGCCAGGCCTTCATCGCGCTCACCGATGGCACGATGGAGACGCGCTTAATCTGTGTCAGCGACGATATGGATGGTATGCGCAAAGTGCCTGATAATGTGCCTAATCCAGCCGCCTTAGAGCCCTATCTGCAAAAGCCCTTGACCGATGTGCCGGATCCATTTGGCACCTATGAGGGCTTTGCCCAGCACAATAATGCCCGGCTGCGCGGCTTCCTCGACAGTTTCGGCTTTGACTATCAGTTCAAATCAGCGACCGAGCTTTATCGTTCTGGCGCGTTTGATGCCACGCTTCTGCGGGCGCTGGAAAAATTTGACGAGATTATGGGCGTCATGTTGCCGACTTTAGGGGAAGAGCGGCGGGCAACCTACAGCCCGTTTCTGCCAATCTCGCCTACTACAGGCCGCGTCCTCTATGTGCCGATGAAGGCGACAGACGCCAAGGCCGGAACCGTCACCTTCGCCGATGAAGATGGCACAGATGTGACAGTTCCCGTCACGGGCGGGCATGTCAAAATGCAATGGAAGCCAGACTTTGGCATGCGCTGGGCTGCTCTAGGCGTGGACTTTGAGATGTATGGCAAGGACCATCAGACCAATGGCCCGATCTATTCCAAAATCTGCCGCATCTTGGGCGCAGAGCCACCCTTGCAATATTGCTATGAGCTGTTCCTCGACCAAAATGGCGAGAAGATCAGTAAGTCCAAAGGCAATGGTATCTCGGTCGAGCAATGGCTGACCTACGCGCCGCCGGAAAGCCTGTCGCTCTATAATTTCCAAAAGCCGCGCGTGGCCAAGAAGCTCTATTTCGACGTCATTCCGCGCGCGGTGGATGAATATGTTCAGTTTCTCGATGCTTTCCGGCGGGAAGAGCCTGCCAAGCAGGTCGAAAACCCCGTCTGGCATATCCATAATGGCCAACCACCCCAATATGGCTCGCCCATCAGCTTTGCGCTGCTTCTCAACCTCGTCTCAGCCGCAAATGCGGAGACCAAGGAAGTGCTGTGGGGCTTCATCAAGCGCTATGCGCCCGAAGCCACGCCAGAAGACCAGCCTTTGCTGGATCAACTCGCAGGCTTTGCGGTCGCCTATTATCGCGATTTCATTCAACCAACAAAGAAGTTCCGTGCACCGACAGAGGCAGAGCTTCCCGCCATCCTGGACCTCAAAGCCCGCCTCGAAGCCTTGGGGCCAGACATGCGCGACGGCGATGAAATCCAAAATATGGTATTTGACGTTGGTAAGACCCATCAGTTTGAAAACCTGCGTGACTGGTTCAAAGCGCTCTATGAGGTCTTGCTGGGTCAGGAACAGGGCCCCCGCTTTGGCGGCTTTGTCGCCTTGTTTGGCGTGACTGAAACCATTGCTCTGATTGAGGAAAGGTTGGCTGCATGGTCTTAAAACTGCGGGTCGCGACCTTTGACGATATGCCCGAAATGAAGGCCTTGATGGCCTTGGCCATCGGGCAATTGATGAATGACTTTCTGACGCCTGAACAAGTTGAAGGCAGTCACGAGACCATGGGGATCGACACCCAGTTGATCGAGGACGGCACCTATTTTGTCGTCCAGGACGCGGACGGTAAAATCGTCGGCTGTGGGGGCTGGAGCCGGCGCGGTACGCTTTATGGCGGCGATCACAGTGCAGGCCGCGATAACCGCCTGCTCGACCCCGCCACTGAACCTGCCCGAATTCGCGCCATGTATACCCATCCAGAGCATGTGCGCCGTGGCATTGGCCAAATGATCATTGATGCAGGCGAGGCTGCTGCCCGTGCCGAAGGCTTTAAGAGTGCGCAAATGGGGGCCACTTTGGCGGGCGAGCCACTTTACCGCCGCTGCGGCTATGAGCTGATCGAAGTGATTGAGAAGCATGCCAAAAATGGCGCGATCATCCCCCTCAAGATTATGGGCAAAGCGCTTTAGACAAACAAGAAAGGTCGCTGGTTGCCCAGCGACCTTTCCATTGCCAGACCGGTGAAACGGCCCAGTCTCAATTCGAAGAAACGCTTCTAATCGCTAAGCGTTCGCCTCCGAAGGGATCCTGACAGACATTTCACTAAGGCGCAGACAATGAGACATAGGATCACCTCCTTTCAGTTGCTAATGGGACGACCATAACGCCTTAGTTTGACGCATCTGTCCAGGGGGTGGTGTAACTACCAAAGTTGTCATCCCCGATGACGTCAAACAATCGGGGACCTTGATCCGCAAAGTCCCACGGGGTCCTCGCTCTAAGCTCAGGCTTCGGCGGGGATGACATTGTTGGGAACCCCTTCCACCCCTAACCCCCCAACACCCCACGCCAGAAGACCGCCATCTGATACACTGTCGGTACGCCGATGATCAGCATAAAGGGGAAGGTGATGCCGAGTGAGGAGGTGAGATAGATAGCCGGACTTGCGGTTGGGAAGGTGGCGCGTACGGCGGCTGGCGCATCAATGTAAGAGGCTGAAGCCGCAACCGCCCCGATAACAAAGGCTGAGCCCAAAGGCAGGCCTGCCCAGGTTGCAAGGCCGGAGGCGAGCGCCCCATGCACCATCGGCATCACCACGCCAAATACCGCCATAGCTGAGCCCACTTTAGCAAATTCTCTCAAATGCCGTGCCGCCGTCATGCCCATTTCGAGCAGGAAAAGTACCAAAACGCCGCGAAACAGATCGACAAAGAAAGGCTCGATCTTGGTGAAATTCGTCTCGCCAATCAGGCTACCGATGAGAAGACCGCCCCCCAGCAAGACAAGGCCGCGGCCACGCAATGTTTCCATGAGGATTTCGGTCAATTCACCTGTACGGCCATTGGACCGGCTCATAGCAAAGCGGCCATAAAACAGGGCAACCAAAATCGCGAGCTCCATCAGGGCAACAAGGCCTGTCACGTAGCCGTCCATCGGGGTGCCCTTGCTCTCGGCATAGGTCCGCGCCACCACGAAAGTCACCGAGGAAACCGAGCCATAGAGAGCCGCAACACCCGCCGCATTGGGCGTGTCAAAGCGAAGAACGAATTTGGCAACCAAAAACGCCATCAGAGGTAATAGGAAGATTAGGGCGGCAGTTACCCCAAGGCCTTTGGCAATGTCCTTAAAAGCGACACTGGCAAGCTCCCGTCCGCCTTGCAGACCAATCGAAAACAAAAGAAAAATCGCAAAAATCTTAATGACGGTTTCAGGTATTTCCAAATCCGACTTAATTAAAGTGGCGATCATGCCCAACAAAAATGCCAAAGTCATCGGCGAGATGAGGTTTTCAAGCAATACTTCCACTGGCATTTTTGGCTCCTGTCCCGGGGGTGCGGGGCCGCTGCATAGGGGGTTGCTCAACAAACGAGAAACCTGAAAAGCTGATTAGATTTATCGGAAAAACCGTGGCGAGAGGGCCTCCGTCACCGGAGTTGACGTTGACGGCGCGCAGCCAGCGTCGCATGAGGGAAGCCATGCATGACGTCGATACTGCCTTTCTGCGCACCTTTGTAACGCTGGCTGATACCCGCAGTTTCTCGCGGACCGGCATCCTAGTGGGCCGGTCGCAATCGGCTGTGTCGGGCCAGATCAAGAAGCTCGAAGAAATTTTTGACCGCCAATTGATTGAACGCGATACCCGCAATGTTCGCTTGACTCAGGATGGCGAAAAATTACTCGGCTATGCGCGCGATATGATCGCCTCGGCCGATGCCATGCTGGCGCGCTTCCGGTCGCGGGAAATTGCGGGCGAGGTGCGCTTTGGCTCGCCCGAGGATTTCACCACCGCCCATTTGCCCAACATTTTGGCCGCTTTCATGAATGCGCACCCTCAAGTGATGCTGCATGTATCATGTGCGCTGACGCGGACCTTGATTGATGAGTTTGAGGCAGGCTTGCATGACCTTGTGCTGATCAAACAATCAGCCGAGCGGGTTCATCCGGGGGCGCGTGCCATCTGGCGGGAAGAATTGGTCTGGGTTGGCCCGTCTAGCGACGCTCTGCCGAAGGCCTTTGAGGAAGTAAGGGCTGTTTTTGAAAAACGCAAACGCCCTTTGCCCTTGGTGTTGTCGCCTACGACTTGTGTGTACCGCGAGCGCGCGCTGGCAGCCCTAGACCGCGCTAAAGCGCCTTGGACAAGTGCCTTTACGAGCCCGAGTCATGCAGGCTGTGCGGCGGCTGTACGGGCTGGTCTTGGCTATGCGGTCATGCCGCGCGGCCTGATTCAAGACGGGATCGAAGTTCTGGGCGATTGGCCGCCTTTGGAGGCTGCCGACATGTGCTTGCTCGAGCCTTCCCGTCAAAGCCCCGCAGCCCAAGCCCTCGCCCATTTCATCGAAGCCCGCATGGCCGAACGCAAAGACGCGGCGAAAACGTTTTGAGGAAATGGCTATGGTAATGGGGATGTTGTCTTCCCGAAAAGTCCCTCATTTATGGCGTTGTCATCCCGGACGGCGAAGCCGATCCGGGACCTTTTAACGTTAACTCGCTGGGGTCCCCGCTCTCCACTTCGTTCCGGCGGGGATGACAAGGTCAATCCGCCGACCTTAAGCCGCGATTTCGACGGTCCAGCTTTCGATCACCGGATTGGCCAGAAGCTTGGCGGCCATTTCTTTGGCGCGCGCGGCTCCGCGTTCAGGGTCGGTTTCATCCAGTTCGATCTCAATCACTTTGCCGACTCGAGCATCTTCGGCCTCATGAAAGCCTAAGCCACGGAGGGCTTCAGCAATGGCGCGGCCTTGAGGGTCCAACACGCCTTTTTTCAGGCGGACATTCACAATGGCTTTCATCGGTCGGTTTAGCCTTCTACAAACGCGCTGCGTGGGTCTTTGAAAATGCCCAAGCGCTGGGCGACTTCGGCATAGGCCTCAGAGACGCCGCCCAAATCTTGCCGGAAGCGATCTTTGTCGAGCTTGTTATTGGTGCGGGCATCCCACAAGCGGCAGGAGTCTGGGCTGATTTCGTCTGCCAAAACGGTGCGCACCATGTCGCCTTCATAGAGGCGGCCAAATTCAAGCTTAAAGTCCACCAAGCGGATACCCACACCCGCAAACAGACCCGACAAATAATCATTGATGCGCAAAGCAAGCGCCATGATGTCATCAATTTCTTGTGTGGTAGCCCAGTTGAATGCGGTAATATGTTCTTCCGCGACGATGGGATCGCCCAGTCCGTCATTCTTATAGTAGAATTCGACGATGGAACGCGGCAGTAATTCGCCTTCAGGAATACCCAAACGCTTGGAGATAGAGCCTGCAGCGACATTACGCACGACAACTTCGAGCGGGATGATTTCGACTTCGCGGATCAATTGCTCGCGCATGTTTAATCGGCGGATGAAGTGCGTGGGCACGCCAATCGCATTGAGATTGGTCATGATGAATTCTGAAATACGGTTGTTCAGAACGCCTTTTCCTTCAATAATCGCATGTTTTTCAGCGTTGAAGGCGGTCGCATCGTCCTTGAAATACTGGATCAGGGTACCAGGCTCTGGCCCTTCATAGAGGACCTTGGCCTTGCCTTCATAAATTTTCTTGCGGCGGGACATGGTCGCGCTCTCCTCAGTGGTCAGGTGGCAAGGCACGCACTCGCAGCCAGCGTGGCCCGAGTCGAAACTCCTAACGACATTTCCACCCTAACAGGCTGCGCGACAGGCCTCAATCATGTGGCGCATCCTCTTGCGCTTACTTGCGCAGAGACCTATCCACACCCCACATAGGACTTTGTCCGCTGACACGTTTTCAAGGAAGTCTGATATGAGCCAGTTCGATGAGCGCAAGAGCGCTGAAGAAGCCAAATATGCGCATGATAGCGAGCTTTCGTTCAAAATCACCGCGCGCCGCAACAAGCTGCTCGGCGCTTGGGCTGCCGGTCTTTTGGGCCTCGAAGGCGAAGCCGCTGAAGACTATGCCAAATCCATTGTCATGGCAGACTTCGAAGAAGCGGGCGATGAAGATGTGTACCGCAAGGTCAAAGCCGATCTCGACGCCAAACGAGCTGATGTCAGTGAGCATCAGATCCGCCGCGAGATGGAAGAACTCCTCGAAGTTGCCCGCCAACAGCTGACGGCTTAAGCCGATGGCCCGCGTGCTGGCCCTTTGTGGCTTTGCTTTGGTTGTGGCAACCCTATCTGGGTGTGCCTTGGGACCGGTTGAATCTGATCCAGCACAAGCCGAAGCGCGCGCCGCCGCTATGCGCCAAGATTGCTATCGCCGCGGCGGCACGTGGAGCGAAGAAACCCGCACCTGTGTCGGGGCCGATGCCATTCGGCGCTGAGAGGGCTAGACAAGGCCGACTTGCCCCGCCCACTATGCGTGATGTGACGCACGGCTAAGTGGGGGTCAAATTAATGCAGCGGCGGGCCTTTGTATCCTTATTGGGTGCCAGCTTAGGCGCTGGGCTTGTGGGCCCAGCTTGGGCGGCCAAGCGCAAAGCCGATCCCTTAGTGGGCCTAGATGCAGAGCTGGATTTGGCCCGCCAGAATTGGCGCGTCCCGGGCCTCGCCGTTGCTGTCATCAAGGATGGCGCGCCGCTTTATGCGAAGGGCTTTGGCTGGCGCGATGGGGCCAAGACCCAAGCGGTCACGCCAGATACCTTGTTTGGCTGTGCATCCCTCACCAAAGCCTTTACCGCAGCAACGGTCGCGCTCTTGGTCGATGAGGGCAAGCTTCAATGGGATGAACCTGTCACCACCTATCTGCCCGAATTCAAGATGGCGGGCAGGGTGGAATATGCGAGTTTGAGCCTACGCGACATGCTCTCGCACCGCACGGGGCTCGGCACCCATGATCTCGTTTGGTACAATAATGAGAAGCTGAGCAAGTCTGAGCTTTTGGCGCGCTTGCCCTATTTGGAGAATTCTGCCCCCCTGCGCAGCCAGTATCAGTATAACAACATCATGTATATTTTAGCCGGTCTCGTGGTCGAGCGCGTTACGGGCCAGACGTGGGAGGCCTTCACAGAAGCGCGCCTCCTCAAACCACTCGGCATGATGCGCACCGGTTTTAGCCCCAGCCAAATGGCCAAGGACAGTGATTTTGCCTTTGGCCACAAGCTAAGCCCGGCTAAGCAAGCCGTGCAAATTCCGTTGCGGCCAGAAGATGCGATCGGTCCAGCCGGTCAGCTCTATAGCTCAGCCAACCAATTTATCGCTTGGATGGATTTGCAGCTTCGCCGAGGCACATTTGGTGGCAATCGCTTGATCTCAATTGCCCAAAGCGAAGCCATGTGGGCACCGCTTGTCTCCACCGGCGGGCAACCAGAAGCGACCGAATTGAGCCGCGGGCTCTATGGCCTGGGCTGGCGGACCGATTTTTACCGCGGTATGCGGCGGGTCGCCCATGGCGGTAATCTCAATGGTTTCTCCTCGCGCGTGACCTTATTCCCCGAGCAGAATGTTGGGATTATTGCCTTTGCCAATATGCGCGGCACACCTCTGCCCGGCCACGTCAGCCTTGATTTGTTTGATCGCCTGATGGGGCTAGCGCCAGCCAACTGGTCTGCCCGAGGGCTTGCCCGCCGGGATGCCAATGAAGCTAAAGCCGCTGCGCAAACCCCGCCTGCGCCGATCCCCAATACCACCCCCTCGCGCGCACTTGGTGCCTTTACCGGCACTTTTGTCCATAAGGGCTATGGCCCTTGGACGGTCTCGCTGGATGATATGGGGTTGATTGGAACCTATAATGAGATGCCCATCCGCCTCACGCATTGGCATTATGATGTGTTCAATGGCAAGCCTATTCGCGAGGATGATGATGATCTTCTTGATGTGAAGTTCGCCTTCCAAGCCGATATGGACGGTAAAATCAGGTCTTTGGAAGTGCAGATGGATGGCGATTTTCCCCCTGCCATCTTTGTCCGGACATCTGGATAAATCGGGACCACAAGATCGTCTGCCAAACTACAGTTCTCCAGTCATGGATTTGTCATAACGACTGATCCGAATCCGCCTGTCCCGCGTAAAGCCAATAACCACATCAGGTGCGGACAAGGATCGGAGAGATCAAATGGCCACGTATGAGACAGCCGAAGCCCAAAGTGCGACGCGCCGGTTTGTCAAACAGGCTATGAAGGCACCTTTGCTGGAACATGATCACGAGCGCGAGCTGGCGATCAAGTGGCGCGACCATCAGGATGAGCGCGCGCTGCATGAATTGACAACGGCTTACATGCGGCTTGTGATTTCCATGGCTGCGCGCTTCCGCAATTATGGTCTGCCGATGAGTGACTTGGTCCAAGAGGGCAATATTGGCTTGATGCAAGCCGCAGCCCGTTTTGAGCCCGACCGCGACGTGCGCTTTTCAACCTATGCTGCTTGGTGGATCCGCTCGGCCATTCAGGATTATGTCTTGCGCAATTGGTCCATCGTGCGCACCGGCACGACAGCGGCGCAAAAGTCGCTCTTCTTCAATCTCCGTCGTTTGCGCGCACTGATCAGCGACACAGGGGAGGCCATGATGACGCGGGAAAACCGCGAGATAATCGCCACCAAGCTCGGTGTCAGTGAACGTGAAGTCGAACAAATGGCTTCGCGCCTGTCTGCCAATGATCGCTCACTCAACGCCCCGATGTCCGATGGTGTCGATGGCGGTGGTGAGTGGCAAGACCTCCTGCCAGATGAGGGCATCTTACCCGATCAAGATGTGATGGAGCGTACCGATACTGAGCGGCGCACCAATTGGATTCAAGAGGCGTTGAAGTCTCTTAATCCACGTGAATTGGCCATCATTCAAGAACGTCGACTAACCGATGAAGGCGCAACCTTGGAATCCTTGGGCGTTCGGATGGGCATCTCGAAAGAGCGGGTACGCCAAATCGAACATCAAGCGATGAAAAAGCTAAAGGCCGCTTTGATCAAAAAGGTTGGGGACCCTGAAGATAGCGGCCTTCTGCCAGACGTCTGACGTGCGCCTTAGCGAACAACGGCCCGGTCGGCATAAAGCACGGCGGTATAAATGCCTTTGGAGCCCGTCATCCGTACGGGTACTGACACGCCCATATTGCCCACATCAGCCAGCCAGATTTGTAGGCGGATTGGCTCGCGGGTTTCGCCAGGCTTCTTCTGATTAAAGCCTGCCACTTCGCTATAAGTACCCCGGCAATACGTCGCAGGGCCCCTATAGGCAGGGGTGGAAACATTCTCGATCCCAACATATTGGGTGCGAATATCATAGCGCCGCTTACCGTCGAAAATCTTCACAGCCCCGCCGCAGGGACGGCCGGCGTCGCGGCCAGTGACCAGCGATAATTCCATCAGGCCGGTGACAGGGTCTACAGACTCAAGTTTTTGGGCCAGGGTAGCTGGCGGAAAGCCCATATTGCCCCACATGGGTGCAGCCGTCACATCGACAGAACGGCTCCCGAAGCTCATGGTGATCCGGCGCTTCTTGCCATTGGTCTCTTGATTGACGAAGCCCTTAGGCTTCAGCTGGCCATTTTCGATGGTCCCCTTCACAGTGGCAATACCCGCATCATTATTGAAGGAGGCCGCGATCCCAGAGGTGCGATACGTGGCTTCGCCACTATAATTATCTTGCGTCAAACTAACTTTGAACGAGCCACGCGCCAATTCGAGCGGGCCAATGCGGGCGCGCAAGGAAATGTCGACGGACCGGCTCTGCCCAGGGCCGAGACTGGATAGCAAGCTGGGCGAGGGCCCGTTCTGAGCCACTCCAGGTGTTGCAAGCACCCCAAGCACAGCGATCGTACATAGCAGCGGGAGTTTAGACATCAGAGGCACTTTCATTTCGGCTTTCAGGCTAGAGCTATGCTAGGCATTTCTATCTGAACGCAAGGTGATTGCTTATGGTCGCAAATGTGGCGCTGTCTAGACGCGCGCTGCATCTTCAAGCGGCGCGGAAACATCTTTTGCGTCAGCCAATTTGCTAGTTCCGGCAGGCTCTTTGCAGCTGCTCGCGCCACGCGCCCAGCAAAGCTGCAAGCGGATCGGATGGGCCTTCGATGTCACACAACTGAATGTCTACCGCGCGGGCAGCATTGCCTAAAGCATCAAAGCCGAAGGTGGCGGCATTCCCCGCCTGTACATGGGCAAGCCTGCGCAATTCCTCATAGGTTCTAGCTTCGGCAAAGCCAAAATCGACTTCGCTTTGCAAGCCTTCTAGGGTGCCGAGATCTTGCTTGAGGCTGACCATATAGCTTGCCCGAAGGGCCGATAAATCTGGCGGACTGCCGAACGCGCGCATCACACTTCTCCACATGTTTCCCAAGGATACAGGCAAATACTTTCGGCTTTGATAAGCCAACTCTACCCATCGCAGGGCTATTATGACGGTTTTGTTACAGCCGTCGCCCAGGTTTAAGCTTATGTTTTAAAGCATAAATTTCTTAGCTTTTACAATTTCGTCGCTTAAAAGTCATATATTTGTCATATAAGTGTTGTCACATAGTCATTTTAGTGTCACATTCGATGAACGGGACAATTTGGGTCGCGCAATTTTGTGGGTCATCGAGGAGATAGCCATGACACACCGTTTTGTTGGACTGATCGCTTTTGCTGTTTTGGCTGCTGGCTCTGCTCAGGCAGAAATTGCAGATCAAAAAGTGGTGGCTAATGCCGCCCCCGAAGTGGTTTTTAAGCAGATTGAGCAAGCTGCGACCAAAATGTGCGCTGAAGCTGCGCGTCGTGACCGGGTGGTCAACGAGACGCAATGCGTCAATACCCTGATTGCCTATACATTGGCAGAGGCCGACCGTCCAAGCTTGACTGCCGTTGCTTTGGCAGAGCGCCCAGCAATTGCGACCATACGTGTGCAACTGCCTGAAGCCAACCCGCCCATGCAAACCACGTCGCTGGCCCAATAAGTGCGGTTACACGCAGCACCTGTGAACTTACGCATCTGCTGCGATAAGGTTAGCCGTCAGTAAGGCGGGCGCGCGCGAGCTTAAGTTGGCTTTTCCGCACGGCGACTTGGGCCAGTCTTACTTGCGCGACCACTTCTGAGCGGACTCGCGCGACGTCTTGGGCGCTTATCAGACCACAAACACCCTCTGTCTGACCGAGGACGCAGGTCTTCGTACCACCGTCTGACGAAACCACGAAGGAGAAGTCGCCCTCTTGGATCCGCGCTGCCAGCGTTTGGGTGATTTCCAGCCGTCGAACAGCTTGGTCAAGCTCTTGTTCTAAACCTTCGTAATGCATTGGGGTTACGATTTCAGGGGCAATTACATGAACTTGAACGCGTGCAGAGGTGCGCGCTTGTTCTGCAGCGCCAGCAGCGGCTGCGGCCTCCAGCGCCAATCTCGTGGATTTGCGCGCGTCAGCATGGGCTTGAGCGATCATGTTCGCCATCGTGCCCGGCGCGTTAGGGGCGGGTTCTAGGTCTGCCATTGCTGGTGCAGCCGGAGGAGACGGTGCCGCGGGGGCTTCGACAGCTTGAGCCGGTTCAGGTGGCGCTTGCGGCGCTGGCGGCGCAATTGAGGAGAATACAGCTGCACTTGAGGCTGCTTGCGCCATCACCATCCGTGGCGTTGACTGTAACAATGGCTCTTCAAACAAGTGCGCAACTAGAGTTTTGTGTCGGGCTTTATTGCTTGCTTGCGCTTGTTGACCGCTCTGGTCCAATGGTTCGAGAGCGTTGGAAGCACGCACCTGCATTTTGTGGGTTGTCCCTGTGCTGCCATAGGGCATCCCTAAGGCCAGTTTGAAGCCATCCAAACTGTGAGAGCGGGCGTCGGGCGATGCCCAGAGGCCGTTCATTGCGCCGGCGGCACCAAAGCTACCGAGTAGGGCGGCCGCAGCGATTATGGTCAATCGAAGTCGCAAGGCTAATCACCTCATGAGCGGCAGAGGGAGTGCCGCAGCGCCCCTTTCCACCCCATCCCATCTGCTTCGTCAACGCAGATTGGTAGGTTTCGGCTCAATCTAACATAAGTTTAACATTGCCGTCATGGATCGCCCATGTTTGGGGTTCATGTGCAACTGGCTTGATCACATCGCTTGAAGCGTTTTTATCTACAAGCGTTTTGGGGCCCATTTGGGTCCACCAACCGCTTCCGCGAGCGTCACTGGGCGACTTGATGCGCCAAGTCCAGATTTCCGTTGGAAATCTGCCGCCCTAGGTCCACTTCCTTTTTTTTAAAAAGGAGGTGTACCTATTTTCTTGATTTAAACGCCCTTGGGAAAAGTACGATTAGATGTGCTTTGCGCCAATTCACTTCAGCCAACCACCTTCTGCTCAATCGCCCCAAAGATGGAGTGGCCGGTGGCATCATCTGCCCAGATGCGCACGACTTGGCCGTGTTTCAAAAAGGGCGTTTTGGCGTGACCATGCAGGATGGTCTCAACCACGCGGACTTCGGCCAAGCAGGAATAGCCGAGGCCACCTTCGGCGATGGGCTTGCCTGGGCCGCCGGCCGCGTCGCGGTTGGAAACCGTCCCCGAGCCAATGATGGTGCCGGCGCAGAGATTGCGCGTGCGCGCCGCATGGGCGATCAATTGACCAAAATCAAAGGTCATATCGATACCCGTTTCAGCCCGGCCCAGCGGCTTGCCATCGAGGTCGACGCTCAAGGTGACATGCAGTTTGCCGCCGTCCCACAAGGGCCCGAGGCTGTCAGGCGTCACCGCGACAGGGGAGAAGGCGCTGGCGGGTTTGGCTTGGAAAAAGCCAAAACCTTTGGCCAATTCATTGGGGATCAGATTGCGCAGGCTGACATCATTGACGAGAGAGATGAGTGCGATGTGGTCGCGCGCGGCTTCGGCGGTTATGCCTTGTGGCACATCGGTGGTAATGACGGCGACTTCGGCCTCTAAGTCGCAGCCCCAAGCTTCATCGGCAAGTGGAATCGGCGAGCGTGGCGGCAAGAAGTCGTCCGAACCGCCCTGATAGATCAAAGGGTCAGTCCAGAAGCTTTCTGGCATTTCAGCCCCGCGGGCTTGGCGCACCAATTGAACGTGGTTCACATAGGCTGAGCCATCAGCCCATTGATAGGCGCGCGGTAATGGCGAATGGGCCTCACGTTCATGAAAGCGTTCGGTGGGAACTGCACCACGCTCTAGGGCCTCGCTCAATGTCTGCAGGGCAGGGCCGCACCGGGCCCAATCATCGACGGCGGCTTGTAAGGTCGGTGCGATCAGGCCCGCATCGGTGCAATAATTCAGGTCAGACGAGACGACAACGAGGCGACCATCGCGGCCGGATTTCAGGGAAGCAAGTTTCATCGGCGTTTCCTAAGGGCTAGGTGGTCCCACTATGTTTATATGGCACTTCTTAAGCTGGATCAGTTTTTGCGTGGCTAGCGCGGGCCTTGGCGTGCAGCCAGTCGGCATGGCGCGGCGCCTTTTTCGTGCGCGACCATTCTTCCAGCATTTCGGGCGCTACCCGTCGCAGTTCGGTTAGTTCGGCAGCAGTGCCGGTATCATGGGCGAGTTCCAACCTGTGGCCATTGGGGTCAAAGAAATAGATAGAGCGAAAAATGCCATGATCAGTTGGGCCAATCACGGTGCACCCACGCGCCTCTGCGCGGGTCTTGCCGGCCAACAAAGCTTCTTCATTATCGACCTTAAAGGCGATGTGCTGCACCCATTCCGGCGTATTGGGGTCGCGGCCCATGTCAGGCTGTTCAGGTAGTTCGAAGAAGGCCAACACATTGCCGCCGCCAGCGTCGAGAAAGACGTGCATATAGGGGTCATAGGCCCCAGTTGAGGGCACATGATCCTCGGCAAAAGCAATTTGGAAGTCCATGCCCAGTACATCGTGATAGAATTCGACGGTCTCCTTAGCATCGCGACAGCGATAGGCGACGTGGTGAATGCCTCGAAGCTGGTTCATCTCTCTTCCCTTGCCTTAATTCTCGTCTGCATAAATGGCGACCCGGGCGGGGCTGGCCGCACTCATCTGCGCCCGATACATGCCAGGTGTGTTCATGCTAGCCACAGTTTGTCCGCGCGCATTAACAACAATAACGCCACCATCGCCGCCCAAAGCGGTCAGGTCCTTCTTCATCACGGCATCAGCGGCGGCCTGCAGGTCCATACCGGGCTCTGCCGCCTTATCGCAAATCGCGCGGGCGACACCTAAGCGGATGAAATATTCGCCCGTCCCTGTGCCAGAGACGGCGCAAGTCGGTGTCGCATAGGTCCCCGCTCCGATCACTGGTACATCGCCGACCCGACCCCATTTCTTGCCGGTGAGACCACCGGTTGACGTACCCGCAACCAGCACGCCCTTCGTGTCACGCACGACAATCCCAATCGTGCCAAATCGGGCTTCGCCGGACCTTGCGGCATTGGGGCCCGAGCGCACGGGGCCATCATTATTAAGGCCAGCAGGCTTAGGTGGGATCGGCATGTTCTGTTCGGTCAGAACTTCTTCGAGGATTTGCCAACGCCGCGCCGTCAAGAAGAAGGTGTTCGGAACTTGCTCAAGGCCTTGGTCACGGGCGAATTGATCGGCCCCATCGCCGATCAAAAACACGTGCGGCGTTTTTTCCATCACCGCCCGCGCAGCACTGATCGGGTGGCGGGTCGTCAACATGCCGGCAACCGCGCCAGCCTTAAGGCCTGGGCCAACCATAATGGCAGCATCTAATGTTGCTTTGCCGGAAGCATCAATTGCGGCCCCTCTGCCAGCATTAAACAAGGGATTGTCTTCGAGATAGCGGGCTGTAGCTTCAACCGCGTCGATCCCGTCACCGCCCTTGCGCAAGATATCTGCGCCAATCTCAATCGCTTCTGCCAAGGCGGCGCGATAGGCTTTGTCTTGTTCCGGCGTCAGGTTCTTGCGTTCAATCACACCAGCCCCGCCATGAATGGCAATGGACCAAGCGGGAATCGGGGCAGGAGGGCTTGTCAGGAAGGTGCGGGTCTTTTCAGGGCCATCACCCAGCTGGGTGGTCATGGTGCAGGCCCCCAAAATCAAGCTTAAAACGGAAATGCCACAGAGCGCCCCAAATCTGCCCATCCTAAACACCTCCCATTTATGGCCTTAGCCTTGCAAAACCCCGCGCCGAATTTGATCTAATTCGATGCTTTCAAACAGGGCTTTGAAATTGCCTTCGCCAAAACCCTCATTTCCTTTTCGCTGGATAAATTCGAAAAAGATAGGGCCAACGGCATCCTTGCCGAAGATTTGCAACAACAGGCCTTGGCCTTCGCTGGGGGCACCATCTATCAAAACCCGACGTTGGCGCAGTGCCTCTACATCGTGACCGTGACCGGGCAGGCGGGTGTCGATCAAGTCAAAATAGGTATCAATCGTATCTTGTAGCTCCACACCTCGGGCGCGCAGTTGGTCGACCGTGGCCAACAAGTCGCCGGAACCCATGGCGATATGTTGAATGCCTTCGCCCTTATAGCGCTGTAGGAATTCTTCGATCTGGTCGGTCTTGCCTTCTTCGCCCTTGCTCTCGTTTAAGGGGATGCGGATTTTGCCGCAGGGGCTGGTCATGGCTTTTGAGAACAGACCGGATACTTTGCCTTCAATATCGAAATAGCGAATTTCGCGGAAGTTGAAGATGCGTTCATAATAATTTGCCCACACATCCATTTTTCCACGGAACACATTATGGGTCAGATGGTCGAGATAGGTCAGGCCTGTTGAATTGATAGCTTCTTCTTCGGCTGCACCGGGGATGGGCTTAAAGTCGACATCATAAATGCTTTGTGCGCCATATCGGTCAACCAAATAGATAAAGGCCCCACCAATGCCCTTGATGGCGGGGATATCCAATTCCATTGGTCCGATGGGGCTGTCGACGGCTTCAGCGCCGCGCGCAATCGCTTCGCGAAACGCGTGGGCTGCATCCTTAACCCGAAACGCCATGGCATTGGCCGATGGGCCGCGCTGCTGGCGGAACTCAGCTGCTTGACCCACAGGCTCCATATTCAGGATGAAGTTGATGTCGCCTTGTTTAAAGCGGATCACATTCTTGGAGCGATGCTTGGATACTGCCGTAAAGCCCAATTGGCGGAAGTAGGTCGCCAGTGCGTCTGGGTCTGGGCTTGTGAACTCTACAAACTCAAAGCCATCGGTACCAAGTGGGTTTTCAAACAAGTCAGCCATAGGGTGCTCCAACTAAATCGGACACCATTATAGTTTCATTTGTTACTAATTGCCAAGATAGGATAGCGCTTATTTTGCCAGCTTCTCGGCCTGATCTTCTAACTTGCGCAGCATGGCGTCCAACCGTTCTGCCGCCTGTCCGCCGATGGCCTCGATTAGAGATTTCTCAAAAGCCAGCGCGACGGGCGCAACTTCTTGCACAATTGAGACGCCGGCGGGTGTTAGGCTAAGTTCAACCGCGCGACGGTCTTTTTCGCTGGGTTTGGACTGAAGGAGACCGCGCGTGATGAGGGCCTGAGCAGCGCGACTGACGGTCACCTTATCCATGGCGGTGCGACTGACCAGATTTTGCTGTGACAGCGGCACGCCTTCCGCGAGAATCGCTAAAAGACGCCATTGCGGAATGGTTAGACCAAATCGTGCTTCATAAGCTTTGGCGATCAAAGCGCTGACCTTGTTGGAGGCCACACTCAGCCGATAGGGGAGGTAGGATTCAAGGTTGAGCGGTTTCATGATCGCGTCATTCGTCCGTTTCACGCGCCGTTAGCCAGACTGGGTCTCTGGCGCGGTCGCGACAAAGGCGGGGTGCGCCCGTGCCTTGGCGTCAGCACAGACTAAGAGCGGGAACGGGCTCAAATCCACACCATAGCGGCGGGCGTTATTCATTTGCGGCACCAAGCAAATGTCTGCAAGTGTCGGACTCGGCCCAAACAAATAGCCTTGGCTTTCGTGCCAACTCCGTTTGGCAGTCTCAGCCTCCAGGGCGGTAAAGCCCTTGGCGATCCACTCGGCACACCATTTGGTGGTTTGTGCTTCATCGGCCCCAAAGTCAGATGCCAATTTGCGCCGTACGCCGAGGTTTTGAACGGGGAAAATGTCGCTCGCGATGGCATGGGCAAAGGCGCGGCATAAGGCCCGCTGCCAAGTGTCGGCTGGATAGAGGCTAGGCTCCGGGATGGTATCTTCCAACCAATCCATAATTGCAAAGGATTGGGTTAAGACCCCGTGTTCGGCCACAATCGCAGGAACCCGACCTTCCGGGTTCAGGGCGCGGTAGGCGTCAGACAAATGGTCATTGGCAATCAGGGAAACGGTGTGGCTCTCACTCGCGACCCCTTTCAGGGCCAAAGCAATGCGGACTCGGTAGGAAGCAGAGGAGTGCGAGAATGTATGTAGATGCAACATGGAAGAATCCTAGCATAATGCAGCCGCACCCACCATATAAGCAAGACGATGAAAGCCAAACCAGTGATGAGAGCCAGCCTTGGTTCAGCTCATCTATCTGTTTCCACCAGCCTAAATCGGCTCTGCACACAAAATCGTGTAGTAGAGTTGTCTTGCGTCTGGAGGCCTCCGGGCCGATATTAGCTCTAAGCAATGCGGCAGAAGGCTGTCCGCATGTTGAAAAGGAAAGAAAATGAACGACCAAAATAGGTTTCACGCTCAAGCGATCCCAGCCGGGACTACGATGGACATGTCCATCGACGCTGGCCTGCGGAGCTTTATGTTGGGCGTCTACAACAAGATGGGTCTTGGCTTGGTGCTCTCAGGTATCTTGGCCTTTATCACATCCTCGGTGCCGCCCGTTCGCGACATGTTGTTCACCGCTAATGGTGGTTATACTGGCGCGGGCCTAGTTCTAAGCCTTGCCCCGATTGGCGTGCTCTTGATCGGCATGTTTGCGATGCGCAACCCGTCGAAGACTGGCGCGAACTTATTCTACTGGACGATCGTGACATTGATCGGTGCAGGTTTGGGTGTTTTGGCTTTGCGCTACACCGGTGAGTCGCTGGCTTCGACCTTCTTCATCACCGCTGCCGCTTTCGGTGCTTTGTCGCTTTGGGGCTACACCACCAAACGCGATCTGACCGGGTTCGGTACCTTCTTGATCATGGGTATGTTTGGTTTGATCTTGGCCAGCATCGTCAACATCTTCCTGCAAAGCTCGATGATGATGTTTGTCATTTCTGGCTTGGGCGTGTTGATCTTCTCTGGTCTGATCGCGTTCGACACCCAGCGCTTGAAGTTTGAGTATTATTATCTGAAGGGCAATGACACGGCCATGTCGGTTGCGACCAGCATGGGTGCCTTGAGCCTCTACTTGAACTTCATCAACCTGTTCCAATTCTTGCTCAGCTTCTTGGGCGACCGCGAATAGGTTAAATCCCTCGCAGAAACCAAAAGCCCGCTGGCGAAAGTCAGCGGGCTTTTTTGTTGCATTTTTGAGGCGTCCGCTAAGCGTCGTCGCCCTCGTCGAGCACATCATCGAGCAGATCTTGTGATTGGGCAAAGGGCAGAGCCGCAATGGGCGCGCTGCCTGGCAGAGTTTCCACAGCCCGCAATTGGCGCCCCAATACATTCTCGCGCGTCCGGGCTTGTTGGACCACGGATTTGGCTTGATCAAGCTTATCCTCAACCTTTTTGAGCACGCCGCCAAACTTCTCAAACTCTTGCTTCACCTTGCTCAGCACTTGCCAGACTTCGCTCGAGCGTTGCTGGATCGCCAAGGTACGGAAGCCCATGCGCAGGCTTGTCAGGGTCGCCATCAGGGTCGTAGGGCCAGAGACCAAAACCTTGAAGTCACGCTGCAAGCTATCAACAAGGCCTGGCCGACGTACCACTTCAGCAAACAGGCCCTCGGTCGGTAGGAACATGATGGCGAAATCGGTGGTATGGGGCGGCGCGATATATTTCTCGAAAATGTCCTTGGCCGCGATCTTGATCGCGCGTTCGAGGCCTTTCTGGGCGGCATCGATTCCAACGGTGTCTGCCCGTTCGGATGCATCGATTAGACGCTCATAATCTTCGACGGGCAACTTGGCATCAATGGGCAGCCATACCGGGGTGTCGCCGTCATTGGGCAATCGGATGGCGAATTCGACGCGCTGATTACTGCCAGGCTTGACTTCGACATTCTGGGCATATTGTTCTTGGCTCATCGCCTGTTCCAACAACATGCCCAAAGTGGCTTCGCCCCACGTGCCGCGGGCTTTGACATTGGTCAGTACCCGCTTCAAATCACCGACGCCCGTCGCAATCGTCTGCATTTCGCCAACGGATTTAAACACGCGCTCCAATTGTTCATTCACTTGGTTGAACGATGCGCCTAGGCGCTGTTCCAGCGTGCCTTGTAGCTTTTCATCGACCGTGACGCGCATCTGTTCCAGCTTGGCTTCATTTTCTTGCCGCAACACATCAAGGCGGCCTTCAACCGTTTGGCGCAGGGCAAGAGCACTGCGATCATTGGCCTCCATCATTTCCTTGATCTGGGTTTGCGCATTTGCAAGGCCTTCGGTTTGTGCGCGACCTTGCGCATTCATGCCCTCCAACAAGCCCGACGACAGTGTCGCGATGGCTTTATTGACCTCTTCGCGCAGCGCACGGCTATCTTCACTCGTGGCTGCGCGATATTCCGCCAAGCTTACCCCAAAGGCGTCAAGTCGCTCACGCTGAGCCGCCGACATTACATCGATCAGTCGCTGCAAATCTTGCGCGATGCCGGCCATACGGCTGGCCATTTCCTCGCGTGCTTGAACATTCTGGCGTTGGGCTTCTTCGCGGACAGAGGTGATTCCTGTTTGCAGGTCCTGACGATAATCGACAAAGCGCACATTCATGTCTTCGATCCGCCGACCGAGCTGGCTCAAAGGGCGGTTCGACCGGGTCAGCGCAAAATACAGCGCAACCAACAAGATCAAAAGATACAGGCCAATCACGGCCAACAAATTCAAAAATTCAGGGCTCAATGCTTCCGGGCTCGTAGAGGGGGGCATGTCTGTAATGTCCTTGCGACTCAATCTGGAATTTATCTGACGCGCTTGTGCCACAGAGATCACTAGGCTCACACACGGCCCGACAGTCTATACCAGTTCTACGTCAGAACAGGACGCAGTCCAGCTGTCGGCGTGGATAGATGTGCAAGCTAGAAGATAAAAAAAGGCCGCGCCATGGTTAGGCGCGGCCACCCTCTTGCGAGAGCCAAAAGGGCGTCTCCTCCCCGAAACGCCGCCGGACCGAAGTCCAAGCCCCTTTTGTGTGACAATCTGTCACCTTTCTGTCAAGTCCTTTGGACTCTCTGTTACAGCAATTCGAAGAGTGGTCACTCTCCACTCTGCGGTCAGCGCACCTCATAATCTTCCCAAATTACAGTGCTCACCGCATCTGCATAGGAGGTGCAATTGCCGCCCCAATTTTGTGTGATTTGCCCCTTTTCGTTCTTATACCAAGAATTACAGCTCGGATCGGCCCAGACCGTCCTACCCAATGCCGTTTGGAGCTCTGCCATGAAACGAGCCTGTGCCTCAGGTTTGATGGTTGCGGATTTGGCCTTTTGTTCGCCCAATCCGGCCAGCATGGCACCTACATAATCGATCTGTCGTTCCATCATATAGGTAATCGAATTATGGCCTAAATTGGTGTGTGGGCCATAGAGCATAAAGAAATTGGGGAAGCCCTTGGTTGTGATGCCCAGATAGGCTTCAGGTCCGTCTGCCCATTGGTCGGCAAGGCGGGTGCCACCTTGGCCCACCACATCCAAGCTCCAATGCCAGCCCGTTGTTTCAAAGCCCGTTGCGTAAATTACCACGTCCAGATCATGGTGCGTCCCAGAAACGGTGCGGACACCTGTTGTGTCCAAGCCTTCAATCTTAGCTGTTTCCAGCACGACATGTTCTTGCGTGAGGGCCGGGTAAAAAGTGTCGGTGAAGAGGAATCGCTTACACCCAACAGGGTAGTTTGGCGTCAGTTTTTCGCGCAGAACTGGGTCAGCAATTTGCTTTTCCAGATGGCGCTTGGCGATATCAGCGTAGGCGGCACGGCCCTCTGGCGTCCAGCTAAAAGTCTGCCAGAAATAGGTGTCGGCCGTGTCAAAGATCATCGCGCGGTTGCGCGCGCCAAGGTCCATCGCCGCTTGAGGATTGCTCAGCAATAGCGCGATCTCGGTTGCAGGAATCTCCCGGTCACCACGCGGCCCGATATAATTCGCCGAACGTTGAAACACGACCAATGAGCCCGCCACCTTGGCGACTTCCGGGATCAATTGCACAGCGCTGGCAGCAGACCCAATCACGCCCACGCGCTTGCCCGCAAGATCCACGTCATGGTTCCAAGCCGCTGAATGCATGCTTGCACCTTGGAAGCTGGCTTGACCAGGCAGGTCGGGGATTGCGGGACGGTTCAATTGACCGAGAGCAGAGATAATCGCCCCGACTTGGCGGACTTTCCCGTCACTGGTGGTCAACGTCCATTGCTGACATGCTTCGTCCCAAATAGCGGACTTGGCCTCGGTGTTGAGAGACAGCATGGGGCCAAGGTCAAAACCTGCCACCATTTGTTCGCAATAGGCTTGGATCTCTGCGGAACTTGGATAGGTATTGGTCCAGTGGATCGCTGGCGCAAAACTATATTGATACAGGGCAACCGGCACATCACAAGAACAGCCAGGATAGGTGTTTTGCGCCCATGTGCCGCCTACCTTTGTACCTTTCTCAATTAAGGTCAGATTTGTATAGCCGGCTTGCTTAAGCTGAATGGCCGCGGCAAGCCCGCCAAGGCCCGCGCCGATAATTGCGATGGGGGTTGAATGATCCATAAGCGTCGCTCCCAATTTATTTTTGTGAGCACACGATCATACAAAAAAGGCTCGCTTACAATGGGCCTTGAGGGCTTGGTCTCAGGGCCGAAGGTCGCCGAATGCCAAGCGATGCGCGCGAGTCACGGTGCCGCCGACACCCGCCAGCTTCAGGTCTAGGGTGCGCGCCGCCCAATCCACATCAATCAGGCCGAAATTGATCGGCCCATAGCCATCGCCAATTCGGTTGGTGTCAGGCTCCCGCACCCAATCCGTACCAGGTGCTGTACGATAGCCCTTGTTGATGCCCGAGGCGGTTAAGTCAGTCAGCGGATAGGCGACACCGATCGTTTGCTGGTGGATCGAACCATAATGGCGATCACCGGAGGCAAAGACGACGCCTTGTGCCTTGGTCTTTGCAATCAGGTCAAACAGACGTTGCTGGGCGCGTGGAAAATTGCCCCAGCGTTCCCACCCGTGGCCATCGGCAATGACTTGGATGGAGGAGACGATCAGGCGCAGATCGGCAGGCTTCTTCAATTCTTCTTCTAGAAAAGCCCATTGTGCTGCTCCTAACACATCGGCTTCAGAGCTTGGCGGATGGGGGATATAGCGTTCTTTGCCTGGCGCATTGCGCTCATTCGTTGGCAGCAACGGATCTCTGAAATAACGCGTATCGAGCAAGATGACTTGCAAGACTTGACCAGGTGGCCCCGAACGAAACGCACGATAGATTCCTGGGCGTTGCCGGACTGGGCTAGTGCGCTCTAGGTTCCAAAAGCTCGCGAACATGGCTTGTGCGCGCTGCTTATAGGCAAAGTCACCGCCACCATCATTAATCCCATAATCATGATCATCCCAGACCGCCTCCGTGGGCGTCGACGTGACAAGCGAACGGAAGGGTGGCGCAGCAGATAGCATACCATAGGCCTCTCTTAGGCTCGGCAATTGAGGATCTTTGGGCGAGTCAGAGCCATAGACATTGTCGCCCATCATGATGACGAGATCGGGCTTAGAGGCTTCCACATCGCGAAGCAGGCTCAAGTCCATGGTCGGATCCGAGCATGATGTGAGGGCGACGCGCGACACCGTCCGATTGCCCAGCTTTGGGCTAAGGGGCGCGCGTGGAAAATCAGACAAGTCTTCTAAGAAGGACGGGCGTGTCACGCACCCCGCGAAGGGCAGCGTGGCTAGGGCGGCACGGGCCCCGTAGGTCAGAAATTGGCGTCTATGATACATGTTTTCCCTAATAGTCCCGCCACGCATCAACTTGATGACAATGAGAGGCTGAGTCGCATTCCCAAAGAATAGCGGGGTCTAGGGCAGGGTTCTGGTCACAAAGTCAAAGGGCAAGGGCTGCCACCACCAATAATGGGATGACAGCCCCTGTGTGTTTAGGCGCTTTTCAGATCAAACCGGTCCAAATTCATCACTTTGGTCCAAGCCGCCACAAAGGCGTCGATGAAGTGGGCCTCTCCATCTTGGCTCGCATAGACTTCTGCCAAAGCCCGCAATTGCGAATTCGAGCCAAAGACCAAGTCCACGCGCGTAGCCGTCCAGACAAGGGCACCTGTATTGCGGTTCCGGCCTTCATAAATGCCGGGAGCTTTGGCCGAAGGTGCCCAAGCGACATTCATATCGAGCAGGTTCACAAAGAAGTCAGGCGTGAGTGTGCCTGGCCGCTGGGTCAAAGTGCCATGAGACTCTTCGGTGACACCCAGTGCCCGCAAGCCACCGATCAATACGGTCATCTCTGGTGCGCTGAGAGTTAAAAGTTGCGCACGATCGACCAACAATTCTTCCGCTGGGATAGAAAGGTTAGGCTTTAGATAATTGCGGAAGCCATCGGCTACGGGCTCCATGACGGAAAAGGAGTCTATATCGGTTTGTTCTTGGCTGGCATCCATCCGCCCCGGGGTGAAAGGAACGCTGAGCGGGTGGCCTGCCTTGACAGCAGCTTCCTCAATCCCGACCGAGCCCGCCAGCACAATCAAGTCCGCCAAAGAGACCTTCTTGCCAGAGGTCGCTGTGGTGTTGAACTTGGTCTGAATGGCCCGCAAGTGGTCGAGGACTTTGGCCAGTTGCTCAGGTTGATTGACTTCCCAATCCTTTTGCGGGGCCAAGGCGATCCGGGCACCATTGGCTCCGCCACGCTTGTCTGAACCCCGGAAGGTTGAGGCAGAAGCCCAGGCGGTCGACACCAGTTGCGAAATGCTCAAACCCGATGCGCTGATCTCTGCTTTCAAGGCGCGAATGTCACTTTCATCGACCAAGGCATGATCGCGGGCCGGAATCGGGTCTTGCCAGATTAATTCTTCAGCGGGGACCCAAGGTCCCAAATGCAGGGTGCGTGGGCCCATGTCGCGGTGGGTCAACTTATACCACGCCCGCGCAAACGCATCGGCGAATTGATCGGGATTTTCGTGGAACCGCTTCGAAATCGGTCCATAGATTGGGTCGAACCGCAAAGCCAAGTCGGTGGTGAACATAACCGGCGCATGGCGCTTATTTGGGTCATGTGCGTCGGGAACAGTGCCCTGTGCATCGGCTTCTGCGGGCACAAATTGGGTGGCGCCAGCTGGGCTCTTGCTCTGTACCCATTCGTAGCCAAACAGATTGTCGAAGTAATTGTTGTCCCACTGGATCGGATTGGTAGTCCAAGCCCCTTCGAGGCCACTGGTGATGGTATCCCCACCCTTGCCCGAGCCAAAGCTATTGGCCCAGCCAAAGCCCTGCTCTTCAATGGTGGCACCTTCGGGTTCAGGCCCAACATATTTGCTGGGATCAGCCGCACCATGGGCTTTGCCGAAGGTATGGCCGCCTGCAATCAGGGCCACAGTTTCTTCGTCATTCATGGCCATGCGGCCAAAGGTCTCGCGGATGTCATAGGCCGATGCCAAGGGGTCCGGCACACCATTCGGTCCTTCTGGATTAACATAGATCAAGCCCATTTGCACGGCTGCCAATGGATTTTCGAGGTCGCGTTCGCCGGAATAGCGCTGGTCTTCCAGCCAGCCCTTTTCTTTGCCCCAATAGATGTCTTCTTCCGGCTCCCACACATCGGCGCGACCACCAGCAAAGCCAAAGGTCTTAAAGCCCATAGATTCAAGCGCGCAATTGCCGGCAAGGATCATCAGGTCAGCCCAAGAAATCGCGCGGCCATATTTTTGTTTGATTGGCCAGAGCAGACGACGGGCTTTGTCGAGGTTGCCGTTATCGGGCCAGCTGTTCAGTGGCGCGAACCGCAGGGTCCCAGCGCCTGCTCCGCCGCGGCCGTCGCCCGTGCGATAGGTACCTGCGCTGTGCCAAGCCATGCGAATGAAGAAGGGACCATAATGACCGTAATCGGCTGGCCACCAGTCTTGCGACTGGGTCATCAAAGCCATGACATCCGCTTTCAGGGCATCGAGGTCCAGAGCTTGGAAAGCCGCAGCATAGTCAAAGCCATGTCCCATTGGGCTCGAGAGGCTTGTATGCTGATGCAGCATTTTCAAATTGAGCTGGTTTGGCCACCAATCGCGGTTGGATTGGGTGCCAACTTTAGCGGGCTGGCCACCGCCATGCATGACTGGGCACTTGCCTTGGGTTTCCATCGTCACATCCTCTTTCAGCTAGGGTGAAGTTATGAAGAGAGGCTATGCCAGCCGTTTCCATCGGTCCAATCAATTCTAAGACATAATTCAATAGTTTTAATCTATTTTGAGGGTGACCCTTCTCGCCGTCCTTGGCCTTAAGTCGTTTTGTGCAAACGGCTTTGATAAAAGCTCGGCTTATTCATTACGATGCCGGCTGCTTCATCCAAAGCCATAACCGCGCGAGACAGCGCCATATATTCGGCACCACCGGGCCGATAGGCCTGCGCCATGGTTAAGAGTTGATCGCGATAAGCGCGCAAGCGGTCAAAATCCTGCTCTGGGGCAAGTAGGCCAAGATAAGAACGTGCAACTATGGCCGATACTATGTTCTTATTTTGTTCCTTTGCAAGCACCATTTGCGCTAAATGGGCGATGCGCGACATCGGGGTGTGGATAGTCGGGCTAGCGAGTAAAGCCTGTGCTTTCCTTGACGCTGCCGTCACTTTGGCTTCCTATGCCGTCCAACCGTCGAAATGGGGCGGAATCCTAGGGAGGGAAACAAATATGACACCACTTTTGACCGTCTTGGCTTGGACGCTTGTTTTGGCTTTTGTCCAAATTCTTTTGTTTGATGTGGCGCGGACCGGCCAATACGGCTTGAAATGGAATATGGGTGCCCGTGATGAGACCATGCCGCCGCTGTCGCCGATGGCAGAACGGCTCCGCCGGGCACAAGACAATCTTTACGAGACCCTACCACTCTTCATCGCCGCTGTTTTGATCGCCGTGGCGGCCGGCAAGGAAAACTCGATCACCGTCCTAGGTGCCCACATCTATTTGTTTGGGCGGATCATCTATGTGCCGCTCTATGCCTATGGTGTGAAGAATATTCGCTCTTTGGTCTGGGTTGGCAGCACGATTGGCCTTGGCATGGTCATCGTGCCCTTGCTTTTGGGCTGAGCGACCCAATCCAACAGTTTCGCATCCAGCGCCACATAAACGGGCGTTGGATGCTGGCTTAACCGCGCAGACCCAAATCGGACTGGACAAGCCAAGTTGGACGCGCAAGATCGACTTTGATGACTTGATTGATCAGCTGACGGAAACTCGATGATGCGCGCCATTCCTCTACGCCAAGCCAGTTTTGTTTTTGCAAGCCTCGGCTTTGCTGCGCTTACGCCCCAATCGGCGCTCGCCAAAACCATTCCATCGGAGCGCGCCGCCCGCGCCTTGCATGAGCGGATTTTAACGCTCGACACCCATCTCGATACCCCAGCAGTGGTGGCGCGCCCCGGTTTTGACATTCTGAAACATAATGATTGGAAAACAGCCTTCGCCCAAGTCGATGTGCCGCGGATGAAGGAGGGCGGGCTCGACGGTGGCTTTTGGGTAATCTACACCGCCCAAGGTCCGCGCACACCCGAGGGTCTCAATGCGGCCCGCGATGCGGGGCTGATGCGGGCGGTGGTGATCCGCGAAATGCTGGCGCGCAGCCCCAAAGTCTTTGGCCTCGCCTTAAAAGCCGACGATGCGGCCAAGATTGCGGCGGAAGGCAAGCGCGTTGTCTTCATGTCGATTGAGAATTCCTATCCCCTGGCCAAGGATCTCTCGCTTTTGCAAACCTACTATAAGCTGGGCGTACGCCTTGTCGGGCCAGTCCATTTTGCCACCAATGACTGGGCTGACAGCTCAACCGACAAGGCGGAATGGGGTGGACTTAGCCCACTTGGCAAACAATTGGTGGCGGAGGCCAATCGCTTGGGCATGATCCTCGACCAATCGCACGCGTCCGACCAAGTGCTAGACCAGATGCTGGAGCTATCAACCGCCCCCATCATCGCCTCGCACAGCGGCTGCAAGGCGATTTATGATCACCCCCGGAACTTGGATGATGAGCGTCTGAAGGCTTTGGCGGCGAAGGGCGGGGTAATCCAAATGAATGCCTTTGGCGCGTATCTGAAAGCCCTGCCGCAATCGCCCGAGCGTCGTGAAGCGCTTGCTAAGCTCTCCGCCGCTTATCCCAATCTCGCCAGTCGCAGCCAGGCCGATCAAGAAGCCTTCCGCCAGGCCCGCGTGCGACTGGATGCAGAGTATCCTGAGAACCGCGCAACTTTTGATAATTTCATGGCCCATCTGCTCCATGCAATCAGATTGATCGGCGTCGATCATGTTGGCATCGGCCTGGATTGGGATGGCGGTGGCGGCGTGGTTGGCCTCGAAGATGCCTCCAAGGTCTGGAAGATCACGCAAGCTTTGATGGCAGAAGGCTATTCCGAGGAAGACATCGCCAAGATTTGGGGCGGGAATGTGCTGCGCGTCATGCGCGAAGTGGAAGCCAAGGCGCAAAAGTAGAGCAATCTGGGGTAGACGCCTTGGCCAAACCAGCCGAGGCAGCTAGAAAGCTTTCATGACCCAATTGAACACCCAATTCCTGACCGCCCTCCGACTCCAAGTTGATTTCGCTGCCATGGCGCGGATCGGTAAAACACCCCTTGGCAATCGCCTGATCGCGCCGGTGACTGGGGGGCGGTTCGAAGGTCCGCGTTTGACGGGTGACGTGCTACCCGGCGGTGCAGATTGGGCGCTTTATCGCGGGGAAGACCGCATGCTGGTCGATGTCCGCCTAACGCTCAAGACAGATGACGGCGCACTAATCTATCTCACCTACCAAGGTGCACTCCGGACGTCAGCGGAGGATATGACGCGTTTTAAGAAGGGTGAGATTCTACCGAAAGAGGCCTTTAATCTGCGCACGGTCACGCGGTTTGAGACCGCTGCGGCGCATTATGACTGGCTGAATGACATGATAGGTATCGGCGTCGGCACGCAAGAGGCTGGCGGGGTCGTCTACCAAATCTATGAAGTCCTTTAGCCCGCGCTGGCGCGCTGGCTTTACAAGCGGATGCTAATAGCTTTAGCGAAGCCCACTTCCTCACGTGCGAAGGGGCCAGACATTGCCAACCGATATTGAAATTGCTCAAGCTGCCACGCCGCAGCCCTTGGCCGACGTTGCCGCAAAGATTGGTATCCCAGCCGATGCCCTCATTCCCTATGGCCGCACGAAAGCCAAGATCGACACCGCTCACCTAGCTAGAGCCACGCGTGAGAAGAAAGCAGCTCTCGTTCTCGTCACCGCGATGAGCCCAACGCCTGCAGGCGAGGGCAAAACCACCACCACAATTGGCCTCGGTGACGGTTTGGCAAGGCTTGGCAAGTCGGTGGCGATTTGTTTGCGGGAACCATCGCTTGGTCCATGCTTTGGGCAAAAGGGCGGCGCAACGGGTGGCGGCCACGCTCAAGTTATCCCAATGGATGAGATCAATCTCCATTTCACGGGCGACTTTCACGCAATCACGGCAGCACACAATCTTTTGGCTGCGATGGTCGATAATCACCTCTATTGGGGCAATCCACTCGGGATTGATCCGCGCAAAGTCGTTTGGCGACGGGTGATGGACATGAATGATCGCGCACTTCGCGCTATCGTCACCTCTCTGGGTGGCAATGGACAACCGGTGGAAACGGGCTTTGACATCACGGTCGCCTCCGAAGTGATGGCGATCTTCTGTTTGGCAACTGATCTTGCTGACCTGCATGCGCGCTTAGGTGCCATCATTGTTGCCTACCGTAAGGACCATAGTCCCGTAACTTGTGCCGATCTCAAGGCGGAGGGGGCAATGACTGCCCTCTTAAAAGAGGCGTTTGAGCCCAATCTGGTGCAGACACTTGAAGGCAATCCAGCTCTCATTCATGGCGGGCCTTTTGCCAATATCGCCCATGGGTGCAACAGCGTCGTCGCCACCAAAACCGCCATGGGCTTGGCGGACATTGTTGTGACTGAAGCGGGTTTTGGCGCAGACTTAGGGGCGGAGAAATTCTTCGACATTAAGTGCCGGAAAGCCGGCCTCAGCCCTAAGGCGGTGGTTGTCGTAGCCACCATCCGCTCCCTCAAAATGAATGGTGGCGTTGCGAAGTCCGAACTCGGCCAAACCGATGTTGAAGCCTTAATCCGTGGCTGCGCCAATCTCGGTCAGCATCTGGAAAATCTCGCGCGGTTTGGGGTGCCCGCTTTGGTTGCGATCAATCATTTTGTGCAGGATTCAGCGGAAGAGATTGCCGCGGTTGAGCGCTTTGTTGAGGGCCACGGCAGCCGCGCTATCCTGTGTCGCCATTGGGCTGACGGTGGTGCGGGTACGCAAGACCTAGCTCAAGCCGTCTTAGACTTAGTGGCGGCGGACACCGCTCGCTTTCAACCACTTTATCGAGACGATTTACCCTTGGCAGACAAGATCGAGACGGTCGCCAAAGAAATTTATCGGGCTGCTGAGGTTGTGATCGACAAAGCCGCCCAAGCAAAACTGCGCCGCTGGCAAGAGGCGGGCTTTGGTCATCTGCCTGTTTGTATGGCCAAGACCCAATATAGCTTTTCAACCGACCCAAATGTTTTGGGCGCAGCGCAAGGCCATGTCGTCACCGTCCGCGATGTCCGCTTATGTGCCGGCGCAGGCTTTGTCGTGGCCTTGTGCGGCGACATCATGACCATGCCGGGCCTTCCCAGAACCCCAGCTGCCGAAGCAATCGGGGTCGATGCACTGCGTCACATTACCGGCCTATTTTGAAGGTGCTGTGCCAATAGGAAAAGGTCCGATCGCGTCCATGATTTTCGGGTCGTTAGCGGACTTCGCGCCCCCGAAAATATAGGCCCCAGCTGTCGGCTCTAAGGCGCGATAGGCGGCGTCATAATCCCAAGTCGTGAGATAGAGTTTCGCGCCTGTTAGATCGGCTTGGTCGCCAAAGCTTGAGCTTGGAAAGATCAGCGTGATGCGCTTTGCGTCTTTATCTACCGAGATGCTGGGGGCTGGGCCAGTTTTGGTGCCTTCTTGTGTGGCACTAGCCCCACTATGGCTGAACAACGCATTGGTCCAGCCATGCGCGCGGAACCGATAGTGCCACGCCATGCCATCGGGCAAATCACCACGTTGGTTGGGCATCATGCGCGCACCTTTGTCCGCTTGACCGGGCAATTGGATGAAGCCCGTCAAACTTAAATGGTCAAAGCCATTCTGCGGGCTCCAGACTTGGCTGATGGCACCCATATCAATATCAAGCTTAAGGGCACCGCCGGCGGTTGAAGCACGCACCCCTCGCAAGTCCATGGTAGGGTCGGCGAAGCTGGGGTCGGTGGGATAGACATAGGCTGCACCGGGTGGACCGGTATCGTCGCCAGCCGGATCGGAGATTTGATTACGAAGGTTCCAAGCTGGACGAACACGGAATGTCCCCGCGCTTGAGGCTTGACCCGACTGTGCAGCAAAGGCTGTCACCCGGTGGGTGATGGTTTCGTCGACGAAAGCCGCGGTGGAGATTTTCGCCGTCCAGCGCCCTGAGGCGTCTGCCTGTACAGATTGTGCCTCTCCCAAATTGCCATCGAGCACGAGCTTAAGGGGCTCCCAAGGGCTCGCTTGCCCGCGCACGATCAATGTCGGCTCCGTGATCGGGCCTTGTGGCAAGGGATCTAAGCTCAAGCTGTTTGACGTGGCCTTCAGGCTAAGCGGTGGCGCTTTAGAGACGCGCCAAACGGTCCCAGCATGCGCGCCAAGCTCGGTTGTCAGCCGCTGGTTCTGCCCAACAACCAAGAGAGGCGCTTTGTTGTCCATGGCAAAAAGCGGTTGAAGCACCGTGCCTGCGCCATGACCGATGTCGAGATTATCTAAAAGCACGGGATGGTCTGCCGTATTCATGGCCACCAATAAGGTCTCATTGCCATCCTGCATCAGATAAACCAGCGCCCCAGCGCCAGCGGCTTCCCCGGCCAAAACTTTGGGTGTGCCACGCGACAAGGCGCGGTTCTCCCGCCGCAATTTGGTCAGGCTGGCGATATAGCGATAAAGCGGGCTCGTCGTGTCGAAATGATCGCGCCCGCCAGACCCCCACCCTTCGGCAAACATAGCTGCGCGCTGCACGGTGAAGCCTTGCTCGGTGCCATAATAGATGACGGGGATGCCGGGCAAAGTCATCAACATCAGCAAATTTTGACGCAAGCCCGTTTCTGTCCCGCCACTCAAAAAGCGGTCGACATCATGATTGTCGAGGAAGGTTGGCATCAGATGGGGCCGTTGGTGTAGCGCCATCATCGTCTCAATTCGATAGGCCAGTTCGGCCGGCGGTCTGCCGCGAGCAAAAACGTCGGTCGCCGTACCATAGAGCGGGAAATTAATCATACCGGGCGAGCGGGCTCCACCGTTTGGGCCGACCATATAAGCATTGACCCGCCGCGCGACTTTGTCCTCAAAGCGGCGATCCATGCCAAAGCCTTCGCCAAAGACATGAAAGTTGTCGCGACCGGTGCGACGCGCCACTTCTGCAATCCCAGGCGCTTTGGGGTCTTTGCTATACATGAAATCAGTCATGAGCTCGGGCGGGACATAGAAGATCGTATCGACCCGGAAGCCATCTACCCCGGCTTCTTTGATCCAATGTGCATAGGACTCGCGCAGGACACGCTGCACCACAGGATTTTCAGTGTTGAGGTCATCCAAGCCGCTTAGCTGAAAATTGAGTTCTTGGTCACGGACGGACAAATTATTGATGTCTGGCGTCCAATGGTAAATCCCGGCCTCACGGTCTGCCTTACGGCGGGGATCATTGAGAGAAAACGGATATTGGGTGGGTGCCGCCATGGGCACGGAATGGGGGTAGGGCGTATAGCCTTTCGTTGGGTCCTTTGGATCATAGTCAGGCCCATAATTGAAGAAATTGCCGGTATGATTGAGGACAATATCTTGGATCAGATACATGCCCTTGCCATGCAGCGCTCGGGACAGGTTTTGATAGTCCTTCAGCGACCCTAAATGCCGATCAATCGCTTTGAGATTGCTAGCCCAATATCCATGGTAGCCACCATAGCCTGTGGCTGGATCCAGCCATTGGTTTTCGACAGGCGGTGTCACCCAGACAGAAGTTGCACCAAGGCCTTGGATGTAGTCGAGACGCTTTTCGATTCCCTTCAAATCGCCACCTGAAAACCGTCCTCGTTGTGCAGGATCAAACTCACCCTTGCCTTGGTTATTATTGCTCGGATCGCCATCCTCAAAACGATCGGTCATGACGAAATAAATCACCTGATCGCGCCAATCGGGGGAGGGCACATGCAGGGGGCCAATCGCTTGCGCCATCGCACCGGTTCCTGCGAGGGACGCGCACATTAAGGTAGCCCAGCTCAAGCCTTTGAGAAGCGAACGAGGGGTCATGCAATAGTCCTTATGGGCTGGGGCGGGCGGCGAATTTGGCCGGCCTGACGATAGGCACGTGGGGTTAGTCCAAATCTCTGTTTGAACTGGAAGGCAAAATGGGCAGGGCTGGCAAAGCCAGCGTTTTGGGCGATGATGCCGATGGGCTCGCGACCTTGAACCAGTTGTCGGGCTGCCAATTGCAGGCGATAAACCCGGATATAGGACGTCAAGCTCATGCCCATAATCTCGGCGAAGCGGCGCGAAAAATAATTGGCCGACATGTGGCAAAGCGAGGCCATGTGTTCCAAAGTCCACTCTCTGCCGGGTTGGGCTCGCAGGGCATCCAGCGCGGGGCGGAGGCGGTCTACGGGCAAGGCGACCTTTTGACTCCTGTTGTGCGCTGAAGCTGGGGTGACACGGGTGGCATGGGCAGCCCAAAGGATGAGTTCTGCCGTGCGGGTTACAATTGCTGACTGCGGGTTTGATTGGGTAGCGTCCAGCAAGAGATCGCAGAGTGTCTCGAGTTGTCTGGCTTGAGCTTGGGTTGGCACGCCATAAAACGGGCGTGCTAAATCAAGTTCTGGCAGCGCCTGCGTCAGCGCTTCGATCGTATCGGCATCCACTTGCACGAGCACCCACGACTTTTCACCTGGACTGAAGGCATAGTCGTGGTGGCACATGGGCGGGACATAGACTAAACTGCAGGTCTTAAGCGGTGTCTCTTCGCCGTCCAGCCAGAACGATCCGGTTCCATGGGCGAAAATCACCAATTCCGCGACACTGTGATAATGGGGAAAGCGATCTAGGCCCGGCGCTTGGGGGCCGTGCGTTACCCGCTCTGCCCAAACATTTGTGCCGGCGGCTAATTCTACAGGTTCGCAAAGATGACGCAGCGGCATGGTGTTACCATGGCTCGAATTGAAACGCGGTGCAAGATTGGCATAGCTGACGAGGCTGTGAACCTGCCGCCCAATCGACGGCCTTTAGACCGTCAATGCTCTCGACAAATGATCACCGACCCGCAGCGCATTGGCAACGATGGTCAAGGTAGGATTTACTGCGGCAGAGGAAACAAAAACACTGGCATCAACTACATATAGATTGTCCAAATCATGCGCCTTGCACCATTTGTCGACCACCGAAGTTGCGGGGTCATCACCCATACGCAGCGTTCCACATTGATGGGCAGTGCCATAAAGCGGCAGCTCTTGGTCGATGGTGAAGTTTGCCTCAAAGAGCGACGATCGTTCGCGCGTGAAACCCTCCAATCCAGTCTCAAGCTTTTCAACCAGCTTTTTATGGGCTGTCAAATCCCCTTCGGTATAAGAGAGTTTGATCCCACCATTCTCGTTCAAAGTGACCCGGTTGTAGGGTCGAGGTAGGTCTTCCGACATGACCAAAAAGCTAACCATGCGCTCAGCCAGTGCGTCCATAAAGGAGTCTGGCAGCAGGCTGGGGCTGATGAAGTCGGCCAACTGCCCTTCGAGAGTCTGCCCAGACATATATTCCAGCATTTGAATTTGACCCATGGGATAGGGGAATCCTTCCTCTGAATCACCATAGTAAAAATCATTGACGCACAAGGTTTTGGGGAAGCTCGACTCAAAGTGCGACAGCGCCACCGAAATCACCGCCGAAGTCGTGTGATACATATAATTTCGGCCAACTTGGTCCGAGCTATTGGCCAGACCCTTGGGATGTTTGGCGTTCGCTGACTTGAGTAAGAGCGCAGCAGAATTCGCGGCCCCAGCCGCCAAGGCAACGTAATCGGCGGAAAAAGATACTTCGCCATTTGGGCCAGAAGCCACGACTTCGGTGACTTTTCTCCCGCTAGCATCGGTTTTCAGTGCCAAGACTTTATAGCCGGGCAAAAGAGTGACATTGGCAAAGGCTTCTAAAGGCTTGAGGGCGGCCGTTCGTGCATCAACTTTTGCCAATCTTTTGCACGGGAAACCGCCGCAGGTTTTGCAGCGAATGCATTTGCTGTCCTCTGGATTAGCATCATCGCGGCGTACACCCAGCGGCAAAGGCGAAGGTGTCCAACCCAAATCCTCAAAATGTTCTTTCAAACGGAGCATGCCAGCATCATGCGTGAGAGCTGGAAAAGGGTAGGGCGGATCATTGGGGTCATCGGTTGGGTCAATGCCGCGTTCGCCATGTACCTCCCAAATGCGCTCCGCCACTTCATACCACGGCCGCATGTCTTCATAGGTGACCGGCCAAGCAGGGCTGATACCATCAACATGCTCCACCCGCTCAAAGTCTAAGGGTTTAAAGCGCATCAACGCAGCACCGTAAAAGCTCGTATTGCCGCCAACCCAATAATGGGTATTGGGTGTGAAGGGCTTGTCGTCCTTATCGGTCCATTGCTCGTCCGTACGGTAGATCCGGTCGACGAACACCCGTTTAGGGTCCCAGTTTTCGCGCGCAACGGGCAGCTGTTCTCCCCGTTCTAGGATCAAAATTGACTTTCCAGTGCTCGCCAAGGCTTGGGCAAAACTGGCGCCGCCGGCGCCAGAACCGATAATCAACACGTCAAAATGGGTCATCGTAATCTCGTCAGGCTTTGGTGTCAGGTAGGGCAAATTTCTTGGCTTGCGGGCGGATCAGTGCCGCAGTCAAACTATCGGGCAGAATTTTCATGAATGCAACCGCAAGTTTGTTTGGCCAGCCCGGCACAACCACCTCCTTGCCGGCTTCATTGGCGGCAATCGCAATCCTAACCACTTCTTCGGCTGTCTGTTTGTAGAGACCTGACTTGGCAACCAATTGGTCGGTGCCATTGGCTTTGGCAAAATCGCTTTCGGTTTGGCCCGGGCAGATAGCGGTTAGCAACACGCCCTTGTCGGCAACTTCCGCAGAAAGTGACTGGGTCATTTTAACGATAAAGCTTTTCGCCGCAGGATAAAGCGTGTGCCCGGCCGCACCAGAGGAAAAGGCGACCATGCTGGCTACATTGATGATACGACCAAAGCCGCGCTGAACCATCCCGGGCAAAACGGCATGGGTGAGACTGACCACAGAAGTCACCAGAACTGCAACAAAGTCGGTTTGTTGTTGTGCCCTTGTGCCTAAAAAGGTTTGGGGCAAGGAATAGCCCGCATTATTGACCAAAATATCGCAAGATCGGCCGTGTTTGGCTAAGGCTTGGACAACCACTTCGGTAGCCTCAGGCTTTGACAAATCAGCCTGAACCGCAAAGGCCTGAATACCGTGGGCATCTACGAGAATCTTTGCCAAAGCTTCTAAGCGGTCGAGGCGGCGCGCGACGAGGCAAAGGTCAATCCCGCGCTTCGCATAGGCATGGGCAAAAGCCTCACCAATACCGGACGAAGCACCCGTGATAACGGCAAGACGGCGCTTAGGTTTTGGCTGGGTCATAATGGGATGCCTTCAATAGTTGGGAATTGCTACCCTAATGTGAATTGATCCGTCTTGCACAGATGGCGATGTGATTGACGAACGCCCGCCATATTTGCGGATTCTCGAGGCATCATGGTGTACTAAGATGTCCAGCGGTGTCAGTAACTGTCGCAGATGACAAAAATTTACACGTGGCTTGGTTGGCAAGTTTGAGAAGGGGTGCAACAGTTGGCATTGCATATGCTGAAAACGGCCTGCTTTCTCAGTCGTCTCTATTCGGCATACGGATCATTTTGGGGGGCCAAAAACCAATGTCATTAAAGTCTAATATGCTGTGTTGCACCATTCTAGCGACACTTTCCTTCGCGCCTGCAGCGCCCGCTTTTGCGCAAACCACGCCTGCGCCAAACCCACCAGAGGCGGCCAAGGAAGCCGAAGTCGTCGTTGTCGTGGGGACGCGCATTGAAGGCGCGAAGGCTGCAGGCGATCTGCCGGTGTCAGTTCTGACGGCAGAGCGGATCGCTGCGGTGGGCAGCGTATCGGGCGACGATCTGTTCCGCTCTATTCCACAAGCTGGGGACGTTCAGTTCCAAGAATCACGTACGACCGGCAATCTGAACGATGCCCGCGGTGACAACTCGTCGATCAATTTGCGCAGCGTCGGTACGGGCAATACATTGGTATTGCTCAATGGTCGCCGCATGATCCTTACCCCGGGCACACAGACTGAAAACTTTGTGCCAGTTCAAACCGCCAATACCAACTCACTGCCGGTTGGCGCGATTAGTCGTGTAGAAGTGCTACGCGATGGAGCCGCGGCAATCTATGGCGCGGACGCGGTTGCGGGCGTTGTCAATGTGGTGCTGGACAAGCGCTACAAGGGCGTGCGCGTTGACGTTCGCCACGCATTGGCGGACGGCACCGAGGAATCCACTGCTGCAGTCAAATCCGGCTTTGAAACACCGGGTGGTGGCCGCTTAATGGTTTTTGGAAGCTACACGCATCGCACACCCTTGATGGCGAGTGAAAGAGAATTCTCGGCCAGCGAAGACCATCGCGCGGCGTTGTTCGGCACCCCTTGGGCCAGTGACACCTCGTTTGATAACCGTTCAACTTCGTCGCCTTGGGGATCCTTCACGGTTATCCCATCCACCACGGTGGCGCGCCAAGGTACGACCGCGCTGACGACCTCAGGTGTCTTCCATATTGAGCCAACGGCTAACGTGGCGGCAGGCTGCTCGAGCACTGTATTCAATGGCAACCTATGCCTGCGTAGTGGCGTCATCACTGGCGCAAACTCACGCGTATTGCGCTACGACGAAAATCCAGATCGCAGTATTCGTGGCGGACTAGACCGGGCCACTTTGTTCGGCACCTTCAGCCAAGACATCGGTCCAGTCGAGTTCTTCTCAGAGCTTGGCTATTATCACGCGGAGCTCGAAGGCCAGCGCGAGCAATCTGCCCCGATTTCGAGTGCGGTGATCTCAATCCCCGCTAGCAATTATTACAATCCGTTTGGTGCAACGACGATCAATGGCGTGGCCAATCCAAATCGGCTTCCGAACCTCACAGGTGTCCCAACCACAGGCTTGGCCTTACGCATCACCACCTATCGCCCAGTCGACACCGGTCCGCGCACTTTTGTGGTGACCGATGACATGGTACGCGGATTGGCCGGCGTACGCGGCGACTGGAACGACTTCAAATGGGAATCGGCGGTCACTTATTCCTGGGCGCGCACCGATGACGAGACCCGCAACGTCATCAGTAATACCTTATTCCAACAGGCCTTAGCCAAGTCGACGCCAGATGCCTATAACCCTTTCAACGGTGGCACACAGCCCGACTATTCCTTTGGAGACGCAACCCGCAGCAATGCTGACACGATCAAGTCCTTCTTGGTGAATGCCAATCGGATTGGCACCACATCCTTGGCCACGATCGATTTTAAAGCTTCCAAAGCAGAGCTATTTAAACTCCCCGCAGGTTCAGTCGGCTTTGCCGGTGGCGTGGAAGTCCGCAAGGAAACCTATCAGGACAATCGCGACTCCCGTCTTGATGGGAAGATCACCTATACGGATGTCGTCAGTGGCATCACCTATGGCACCGACATTATGGGGGCTAGCCCTGCGCCGGATGTGAAGGCTGATCGCACGGTTTCAGCTTTGTTTGCCGAGCTTTCGGTGCCAGTTGTTTCCGAAGAGATGGGCGTGCCTCTCATTAAGTCAATCGACTTGCAATTGGCAGCCCGAGGCGAAAGCTATTCTGACTTTGGCGATGTGGTGAAGCCAAAAATCGCAGGCAGCTGGGTGATTGTCGATGCTGTGAAGCTCCGCAGTTCGTGGTCGCAAAGCTATCGTGCACCGAACCTTGCGCAATTTTATAGTGCTGGCACCCAAGTTGCGAACACACGGACTGACTTTGCCGCCTGCCGCTTAAATAACACGACTTGTACGGGGGTCAGCACGTTGGAAGTTCGCGCTGGCAACCAAAAACTCAAGCCAGAGGATGCGGAAACGTTTTCCTATGGCGTTGTTTTCCAACCTATCAAAGGCTTGACCTTGACTGTGGATTCTTGGTCGCTGAAGTCTGAGGGCGTGATCGGGATTCAAGGTGCCCAGAATCAGATCCTCTATGACCTCTTGTTGCGCCAAAGTGGCAAGTCCAATCCAAATGTCGTGCGCTTGGCCCCAGTTGGTACCCAAGTTGTCGGCGACCTCTCTTTCGTGCAGGACGACTATTTCAATCTTGGTCCCCGCACCTTGGAAGGGATCGACATAGGCTTAAGCTACGACCTGAAGACCGAAAAATTTGGGAACTTCAGCTTGGATTTGGCTGGCTCGAAGCTGACGGAATTCCAACAATCTGCTTCACCTTTGCAGCAGGAACTGATCGATGCGAACGCAGCGGGCAAGTTTGGTACCGGCGTGACGATCACCCAAGCTGGCAGCCAAATTCAAGTCAATGGCAATCCAGAATGGCGCGCGACCGCAAACCTTACCTGGCGCAAGGGTCCGCTGAGTGTCGGGGCTTTGGTCAGCTATGTTGGCCCTGTCTTTGATACCGGCACACTGGTGGTAAACGGAAAGAACTACGAGTTGGAATCTATGACGACCGTCAACACCTATGTCCAATACCGGAAGGATGGCTATCGTGCCCGCCTTGGCGCACGCAACGCCTTTGACCAAAAGCCACCGCTCAGCTCATCCAATTATGGCTTCTTGGGGTCCTTGCACGATCCAATTGGCCGCATGGTCTATCTGGAATTGTCCAAGGACTTTTAAGGATCAGCTTATCTCATCGGCTGCCTCTTTCAGGTTTAGAGCTTGAAAGAGGCGCGGATGAGTTCGGTGCACGGGGCAATCAAATTCTAGCGGGAAAGAACCGGCGATGAAGCAAACATCTCACCTAATGCGATTGGTCGTGGGGGCGCTTGTTTCGGCGTCGCTGGTGTTCACCCCCGTCCAAGCCCAGCGCAAACAACTTCTGGAATATCCCAGCATCCATTCCCCTGTTGTGGGTCAGGCTGGCATGGTCGTTACGCAAAATGCAACTGCCTCTAAGGTCGGGGCTGACATCATTGCCAAGGGCGGTAATGCGGTGGATGCAGCGGTGGCAATTGGCTTTGCGCTCGCCGTAACTTTGCCGCGTGCCGGCAATATTGGCGGCGATGGCTTTATGCTGATCCACGATCAAGCCACTGGCAAACAGGACTTTATTGACTTCCGCTCTATCGCGCCAAAGGCGGCCACCTTGGCCATGTTTATCGATAATGCCGGCAAGGAGAGTCCAATCGCCGGCCGAGGTTATTTAGCACCTTCTGTACCCGGTACGGTCGCGGGCCTCTATCTAGCCCATCAAAAACATGGAAAACTTCCATGGGCGCAAGTTGTGGCACCGGCCATTGCCTTGGCACGCGACGGCATCGTGATTACGCCGGACGAGGCCTTTGTCTTTGAATGGGCAAAAGAACGCCTCTCTACCAGTGAGGCGGGTAAACGTACCTTTTATAAGCCAGATGGCAGTCTCTATCGGGCTGGCGAGGTCCTTAAGCAGCCAGATTTAGCTTGGACCTTGACCCAAATCGCCCAGCGTGGTGCGGATGGCTTCTACAAAGGTCCTGTAGCTCAAAAATTTGCGGCGGACATGGCCCGACACAATGGCCTGATCACGGAGGCCGACTTAGCAGCGTATCGCCCGATGGAGCGGCAGCCCCTGCGTGGAAGCTATCGCGGTGTCGAGATTGTCACCGCACCGCCTGCGAGCGCTGGTGGTGCTACCATGCTGAATATCCTCAATATGCTTGAGAATTTCGATATTGCAGCGACGCGTGCTGGTTCTGCGCAATCCTTGCATATCATGACTGAGGCCATGAAACGGGCTTATATCGATCGTACAGAAGTTTTAGGCGACACTGACTTTGTTAAAGCCCCCGTGCAGGGCTTTATTTCAAAAGCCTATGGCCAAGAGCGGGCCAAAAGCATTGATTTGAACAAAGCCGCCGAAGTAAAAAAACTGACCGTGGGTGATCCACTGCGCTTTGAAAGCCCATCCACCACGCATTATTCAGTTGCTGATCCTGAAGGCAATGTTGTCAGTACGACCTATACTTTGGGTGCGGACTTTGGGTCCGGTGTGATGATTGAGGGGACTGGCATCCTTCTCAATAATCAGATGAATAATTTTGACCATGAAGGCGCGTTTGAAGCCCAAAAGAATGGCACGGCACCCCCACTTAATGCGATGGCTCCGGGCAAGCGCATGTTGTCGACCATGATGCCGACCATCGCCTATAAGGACGGTAAGCCTTGGCTGGTAGTGGGCACGCCTGGTGGCAGCACCATCATCACCACGGTTACGCAGCTCATCGTGAATGTGATTGATTTCAAGCTTAACATTGATGAGGCAACCCACCAGCCGCGCATCTATCAGGGTTGGACCGATACGCTGCGGGTGGAGCCAAACTTCAACCCTGACACAGTCGCGATCCTCGAGCGTATGGGCCATAAGGTAACATCAGACGAGACAATGGGGAGTGCTCAATCTATCATGATTGAGAATGGCCTTTACCTTGGAGCGGCAGATCCCCGTCGCCCAGGTGCCTTAGCAGTCCCTGTCAAAGCCCGCCGCTGAACTGGACACTCGCCAAGGGATAGCTTGATTGTTCCAACCTATGTCATAGGTTGGAACCTGCTGAGACGACGGATGTTTTTATGCAAGCCACGCTATCCTCTTTGAAATTCCAAGATCCATTGCGCACAGCGAAAGGGGAGGAACGCGCATTCGTAGCCTTTGATGGCTTTCAGACGCTTTGGTTCAACACCGGCACTTTGTGCAATATCACCTGCCTCAATTGCTATATCGAAAGCTCGCCCACGAACGACCGATTGGTCTATTTAACACCTGATGACGTGGTGCCCTTTCTCGATGAGCTGGCAGCCATACAGCCCGGGCCTGTCGAGATTGGCTTCACGGGCGGTGAGCCCTTCCTCAATCCAGACATCATCGAAATTCTGACGCTATCTTTAGATCGTGGGCATCCTGTTCTCCTGTTGACCAACGCCATGCGACCCATGATGCGGCCGCGTGTGCAGGAGGGTATCAAGGGACTCATTGCGCGGTTTGGCGATCAATTGACCTTTCGCGTCAGCCTCGACCATTGGAGCGCGAGCTTTCATGATCAGGAGCGGGGCGAGGGTGGTTTTGAAGAGACGTGTCAGGGTCTTGATTGGCTAGCGGCCCACGGCGCAAAACTCGCCATCGCCGGGCGTACTTTGTGGGGTGAAAGCCATGACGCCAGCCAAGCGGGCTTTCGAACTTTGGTGGCAGAGCGCAAGTGGCCGATTGACGTCGAGACGCCTTTGTCCCTGGTTCTTTTTCCCGAAATGGATGCACGAGTCGATGTACCAGAGATTACCCCTTCCTGTTGGGGAATATTGGGGGTCGATCCGAAAGGCCTGATGTGTGCGAGCTCTCGCATGATCGTCAAACGCAAGGGCGGGGCGGCACCGGTAGTTCTGCCCTGTACCCTCCTGCCTTATGAGCCCGCGTTCGAATTAGGTGAGACCTTGGCAGGAAGCCTTGGACACGTACGCTTGAACCATCCCCATTGCGCAAAATTCTGCGTGTTGGGTGGTGGCTCTTGTTCGGCCTAAATCAAAGCGCGGCCCAAAAGACCGCCCAGCTCTTCGAGTAATTGCGCTTCTGAAGTTACCTTAATGGTCGCCATTCCTATGGCTGCGGCGGGCTTTAGATTGATCCCCAAATCGTCAAGATAGATACAAGCCGAGGGTTCTACCTCAAGCGCTTCGCACATCATCTGGTAGATGCGGGGGTCTGGCTTTCGGATTCCAACTTTGGAGCTCTCAATCACATGGTCGAAAATGGCCATGACTTCGCCGACGGCTTGGGCCTTTTCCTTTGTTCCAGCCATCCCTGCACCATGGCCAACGGGCACATTATTGGTAATGCAGCCCAAGCGATAGGTGCCTTTAAGCGACTTGAGCGCGGCAATTGCGCGAGGTCGTAATTCACCTGCCAGCAAGGCCAGCACGTCTCGCCCGGCTACTTTATGGCCCAACGCAAGGCTTTCTGTGGTGAACAAAGCGTCAAATGTTGCGGCATCAATTTCGGCCCGCTCAAACAGCGCCCAAGCATTGGTATCTGGGTTTACGCTGTTGACTTGGCGAATGAAATTTTCAGGCAAACCATTTTGCCGCTCATACCGGGCGAAGGCTTCAAACGGCGAGGAGGTTAAAACCCCACCAAAGTCCCAAATCACTGCAGCCGCTCCAACCATTTTTTCAGCCTTCTTTTGCCAGCTAAGCTTAGGCGCTTTTGTGCATGCGGTTCAAGCGAAGCAGCGGATTGAGCGCAGAATCGCAGCCTTTATGGTCAGCACCCGTTTGGCTGATTTCCATGAGGTCTTCGAATTAGATCATTTGTCTTGTTTAGGTGCTAACTTCTCCATTAAAGGGAAGATCTAAGCAAATATTACACCATTATCATGTATATACATGATTTTTATTGACTTTATACGTTCAAAGTGACTTTCTGCTCATGGTAACCACCGCGTGAATATCTGCATAATCGCACCAAGTCTTGTTTGTAAGGTCGCATCAATGAAACGCATCGCCCTTTGGTCTGCATCGGCATGCTTGCTGGTCCCAGCCCTTGCATCGGCACAACAGCCGATGGATTTGCAATTGCCCGCCCAAGCAAAGGCCGGACAATGCTTCGCGCGCGTTCTAGTTCCTGCAACCTATCGGAACGAAGCGATGTCTGTCGTTATTCGTGATGCGCATGAAAGTGTGCAAGTGCGCGATCCGGTGTTCAAATCCGAAGTCAAGACGTTCCAATTGAGTGACGCCTACAAGGATTATGTCGTTACCCCACCCACCTTCCGGACTGAACAGCAAAAGATCGTTGTTCGTCCTGCCCATGAGCGCTTGCGTGCTTCCCCGGCCGTGATTGGAACCCGTCCCGTAACAGTGGTGATCCGCGAGCCACGACTGGTTTGGCGTCCCGGTAGCAAGGGCTCAAATGTGCGCCGCATTGATGCGGCCACGGGCGAAGTTTTTTGTCTGGTCGAGGAACCAGCCAAGACCGCTGTCATGCAGCGTGAAGTTCAGATCACGCCGGCTCAAGTGACGCGTGAAACTATACCCGCAGTCGAAGAGACGATCGTGCGTCGTCATCTCGTAACACCGCCTTCTGTACGCGAAGTTATGGTTCAGGCAGAAACAAAAGATCTCAAGATTGATACTTTGGTTGAGCCAGCCCGTGAGATCCGTACCAAGGTTGAGCCGCGGACAGGTACCATGCAGCGCGACGTAGAAGTCACGCCAGAGCGTTATGAGTGGATAGCCGTTGTGTGTGTTGACACACCAGAGGGCAAGCAATCGATCCAAGCTGTTCAGCGCGCCCTTGCCGCCCGCAAGCTGTATCATGGCCCGATTGATGGCATTATCGGGCCAAAGACTAAGCAAGCCCTTGCAGCTTTCCAGCAAGCAACAGGTCTACCAGGTGGTGGTAGTCTCACGGTCGAAACGACCCGGGCGCTCGGCATTTAAGCAATCGATCCTTTTAGATTGCGTACCGCGTGAAATGGCTGGAATACTTCTCAGTTGATCTGAACCCGTACTCTTGCGCTAATTATTTCTTCGGGTATCAGTTTCGCGACCTTGGAGAACTTGTGCTTTGGCTGCATCCACATCGATTCCCATAACCATACTGATTGTCGATGATAATCAGCATATGCGTGGAATCCTGAAAGAGTTGCTGCGCGCGGCAGGTGTCAATGACATCAAAGAAGCCTCCGACCCGGTTGAAGCTTTTGAATACATGAAGGCAAGTTCGGTTGACTTGCTTCTCGTCGATTTGGCAATGCCTTTGATTGATGGTGTTGAGTTCACCAAAATGATCCGGACAAGCGACGATAGCCCGAACCCTTTCCTGCCGATCATCATGATTACAGGCCATTCCGAGCGTTCCCGGGTCAGTGCTGCGCGGGACGCCGGTGTGAATGAGTTTTTGGTGAAGCCGGTCACCGCGAAGAGCTTGATGGAGCGCTTGACCTTAATTGTGAACAAGCCCCGCAATTTCGTGAAGAGTAAGAATTATTTTGGTCCAGATCGACGCCGCCGGCCCGATCCCAATTATGGTGGCAACGAGCGTCGCAAGGACCTGCAAACTAAGGTCTAAAACTGGTCCATCGACGGAAATTTAGGCTCCGGTCAGTCTGACCTAATTTCACACTGGGGGATGGCTTTGCGCTTTCCTTCCCAAATGGCTGAATTATTCGCAGCAGAAAAACACTCCTAAATTTCTGAATAACATAACTTTTTTAACAGTTTTTTGCGCGCTGCTTTTTTGGGTGAAAAAAACGATTGCGCCACGGAAAAATAGCCTTATACGCGCTTCTTCCGGCGGACCTGGAAACAGCATCCAGTCCACTAACGCCCCCTCGGGCCCAGGCCACACGGCAGCGGCTTCCATCCCCGCTTCCGGCGTAAGCTTCCAAGGGCGGACCTGACTTACATCCGGGTAAGGATCGGGGTTCCGATTTTTGCCTAGCATGTCCGACTAACGCCGGCCTGGGTTTAGATCATAGGGGGGTCCGCATGGATCACTTCAATTCTGCGCACGACGCTGTCGTGAAGCTGCGTCCGGATGTGCCTTTGGCTGTCAACCGTCCGCATCTTGTTCGGGCGGCGGCACGTTGGTTCCTCGATTCGTTCGAGGGCGATATTCTTTACGCCGTGAAAGCAAACCCTTCACCATGGGTACTCGAAGCCTTGTGGCGCGAGGGCGTGCGTCATTTCGACGTGGCTTCGGTCAATGAATGCAAACTGGTGCGGGACATGTTCCCAAGCGCAACTTTGGCCTTCATGCATCCTGTGAAAAGTCGTGCCGCGATTGCGCGCGCCTATCATGAGTTTGACTGCCGCATATTTGCGTTAGACAGCGTGGAAGAGCTGCAGAAGATTCTTGATGAGACCGGCGGAGCCAAAGATCTCACCTTCGTCGTGCGCTTGCGCGTTAGCAATGCGGATGCCAGCTTGAAGTTGGAGGCCAAATTTGGTGCCATGGGCGAGGAGGCCGTAACCTTGTTGCGCCAAGCCCGTGCTGCAACCCAAGAAGATTTGGGTGTCTCCTTCCATGTCGGTAGCCAATGCATGAACCCCAGCGCATGGCGCGCCGCGCTTCGCGAGGTCTCGCAACTCATCATCCAAGCTGGTGTGACCATTGATGTGGTTGATGTTGGCGGTGGCTTCCCTTCCATTTATCCCGGCATGAACCCACCACCGATGCAGAACTTCGTGGATGAGATTCATCGTGTTTTTGATGCCATGCCGGTGACGATGAATTGTAAGCTGTGGGCTGAGCCAGGCCGCGCATTGGTCGCCGAAGCAACCTCGATTGTCGTCAAGGTGGACCTGCGTAAGGGTGATGCACTCTATATCAACGACGGGTCGTATGGGAATCTGTTTGATGCGACCCACGTCAATTGGGTGTATCCGGTTACCTTGATCCGTCCAGAAGGCGGTGCACAGTCTAAGTTGGCGGATTTCCGCTTCTATGGGCCGACGTGTGACTCCATGGATGCCGCTAAGGGGCCTTTCCGATTGCCAGCTGATATTGGTGAAGGCGATTGGATCGAAATCGGCATGTTAGGCGCTTACGGCGTTGCGATGGCCACCCGCTTTAATGGCTATGGTGAGAGCGTGGATGTCATCGCAGAAGATGCACCGCATGCTTCGATGTTCCCCCGTCCAGCGCGTGCCGCCGAGCGTGTCAGCCGGTTCGCAAAAGCCTAATATATTCTGGGTCTTCGATTGAACTGGGCAGGTGCGCGATCGGCCACCTGCCTTTTTCTTTTTCGGGTGGCACCTTACTGCACTCGAGCGCCCCTAACCCTTTGCCGAAGCTTGTGACTTGGACTATGTCACATCTACCGCAGTCGGTATGAGGATACGCGTCGCATGGTACAGCTTACACTTCCAGCCAATTCTCGGGTGACCAAGGGCAAGCACTATCCTGCCCCCGCCGGCGCTAAGAAAGTGCGGACATTTAAGATTTACCGCTACGACCCAGAAACAGGCCAAAACCCCCGCTGGGATACCTATGATGTGGCCGTTGATCAATGTGGCCCCATGGTGCTGGATGCGCTGATCCATATCAAAAGCACGATGGATGCCACCCTGACCTTCCGCCGTTCGTGCCGCGAAGGTGTCTGCGGGTCATGTGCAATGAATATTGGTGGCCGTAATACTTTGGCCTGCACCAAGGGCCATGACGAGATTCCAGGTGACACCTTGTCAGTCAGTCCGCTGCCACATATGCCGGTCATCAAGGATTTGGTTCCAGATTTGACGAATTTCTACGCGCAATATGCCTCCATTGAGCCTTACATGCAGACGACGACGCCTGCACCGGAAAAGGAATGGAAGCAGAGCCCAGAAGATCGCGAAAAGATGGACGGTCTTTATGAGTGCATTCTGTGTGCCTGTTGTTCGACCTCTTGCCCATCCTATTGGTGGAATGGTGACCGTTATTTAGGCCCAGCTGTGCTATTGCAAGCCTATCGCTGGCTGATCGATAGCCGTGACGAGGAGAAAGGCAAGCGTCTCGATAATCTCGAGGACCCATTCCGGCTCTATCGTTGCCACACGATCATGAATTGTGCCCAAGTCTGTCCAAAAGGCCTCAATCCCGCCAAGGCCATTGGCGAGATCAAGACCATGATGGTCGAACGCGCGCTTTAAGCGAAAACCCCAAAACGATTCAGACGCGCCAAACGCAGCTATCGGCTGTGCCTTAAAAGATGACGCCTGCGTCATGAGGCCGCGCGGCAAAGTGTCAAATCGATTTAAGCTGCCCATACGCCCACAAGCAGGGACGATTTCAGACTTGATCTGAGAGCTTTCCGACGAGGGGACGTACATGAAAAAGCTATTATTTGCGGCACTTGCCGCTGTCACATTGACTGGGGGCGCAGCTTCTGCGCAAGAAGCCTTTAAAGCGCCCACGGCTGGAACCATCAAACTGGATTTACGCCTGACCGGTATTGTTCCCGATGAAAGTGGCGCGATCCTTACCGCCGCAGGGGCGGCAACGGGTCTTAATGTGAAGGTCAATGATTCCGTCGTTCCAACAATTGGGATTGAGTATTATGTGACCCCCGCCGTTTCGCTGGAACTGATTGCAGGCTCTGGCAACCACACAGTAAAAGCTGTTGGAGGGGCAACCAACATCGAGGTGTCAGACTTGTGGCACGTGCCTCCAACTCTGACCGCCAAATACCACTTTGCAACAGAGTCGCGTATCTCGCCTTATGTCGGCGCAGGCCTCACCTATATTTGGTTTGCCTCTGAAGATGGCAAGAATGGTTTTAATGTCGATCTGAAAGATGACTTTGGTTATGCCTTGCAAGTGGGTGCCGATTTCGCCACCAAAGGGCCTTGGTCGGTCAATCTCGACTTAAAACACATTGCTTTTGAGACCGATGCCAAGATTAATTTCGGGGCCTTGAAATCCAAAGTGACTTTGGATCCTTGGGTGGCTTCAATTGGGATCGGCTATAAGTTCTGATGGCTGACAATAAAAAGGGGCATCGCATGCGCGATGCCCTCATCCTTCGGCTTAGGTTTGTGCCCTAAAGCCGGATCGCGCTTTCGATCTTATAGGCCAAGTGCGCATATTGGGGATAATCTTCACAAAGAATCTGCAGGAAGACGTCCCAAGGCGGAATATTGCTCATATAGATAGGCCCTTCGAGGCCCGCATAAGCTCCGCCGCCAATTTCGGGAGAGAGCCCACCGCCCGGCCCGGTATAGAGGCCGCCGCCTGGCCCGGTATAAAGACCGCCACCTGGCTCACGGCTCAAGCCACCGCCACGACCATTGGAAAGCCCACCGCCTGGACCCTTATACAAGCCCCCGCCAGGGCCATCATAGAGCCCGCCGCCTGGCTCTTTGGATCTTCCACCGCCTGGACCAGTGTAAAGCCCGCCGCCGGGGGCTGTGCTGCGTCCACCGCCAGCTCCGACAGATTGATTACGTGGCCACATAATATTCTCTCCAATTTATACCGTTCGCAAGCTTAGCGCTGAATGTTTAACTTTGACTGACTTTGGAACAATAAGAATAAAGGCCGGAGCGGGCTCCGGCCTTTTCATCGCTCACGATTCGTTAAATGTAACTTTTGGAACCGCACTTACTGTGCTGCGCTCATTGCGGTCCAATTCAAAAAAGGTGCGTTCGGAGAAGTTAAATATGCCTGCAACGATGTTGCTGGGGAAAGATTGGATCGCGGTATTGTAGGTTGCAACCGCCGCGTTAAAGGCCCGGCGCGAGGCAGCGAGTTTATCTTCTATGTCAGCCAATTCACCCTGCAAGCTTTGAAAATTGGCGCTGGCCTTCAGGTCTGGATAATTTTCCGCGACCGCCATCAGATTCCCCAAAGCACCCGACAGGACTTTTTCAGCCTTCTCTAATTGGTCTGGCGACTTGGCGTCCAATGCTCCAGCGCGCGCGGCGATAACGGCGGTCAGCGTACCGGATTCATGGGTGGCATAGCCTTTAACCGTCTCGACCAAGTTTGGCACAAGGTCATGGCGTTGCCGAAGAGCGGCGTCGATATCGGCCCAACCTTGGTTGCAATTCTGGCGTGCAGCGACGAGATTATTATACATGCCGGCGACCAAGAAGATCAAAACGACCGGGATGCCGACCCAAATAAACATTTCCATTGCTCGTTACTCCCAACAGCTTGGCGCAAGCGCCCGATTTCACCCACTCAGACAAATTAGCGCCAATTACGGCCCCACATGGGCGCTTACTTGCCAGATGAAAGCCTATAAATCGTTAAATCTCCCAAGGCCTGTTTGATTTCTCCGAAATTCTTGGTTGCTTTCTGTTTACTCGCGGCTGCTAAACTCAGGCCCTATGAGACATCAAGCCCTTTTTGAACACGTTATGTCCAACGGCCTACGCGATTGGCTTGATAGCCAAGCCACTGCGCGCGAAGACGCCAAGCGCCGAAACCTTCAGATTTTGATGGTCGGGATGGGTATAGCCGCTGCCGCTGCGATTGGCTTTATGGCCTATGATTCAGAACGGGCGGAATATGGCTTTGTTGTCGGCGCAATCCTCGGTGGGATTACATGGTGGGTGGCGAACTTGCCTGTGCAAGCCATGTCCGATCAAATCAAAGTACGCGCGAATGAAGAATTGGGCGCTGCACTTGGCTTGCGCTATCATAAAGATGGCATCTCCAGCAGCGACTTCGAGCTCGCCACTCGCATGGGCCTCTTACCCGCCAACCCGGATCAATCCGACTTTAGCGACTTCTGGGAAGGCACATTTGGCACTTCTGAAGGCACCCTGCACGAGGCGCATCTGCAAGAATACCAGCAGCAAGGCAAACACCGCCGCCTTGTTACGGTGTTTCAAGGCGTTGTGATGGGCTATCAGTTTGCCCGTCCTTTCACCTCGACCACTTTAGTGCGTCAGGATATGGGTTTGTTCAATGGCCTATTTAACTTGGGCACTCGCATGACTGGCTTGAAGTTAGAGCCTGTCAAAATGGTGCACCCAGACTTTGAACGCCGCTTTGAAGTGGTTTCTACTGATCAGGTTGAAGCGCGCTATTTGCTCCATCCTGCCTTTTGCGAGCGACTGATGGAAATGGAATCCGCCTTTAATGGTCGCAATATGCGTTTGGCCTTTGCACAGGGCAGGGTCGTGGTGGTGATTGAAACCCGTGACATGTTTGAAAGTGGTGGGATTGATGCCGAAGGCGATGACGCCCGCTTTGCAACCACCATCGATCAACTGGGCAGCCTAATCGACCTGACCCAAGCGCTGAACGAACGGGCGCGGTAGGCGGCTCATCTTCAAAAATTCCGAATTCCTAATCTGCCCTCCATGCGGTGGTGAGGCGGTCTCTTAGGTTTCAGGTGGAAAAATGAGACTACCCGGCTGTGGTAGGGAAATTAAATCTTTATTAGCGTTAACCTTGTACCGAATCCTCAGCTTGGAGGATTTCTATGCAGAGAGTAATACTGGCTGCTGCCGCAGCAATGAGCATGTGTTTCAGTGCCGGCTCCGCCATGGCTCAAGACACTGGAAGCGTTTATGGCGGCATCGTCGTTGGCAATCTGATGGGCACCGAGCGCAATGTGGATACGGTGGGCAGTGCTGCTTTCAGGGCTTTGGGGCCAACAATTGTCCCGAGCCGGCTGAAGCCTGAAATCGACGGCCTTACCTACGGTGTCGTTATTGGCAATAATTTCAATACCGGTGGTCCACTTATCATGGGCTTGGAAATTGATATTTCCGGCGGTGGCGACCCGAGTGCGGCATCGTTTTCCGGTGCGCCAGTTCCTGGTTCCCCGCCATTACCGAGTCCCGCGCCAACTGGCCTCACAACCTCGGCGACGAAGGAATATGGTCTGCGTGGATCAATCCGTGGCCGACTTGGTGTGAAGGTCTTAGATGGCTTCTCAGTATATACAACTGGCGGCGTCGCCTTCGCCCATACGAAGACCACAGCGTCTGTGGTCGTCAATGGCGCGCCCACTATTGCTTGGGAAGGTGCCAATACCGAGAATTTGACCGGTTGGACCGTTGGCATTGGCGCAGAAGTCGAAGTCCTCGAAGGGGTAATCGTCCGGGGTGAATATCTTTATACCGATCTTGGCGATGGCACGGTGACGGCGGTTCCTAACGCCGTCGCTAGCATAACTTCTGGCTTAAATGGTATCGACTATCGTGTTCGTACAGACTATAAGGGCGGCGAAGCGCGTGCTGGCATCTTGTTGAGCTTCTAAGCAATTATCCAAGGACTAACAAAACGGGGCGGCCTTGACGCGTCGACCCGTTTAGCCGCCATATTGCCTCGGTTTTAGCGCACTAGCCTGCATCCGCAAGTAAATTGGCCAATTGTTCGAACTGTTCTGGCAAGGCAAGGGCCGAGCTGGCAAGCGCTTCTTTTAGGCCTTCGGTCGTTGGATAAATCTCACACAATGTGACCCGAGTCTGGGTGCCTAGTTCGTCAAAAGTTACGGAGGTGATGGCGCCTTCTTCTCCCTCTTCATTGGTCCAAACAATTTTCTGGTTTTCCACTACTTCGAGATATTTGCCAAAAAAGGTGATTTTGTCTGTATTGCCCATAGCGAAATCAAGACGATATTTCCCACCCGTCCGAACATCCAGCTTACACGATGTGAGGCGTATGCCGGGCGCTGATTGGGGCACCCACCAACGTTGGAAACAGGCCGGTTCAATCCACGCCGCATAGACCGCGCCAATCGGGGCATTGAATATCCGGGTGGCGGTAAACTCAAGGTCACTGCGACGTTCGACGAAGGTGCTTCTATCGCGAGGGCCAGCACTGCTTGGTGGTTGATGCATCCCGTCCGTCATCCTCTCATCTTCTAGACCGCCAAAGCTAAGGCCAAACGCGATGGAAAGATATATCCTTGCCTTGAAACCTCCTGCTAAGCAGGGTTAGAGTGATATATGACTTTGCCGAGCGACTACCTGACCTATCCAAAGCGAGGCTATGGCCAAGACATCGATCGCTATAGCTGGCGGCAAGCCGATCAGCGGACTTCCATCCGTTGGCCAGGTGACAAGTCCGTTGCCGCCCTGATTGTGATCCCGCTGGAATTTTTCATGCTGAACCCGTCGGGCAAGCCGTTCAAGCACCCTGGGGCCATGGTGACGCCCTATCCGGACCTTCGCCACTATACCAGTCGCGACTATGGTAATCGGGTAGGCGTGTTCCGCTTGCTTAAGGCCCTGAACGCGGCAGGTCTTAAGGCTACCTTTGCCGTCAATGCGGTTCTTCTAGAGAAAAAGAGGCCTTTGATTGAAGCTGTTTTGGCTGATGGGCATGAAATCGCCGCCCATGGTTGGGACACAGATTCAATCCATTGGGGCGGAATAGAGCCGGATGTGGAGGCGGCCTATGTCGCCCGCACCCGTGAGGCTTTTTCGGCGGCTGGTTTGATGCCACGTAGCTGGCTGTCGCCGGCTCGCCAGCAAAGTGAGAAGACCCCCGATCTGATCAAAGCAGCGGGCTTTGATATCTGCCTCGACTGGGAAAGCGACAGCGTGCCATGGCCGATGGCCAGCGCGTCAGGGCCTCTAACCTGTGTGCCATTGGCCAATGAATTGGATGACCGCAAGGTGCTAATCGATCAACGCCAAAGCGAAGTTGAATGGCGTAACCAAATCCTTGCCGCTCGGGACCTATTGGTGGAGGAGGGACCGCGCTATGGCGGCCAAGTGCTATCTTTTACCTTGACCCCTTATATTTCCGGCCTGCCATTTCGCCTGTGGGCCGTGCGAGACGTGTTTGCAGCACTCGCGTCTGACCATCAGGTGTGGAGTGCGACCGCGCAGGAGATTGCCGATGCCGCAACCTGAACCCTTTACCTGGGAGAGCCTTCGCGCGCTCGCACTCTCGCTCAATCTGCCGAATGTCGAAGACGCCGTCTCATGGGGGCAGCCAAACCTCAAAGCGCATGGGAAAATGTGGGTATGGTGGAGCCCGCAGGAAAATGTACCCGTGTTTAAAACCACCTTTGAGGAACGCGAATTCCTGATCGAAGTTGATCCTGAGACGTTTTTCTTCACGCCCCACTACCGAAGCTGGCCACTCATTCTCGCCCGTCCAGATAAGGTCGATCCCGATTGGGTGGTGGCGAATCTCAAGCGCGTCTGGCGCGAACAGGCCAAAAAGACCTTCCTCAAAAAATGGGATGCAGAGCAGGCGGGAAGCTAAGGTCCGTCGTGCCGCATAATATGCGCGGCGAAGCACCCACGCGTGGCATTATGGGCGTCAATGCGGAGGATATGCGGGTTGTCAAATAGGGCGAGGATGACCGGCATGGCTGTTTCGCCATCCACAAGGGCTGCATCCACCATCATTCCGTCCGCATCATAGGCACGCAGCGACAATTTGCGCCGGGCAAGGGCAGGGGGGATCGTATCAACAAAGCGGCCAGGCTTAGGTTGTCCGCAGGAAACAAAGATTGGACCCGATTGGGCATAGGGTGTGTCCGCCTTGTGATGGGGATAGGAAACCAACGCAACCTGCTCGCCGACCGCTGCATCATCCAACGTGATCCTGCACGGAAAGCCCGGACTTTCATCGACGACATAATAGGGTGGCACCCCCTGTCGGACTGCGACTTGCTTTTGATCTAAAACCGAACCAAACAGGGACGGGTCTAGCCCGTGGATGATGAATGCCATGATGAATTCCTCGTCAAGCAAGGTTTCTTTTGCCGGCTTTCGCCGGTACCGACTGGCGGCTTTCGGACCTAGCTTGCCATGAACCGCCGCGATCTTCTGTTGACCGCCCTTTCTGCTGGAGCCAGCCTTGCTATGACCGATGCCACTGCCCAAACTTCGCCCATGCGCTACTCGGCTTTGGCGCTTCAGACCCGCTGTGACGCGGTTAATCAAGACAGTACGAAAGACGCCGCCCGCGCCCGCATGAATGCCACCATGGCGCGCGTGTCCAGCCAAATTGGGGCGGCCAAGGGGTTCCTCAAGGGCTTCAACGGCTATGACTTAAAGCTGGTTGTCCTACCCGAATACTGGCTCACCAGCTTCCCTTTAGGCGAAACGCGAGAGCAATGGCAGGCCAAGGCCGCAATCGATTTGCGGGGGCCAGAGGCTGATGCGATTGCCACGATAGCCCAAAAGCACGGGATTTATCTGTGCTCGAACCATTATGAGAATGATCCCAATTTCCCCGATCTCTATTTCCAATCCAATGTCGTCTATGGTCCGACCGGCCAGGTTGTGTTGCGCTATCGCCGGATGATTTCACTCTATACGCCTAGCCCTTATGATGTGTGGGACAAATATCTCGACGCCTATGGTCTCGACGCGGTCTTTCCCATAGCGGCCACAGAGATAGGGACCTTGGGGACGATTGCCTCCGAAGAAATCCTCTATCCAGAGATCGCCCGCATGGCGGTGTTCAAGGGCGCAGAAATTCTCCTTCATCCAACCAGTGAAGTCGGGAGCCCGAATCTAACACCCAAGCACATTTCCAAAATGGCCCGAGCAGTCGAAAACATTGCTTATGTGGTTAGTGCCAATTCAGCAGGGATTTATGGCACGTCGGTGGCGGCCAATTCCACGGATGGGATGTCGATTGTGCTCGATTGGTATGGGCGCACCTTGGCCGAAGCCGCCACGGGGGAGACTTTTAATGCCAATGCAGTGCTCGATATTGCCGCCCTGCGCGAGACTCGGAAGAAAACCGGCATGACAAACACGTTATCGCGCTTGCCGATGGCTGCTTTTGAAAAAACTTATGCAGAAACCCGCTTGGCCCCGGCCAATAAGACACCGGATGGCAAAATGATTGAACGCGCTGAGGTTTTGGCCCGTCAACGTGCAGTTATCGAAAGCATGGCAGCGCTTGGTATCCTGCGATAACCTGCGCGGGCGCTGGTAGGAGCCATAGTTGATGTAATTGACACTGGAATTCTTTCACCTATGTCACCATACTCATCGGTAATAAGACGGGAGAATCCAGTCATGGCTAATATTTGTTCTGAGCGAGGACTTCACGAAATAATTGATCGCGCTCAACTCATCCTCACAAGTTGGCAGGCCTTTGTCGAGGAACACCCTGAAACACAAATCCACCCGCTTCTACTATCGATTTCCGACGAAATCACCGATCTGATGGCCTCCTTTTATCTTGAGGCGTCCGAAATGGCATCAGACCACGCGCTCGTTTCTGGCCTTGCAACTGGCATGAAAATGGTGAAAAAGAACCACATCATTTAGAGGCCATGATCCCAAGGACGTATTCTCGGTCAACCCAAGCCTTTTTGTGATTTGCGGGCGTAGTTCAGAGGTAGAACGTCAGCTTCCCAAGCTGAATGTCGTGGGTTCGATTCCCATCGCCCGCTCCAGTTTTTCGCTGCCAGGCACGATAAACGACCTTAGCAAGCGCGCGACCAAGGTACATTCCAAGGCGCGCAGCCAGCCAATGGCTGAAAACGCAGGGCTGGCCACCTGCAACATCTATTGCCGCCGCCCAAGCTTTGGATCTGCGCCGCCCCGTCCGAGATTTGATTTTCCAAATCGAAACCTTTGTGTGTGACGCTTCACGCTGATTTGTTGTGCGCCCAACTTAAAACTTAGGTTTGAGCGAGCGCCAAAGTTTGATGGAAGGTGATTGAATGCGCGAAATGGGCAAGGCGTCATCTTCCGCGATTAACCCATCCAAGATCAACGCCAATCATGCGCTCGATTCCTTGTTGTCTTTAGCAGAGCGCAGCCAGTCTCGCTATGTGAATGCCGTTATATTAATCGTTGTGGTGGTAAGCAGTTGCTTTGTGTCCATGGCATTAGGTAATGTTTTTATTGGGTTTTTTGACGTCGCGCGCCAAGCCGAAATCATCAAGCTGATTGGCTTGGTTGGCACCGCAGTGCCCCTTCTGGTTGGACTTCCAGCTATTCTGTTTGCCTCAGCCATGATCAATAAAACGCGGCACATGCGCTCAGCATTGAATGACGCGAAAATTGCTGCTGAACTCGCCAATCAGGCCAAGTCAGAATTCCTCGCCAATATCAGCCATGAAATTCGAACCCCACTGAATGGTGTAGTTGGTATCGCAAAGGCGATGTTGATGCTGCCAATGCCCGATAAGCAACGCGATATGACCCATCTTATCCATTCTTCAGGCGAGACCTTGCAGCGTTTGCTGAATGATTTGCTGGATGTTTCTAAGATCGAAGCGGGAAAGCTGGATCTTCAAGAGATCGTCTTTGATCTTGGCAGTGAGGTTGAAGCCGCAGCCTATTTGATCCGGGAACGGGCCGACGAAAAGGGCATTGGCTTCGAAGTCACCCTCGATGATGCCGTTCGCGGCCACTATTTGGGCGATGCAATCCGCCTGCGCCAGATCGTATCAAACCTCTGCTCAAATGCGGTGAAATTTACCCATGCAGGCAAAGTGTCTGTCAAAGTGCTGCCGATCTTAGAGCCTGGAAGCAGCCAGAATATTCGGATAGAAGTGACAGACACGGGCATTGGCTTTGATCAGCAGGCGCACAAGCGATTATTCGCGCGCTTTGAGCAAGGCGATGGGTCCATCACGCGCCAATTCGGCGGTACAGGCCTAGGCCTCGCCATCTGTAAGGCGCTTGCGCAAATGATGGGTGGGTCAATTGAAGCCCATTCCGTGCTCGGGTCCGGTAGCACATTTACCGTCGATCTGGCGCTGCCGCGCCGCACGAATAGCCTGTCAGAGGACGTTGCGATCGGGCAAGCACCGGAATCCAACCAAAGCCTAGAGGCCCTCATGGGGGCCTCAATTCTCGTGGCCGAAGATCACCCGGTAAATCGCCAAGTCGTCGCTTTGCTCCTAGAGCCGCTGCAAACCGAAATCACGTTTGCGGAGAACGGGCTGGAAGCAATTAAGGCCTTTGAAAGGCAGGCTTTTGATGCCATCCTCATGGACATCCACATGCCCGAGATGGATGGCCTCAGCGCAATCCGCGCCATCCGCGCTCTTGAGCAAAAAATGTCCACGCCCAGAACGCCTATCGCTGTTCTCAGCGCAAATGCTATGGCACGAGATATCCAAGCTGCTCTTGAAGCGGGGGCCGATCACCACATTGCAAAGCCCGTCACGCCTGAGACCCTGTTCAAGGGCTTGTCACGAATTAAAGCGATACAGAATTCCGCCTAACAGAAAAAGCGCTTCGGTTGGGACTGACCATTAATCGGGAACATAGAAGCCCCAGACGCCTGCCGAGAGTTCGCATGCGGCAAAACGGACCACGCAAAAGGGGTGGCGTACCTCAAAAACCCTAAAGTAGTGGGTTTGGTGAATATGGGCAGGATGTGGCAATTTTACGCTGGGGTGATCTAAATCTTCCCAGTCGCTTTCCCAAATTTTGACGCCACCAATTTCAATTTCATCGCCTTCAATGCCAATATGGGCATAGCGCCATCCTTGTGATTGCATTGCTGTCTCAACTTCGATTGTTTTGGGGCGGTCCCTAGACCTCGTACAGACCAGATCCTAACCAAACTAAACGCTCAACTTAAGTAGTAATCAGATCGATTGTGTAGATTTTTGGCATATGTTCGTGGGCATAACCTAACAGATGGCCCTTAATCGGCAGCGTTCTCTGAAATATTATTATAGAAATCAATTTTGTAAACGCGTGTCTATTACTTAATCAGCCTAATGCTTAAAATTTTAGCAATGGTTAACACATTTTTGTGAAAAATACGTCTCCAAGACATAAGGATGCTGTTGTGGATAATCTAACGCTTCGGGCCAAATTCTCCATCATGATCGCCGGTGCCGGCCTTTGTATCGCCGCCGTTTCAGCTGCATCCTTTTTCTCACTTGAGAAATACAAAGAGGCGCAAGACCAAGTTCAACAAATTGGTATTGCTGGGCGTCTTTTTGCTGAAGCGGATATGATGCATGACGCGCTAAACTCGGATGTCTTGAGCGCTACCTTGATCGGGCGTGGCTTGCTTGCAGGAAGTGCTGACGAAGTTAAAGCAGCCATTACCGAACATGGCGACACGTTTAAGGCGGCCATGTCCGATATCCAAAAGCTAAACGTGCCCGAGAGTGTCCGTACTTTGGTAAAGCAAGCCGAGCCGGATTTGAACGCCTATATTGCCATGGCTGATACCGTCAGTGTTTTGGCTACCCAAGACCCCGACGCAGCCAGCCAAAAGATGGGCGATTTTACGGTTGCCTTCGAAAAACTTGAAGAATCCAACGGCCAAGTGAGCGACGCGATCGAAAAAAATGTCACCGCGCTGGATGATGCGGCCAAAGCGGAATTAAACTTCCAACTGATGCTATTGGGCTTAGTGGCCTTAGGGTCTTTGGCCGCGCTCGCAGCCTTGAGCTTTACGGTTTTGCGCACCATTGAGAAGCCTTTGGATGCTGCAGCGAAAGCTATGGACCAAATCGGTCAGGGCGACCTTAACGTCAGCTTGGACTCAAAAACCCACGATTCTGTCGGTCGCATTTTGAACGCCATCAATGATTATCGTTTGGTGGCCGGTGAGGCGAAAGCATCTGAGCATCAACGCCTGCGGGATGCAGCCCACGCGCAAGAAGAACGTCAACGTTCCCTGCATCAGGTCGCGGATTCTTTCGAAACATCGGTTGCTGAAATGATCCAATTGGTCGTCGCAGCGGCCAGCCAGTTGCAGCAATCGGCTTCCACCTTGACATCGACGGCCAATGAAAATGCCGAACATACGGGCTCGGTCTCTAGAACCACCAATGACAGCGCGCAGAATATTCAGCGTGCAGCCGAGGCCGCCGAAGAATTATCCACGAATGCGCAATTGATTTCTGACCAGGTAACACAAGCCCAAAGCGTGGCCGAGCAGGCCCAAACGCAGGCCATTTCGACAACCGAATCCGTTTCGCAATTGCGCGAAGCCGCCCAACGCATTGGTGAAGTCATTCAATTGATCAATGATATCGCCAACCAGACCAATCTTCTGGCCCTGAACGCCACGATTGAGGCAGCACGGGCAGGTGCCGCCGGTAAAGGCTTTGCCGTGGTCGCGTCGGAAGTGAAATCACTTGCCGAGCAGACGTCGCGGGCAACTGACGAAATTGCCGCGCAAATCAGCGGCATTCAACAAGCAACGTCGGGTGCAGCCGTCGCAATTGAGGCGGTAGCCAAAACCATTGGCAATGTGGCTGTTATGTCCAGCCTGATTTCCCAATCTGTCGAAGCACAGACTGAAGCGATTGACGAAATCCGCAATACCACCAGCCAAGTCGCCGTTGGCTCAGACATTGTAGCCCATTCTATCTCGGCTCTGGCTGGGGGCACGGACACCACGCGCTCTGCTGCAGGCGACACCTATATGGCGGCTGAAGAGTTACAGCGGCATGCGACGAAGCTTCAAGATGACGTGTCGCGCTTCCTGTCGACTTTGCGGGCGGCCTAAGCCGCCCAAAAGTTCACCTCAGCTTTATAACTCCCCAGCTCGCGCAAAGACCATTGTTCGGCGGCTTCCGGCATCCCCATTATAGGCGCCATGGTGGGGCGTAGGAACTGCCAGCAGAATCGCGCACTTCAACGAAAAGCGAACTGACTGCATCCACGCTGCGCGCAAGCGCGTCGGGGGTCGACCCGATATTCGATAAGATCGAACCTAGTCGAGGGCCAAAGTTGGCCGGTGCCATATCGAACTCTTCGATCTCGGAAATCATTGTCTTGTCGTTTATAGGATAAACCCGGTTCAGTGCGAACAAGGTCAGCGCCAACGCGTGCGCAAAGCGAGTTAGGCATCCCGCCACCCCAAAAACGTCACCATTTGCGACGAACTTTGGCGCAAACGCCTTCAGGCCAAACTCCACGCTCCATAGGCGACTTTGAACGACGGCTCTTGCCAATGCTTCCGGCATCGGCGTCAGTCTGACTTTGAGTTCCGGCAGCCTGCCAAACGGATCGTGAAGGGGCACTGCAATCGCTGCTTCACCGAGCAGAGTTGGCCCGAAAAAGCCGAATGGCGGTTGCTGCTCGAAATCGATCTCGAACCTTCCTTCCAACGCATCCTTGAGCGTGCGCTGGACCTTATCGAGAGAGCGATAGAGTAGATCGACTCTCTGTTCTTCGATCGTCAGCCATGCACCGCCGTCCACCCAGCGACCCCAAGCGCCGAAGTCAGACACGACAGGATCGGGTGTATCATTTAAGCGCGACGCTATTTGACCGACCTTATGTATGTCGAAGGGTATGTCGTCCCGATAGTAGAGACCGACATCGATGTCCGAGTCTGCACGAGCACGGCCCCGGGCGTGTGATCCACCCAGCACAATGGCCTCAACGCCCGCCACCTCGGCCAACTCAACCACGACCTTATCCAAGATCGCTTTTTGGGACTGCGTAAGCTGGTTCATAATTTATTATGAAGCGCCTCCTGCCGCGAGACAATGACCGCGTCCAGAAATGCGTTTCGCCCTGTCGGGTGCATTCCGTCAAGAATGCACCATCATTGCTCGCTGTGAGCTGGATAAAGGCTTTCGCTTTGGACAGCCTGTGCCGCAAGCTCTGCCTTGAACCGTTCCAAGCGTTTGGCTGACATCCAACTCAAAATGTTTTCAGGGATTCCTTGACCTTGGTGCTATAGAGCCAAGCGCATTTCTGCAGGCAATTTAGCCCCGTTTGGCCGCGACCACCGCGCCTAGCCCTTCCAACAGACTTTCACTCATCGCGGCTTGGCTGGGTTCTAATGCAGCAAGCAATTGGATGGTTTTGCCATGCACGGTGATGGCTTCCCAATCCCATTTCCCTGCACTCATGATTTCGTGCACCTCACACAGCGATTGGGCCGCCTTGGAGACCGAGTCGGCTTTGACAAAGCTGGCGCTCGAAATGATCTGCGACGACATTTCATAAATACCGCGGATGTTGGCAGGGTCCTTACCTTGCAAGAGGTCTGTGAGTTCTTCGATCTGATTGCGCATCACGACTTCAAACTCATCTTTCATGAGATCGATGTTGAATTGGCTACGGCCGGCCAATTCATCGACGGGCAGTTTCCCGACCTTCGCCAGTTTGCGCTTCAAAGAATTATGATTTGGCTTGGTCGTCATATCAGATTTACCCGAACTGGTTTCATCATGTCATCTATCTTGCTCTGATCGAGATTCTGTCCAGCGATCTCGCTGACATTTGCATCAAGATCTGTTCCCCGGCGTCCTTGCTCGATACCCGCAGGAAGGCCCATAGCCCGTACTCGGCGATCTGGCCCACGGAAGGTCGGCGTATTCACCAAATCGCGCATATCTTTAGCCAGCCACAAAATGCGTTGAAGTAAGATCCCTGGGGCTACAGGCTTGGCCACGACAAAACTTGCCCCCGCATCGCGATATTGGCCAATCTGAATCTGACTGGCGTGACCCGCCACAGCTAAGATCGGTGTCTCAGACTTCTCACCTTCGAACTCCATGCGAAATCTGCGGGTGATTTCGATACCATTCATGTCCTCGGTCGAACAGTCGAGTATGATCAGGTCGATCGAATTGCTTTTGTGGATGTCAAAGGCTTCATCGATGGTGCGAGCCTTGTGGCGCTTGGCCATGCCAAAGCCAGATGTCACGGCCGACAACATGTCCATCGTATGGGGCCCGTCAGTTAATAAGAGGGCATTCAAGCCTGTTTGGGTTGGGGTTGAGGATTTGCTACTCACGCCATCACGCCCCTTCTTAGAATAATTCTGGATCCACCAGCTTGGTTGTCCGGTGGGTTGGCCTATCGGGATCAGTTGGTGGTGCCTCTGCTAGACGATCCGCCATATGAGCCAAGGGCAGGCTGGCGACAGCCTGCCCATAGGGCGTTCCCTCCGACAGGCCTGTCAGCAATGCTGTCAGGCCATCTAGCGATTGCAGGATATGATCAAGCTTCTGGGCCTCTACCATGCCTTCAGGTCCAAGGCTCGCTGCACCGGCGCAAACTAAAGCCTCCAATGAGGCCGCTTCCGCGCGAATGGCTGCCACTTCATGAGCCAGTTTCGCCAAGATTGGTGCGGGCAAAGTCGACATTAAAACAACTCCACATCGCCGATGGAGGTTTCGAGGACTGGCTTTGGCGGTGGTGGCGGTGGCATCTCTTGGCTGACAAATTTTTGGAAGGCGCGGCCTGTCGTGGGCCAAAATTCGACCCGGCGCGCACTGGTCCCTTCCGTACTGCCACCCAGAACCGGGATGCCTTCGTCCATTAGGAACTTCTTGGCAAAAGCGGCATTGGTGGCCCCTACATCGCGCAGGCCTTGGAACATCTTGCCCCCACCAAACACTTTGGCTTCCAGTCGCGACTTGATCGCGCCTAAGCTCATCAAATCATTGATCAAAAGCTCTGCCAAATAGGCCCCATAGCGGCCATGCACATCATGAACGGAGTCAGGATTTTCGGGCAAAAGGAAATGGTTCATGCCGCCCACTTTGGCGGCGGGATCATAAAGACAAATCGATACGCAGCTACCCAGAATCGCGGTCAAGCACACTTCAGGGTCACCACTGGCGAAATGTTCGCCCTGGTTCACATGGATGCGCTTTGCAAATCTGGAAACGTCTGCGTTAAAGCTCATGTCAGCTTTCCAAAAACACTCTCAAGCTTGGCTTTGAGCTGGGCGGTGGTGAAGGGCTTCACCAAAAAGTTGTTGACGCCAAATTGCACCGCACGCTGGACCAATTCCGCGTCGGCGCGGCCGGTCAGCATGATGAAGGCGGTATTAGCGACCGGGGGATGGGCCCGAATGGCACGCAAGAAGGCCAAACCGTCAATCTTGGGCATGTTATAATCAGAAATGACCAAATGGGCAGGCTTGCCAATCAATTCACGCAAGCCGGCTTCGCCATCGGCGGCTTCGCGAATATCTTTGACGCCAATTTGGCTGAGGCAGGTCTTGACCAGAATCCGCATGGATTGCTGGTCGTCGACTACCAAAACATTCAGTGCGCTGGCGGCAGGCATCGTCTGACTCCCTAGTTGAGATTTTTTTGGATGGAACAGGTGGATAGAATGGCTTCAGCGATCCGGCGCAGCGGGACTTGCCGCTCCACCGCACCAAGTTCGAAGGCAGCCTTTGGCATGCCATACACAATAGAGCTGGCCTCATCTTGCCCGATCGTCGCGGCCCCGGCCTGACGCATAGCCAATAGACCCTCAGCCCCATCGCGACCCATGCCGGTCAGGATGACACCGGTTGTTGGGCGGTTTAGGGCTGCAACAGAGTGGAAGAGAGCGTCAACTGAAGGCTTGTGCCCATTAATTAAGTCGCCTTCCACAAGTCGACACCGCGGCATCAGAGAATTAGTGACCTTTAGGTGGAGATGGCTGCCTGGAGCCAAATAAGCATGACCGGGCATGAGGGCCGCACCATCTTCTGCTTCGGTCACATGGATCGTCGAAGCCTTGTCCAAGCGCGCGGCAAACTTCGTGGTGAAGCCAGCGGGCATGTGTTGGGTTATCAGGATTGGTGGGCAGGTTTCAGGCAAAAGTGGAATAATCGACAGCAGAGCTTCGACCCCGCCCGTGGACGAGCCAATGGCGATGACATGGCCAGACTTGGCGCGGAAGTTGGTGTCGGTCGTAGCAGGCTCGCGCTGGGTCAGTGTGCGGACATTGGCTTGGGCGGCCGCCTTTACCTTGCCAATCAGGTCGGGGAAGCCCGTGCTGAGGCTTATGGCACCCGTGGGCTTTCCAACCACATCCACCGCCCCCAATTCCAAGGCGGCTAAGGCGACTTCGGTGCCGGCTTGAGTCAAGGTGGAGACCATGACGACGGGCATCGGCCGTAGCCGCATGATTTTTTCCAGAAACTCCAGCCCATTCATATTGGGCATTTCGACATCCAGAGTGATCACATCGGGTGACAGCGCTTTTATCATCGCGCGCGCTTCATGGGGCTCTTCCGCCGCTCCCACGACTTCAATTTCGGGGTCTGCGTTCAGAACCGCCGATATCAATTGCCGCATGGTGGCGGAATCATCGACGACAAGCACTTTAATCGTCATGCGCCGCTCCGCCGATAGGTTGTCAGGCCAGTCGCTTCGAAATAGCGCTCAGCTGGCCCACTAACGCGTTCAGAATGGCCAATAAACAAAAGACCACCTTCATGCAGACACTGGGCAAAGCGGGCCCAGATGCGCTCTTGCGTAGGCTCGTCAAAATAGATCGCCACATTGCGACAAAAGATGACGTCAAACTTGTGCTTCATCGGCCAAGAGCCCAAAAGGTTGAGCACGTTAAACCGCGTGAGTTCGCGCAACGATGCGCGTGCGGCCAGATGCCCATCGTAGCCGGCTTCAAAGAAGCGCTGACGGGATTGCGCTGGAACGGGGTCTAAAAGCTCACTGCGATAAGTACCGTCGCGGCCTTCGGCAACCATATTCGGGTCAATATCGGTTGCAAGAATGCGCACGTCATAGGTGGCGGCATCTGGCATGGCGGTGAGAACCGTCATCGCCATGGAATAGGGTTCTTGCCCGTTTGAGCAGGCAGCAGACCACAAACGTACCCGATCTCCCGACCGGGCCTTTTGTGCGAGGTCAGACAAAAATAAATTGTGCAAGGTGTCGAAATGATGCGGCTCGCGATAGAAGCGCGTCACATTGGTCGTCAAAGCCGCCAACATTTCCTGCAGCTCATCAGCGCCCTGCGTGCTGTCGATCATTGCACAATATTCGGCAAAGCTGTTTAGGCCTAGGATGCGCAGGCGTTTTGCCAGCCGGGAATAGGCCAGTGCGACTTTCCCATCGCTCAGCACGATACCCGACATCTCTTTCAAGGTTGCGGCGATTTGCGCGAAATCGTCGGCGGTCATGACATAGTCGCCGCTTACCAAGCTCTGTTTGGCTTGCCGGGCAACGTTCATGCGGCTTCGACTTCAACTTCAGGAAGCACCAAATTGACATCAAGGAGGCTTAAAAGCCTTTGCCCAACTGGTATGATCCCCATAATCAAGGCTTTCATCTCATCCATAGCAACCGAGGGTGCTGGTTGGATTTCATTGGCTTTGACCATGATGATTTCGGAAACAGAATCGACCAACAGGCCGACCGATCGATTGGCAATTTGCACCACCATAATGACGTTCCGGCCACTGGGCTCGCACATGCCCAAACCTAGGCGGGCAGACAGATCGAGGATCGGCAAAATTGTGCCGCGCAAATTGATCACGCCCTTCATATAGCCCGGAGTCTTGGGCAGCGGGGTCGCCGCGGTCCAGCCACGGATTTCGCGAATGGCCATAATGTCCACGCAGAATTCCTGACCGCCTGCCATGAAAGCCATCAATTCTTGCTGTGCATCTTCAGGGGTGTTGAGGGGGTCGGACATGTTACTAGCTCGCTATCTTGAATTCAGATTGGTTGGCTTGCTGGCGACCAAGAACCACCAGCGCATCAATGTCGAGAATGAGGGCGACCCGTCCGTCGCCAAGGATGGTGGCAGCAGAGATGCCGTCCACTTTCCGGTAGTTGGTCTCTAGGCTTTTGATCACGACTTGCCGTTGGCCTTGGATGTCATCGACCCAGAGCGCGACCTGTGAGCCGCCTTCGTTCTCCACCACGATCGCGATCCCATCGCGGCCCGTGATTTCCGGCGCGTCGGGGCCGGCGAAACCCAACACCCGACCGGTGTCGATCAAGGGCAAGAAACGGTCGCGGAAGCGGATTACCCAATCGCGCGCGCCAATCCGGTGGAGGTCGCCTTCTTTCGGCGTAAAACTCTCAATAATGGAGGACAGGGGCGACAAAAGGGTCTGCCCACCCGCGCGCACCACCATGCCGTCGAGCACGGCTAGAGTAAGGGGCAGGCTCATCGTGAACACTGAACCCTTGCCTGGCGTTGAAGCAATCGAAATTCGGCCGCCCAATTGCTGGATCGAGCGGCGGACCACATCCATCCCGACCCCACGACCGGAAATGTCAGACACGCTATCGGCTGTCGAAAAGCCGGGCAAAAAGATAAGATTGTCAGTCTCTTCGTTGCTGAGATTGGCATCGGCGGAAATCAGGCCACGGTCGATCGCAATTTTGCGTACGCGCTCGCGGTTAATGCCGCGCCCGTCGTCACTGACTTCAATCACAATCCGACCAGAGCGGTGGAGCGCGGCAAGCCGGATGGTGCCTTCTTTGGGCTTACCAGACGCTGTGCGGCCTTCGGCATCTTCAAGACCGTGATCAATCGCATTGCGGATCATGTGTGTGATAGGTTCGGCCAATCGGTCGACAACGGTCTTATCAACTTCGGTTGCTTCGCCTTCGGTGATGAGGCGGACATTCTTGCCCGTCATCTCCGCGACTTCGCGCACCAAGCGCGGCATACGCTGAAACACCGACTTCACGGGCTGGGCGCGAATGGCCATCACGCTGTCTTGGATTTCCCGCGATAATTGCTCGAGGTCTTCAAGGCCAACTTTAACAGTCGAGGAGGCTGCAAGGCCACATTCGGCAACGCTTTGGGCCAGCATGGCTTGCTGGATTACCAATTCGCCGACCACATTGATCAATTTGTCGATCCGGTCGAGATCCACCCGGATTGAGGCTTGGCCACCAGCTGCAGCGGAGGCATTGCCGGAAGGGGCAGCAGCTTTCGTTGAAGGGGCGCTGGGAGCCGGTGCTGTTGGCGTGACTGAGGCGACTGGGGCTGGCGCGTCAGCGGCAGGCGCAGGCACAGCTGCCGCCGTGGCCATAGCTAGCAGCGCCTGAATGTCGACTTCGTCAGTGGCGGGGGCAGCTGGGGCAGGGGCAGTTGCTGCTGCCAAAAGCGCTGCAATGTCTACATCGCCGGCGGAACTCTCTTCCACAAAGGCAGCCGAGTTGCCCTTGGGCAGAATGACGAGATCGCATTCGCCTTCAACAAACTCAAAGATTTCGGTGATGGATTCAAGCTCCACAGGCGCGTCCAATTCAATCGTCCAGCTTAAGCAAGCCGAAGGCTCGCCCAAGTCGGCCAGAGCGACCAATTCCGAAGTGTCTAAGCTGATCTGGCAAGGACCCAAGCGCGCAAGTTCGCGCAAGAGAAGTGCGGGTTCATTTCCAGTTTCATAAAGTCTGATATGTGGCTTAAAAGTGATAATCCAGCCTTCTGGTGTAACATCGTCTGGCACCGAGGTCGTGTCGCCGAAGTCGAACATGACGGGCTTGAAGTCAAACTCTGCTTCGATCGGATCGAGACTTGGGCCTGGCGTTGGGGCTGCTGCACCTACAGGCCCGCCATCATCCATCAGAGCACGCAAGTCATTGGCAACGGTTTGCGACCGCTCTTCATCCATGGATGGGATCAAACCGCGCGCAAAGCTGACATGATCGGCGAGGACGTCTGAAGCGTGCAACATCGCGCGAATGGCTGTCTCGTCGCAGGTTTTGCGACCCGAGCGCAGCTCGTCCATATAAGTCTCAAACACATGGGCGAAGCGGACCAATTCTTCGAGACCAAATGCACCTGCGCCGCCTTTGATGGAATGAATAGCCCGGAATGCCGCATTGATCGTCTCACCATCACCATCGCCAAAAGTCAGCGCTGTGACGCTGGCCTCTAGGTCTGTCAGCAACTCTTCGCATTCAAGGAAGAAGGTTTGCTTGATGGCTTCAAAAGGATCGTCTGCAGACATCTTGGCTTATCCTGAAACGCGGCGAACAACATCCACCAGTTTGACGGGGTCAAATGGTTTAACAATCCAGCCAGTGGCACCAGCTTCTTTGGCACGGGCCTTCTTCTCGGCAGAGCTCTCCGTGGTCAGCACTAAGACGGGCAGGCCGCGATGGGCTGGATTGGCACGCACCCCTTCGATAAAACCAAAACCATCGAGGCGGGGCATATTGATATCGGTAATGACGACGTCAGCGCCTTCGCGTTCTAGCGTTTCCAGTCCATCAATGCCATCTTCGGCTTGTACGACCTCATAACCCGCATCGCTGAGGGCAAGCATCAGCATGTCGCGCATGGTTCGACTGTCATCGACCGTCAGGATCTTTTTTGTCATTGCGGGTCTCCTTGCGGACTGAGCAGGTGGGGGGGAGCGCCAAAGGCCGACCATTGGGCGGCGAGGGCGTCACTTGGGCTCTCAATAGCAAACGGTGTCTCGTGCTTGGCCCATGCTTCGTGGGCGGCAAGCAGAATTTGGAGGCATTGACCTCCAAGGTTTTCAACTTGGCTTCCATCGAGTGTTAGGGCGTGCCCATCAAAACTCAAAAGAGCTTCATGCAGGGCAGGTGCTGCGCGTGTGTCCAAGCTGGCGGGGAGTGCGAAAGAGGTCATGTGTGGTTACTCACGCTCACTCAAAACTCTTCCCAGTCGTCGGCTTCGGCTTGCGGCGCTGGTTTGGCAGCCGCACCCCCCCGACCCAAAGGCTTGATGGCGGCAATGGTCTTACGAGTCGCTGGCGAGATCGCCGCAGACACCTGTGGACGGATGGCTTGAGCGGCGCGCGCGGTTTTTATCGGCACGCCTAAGTTAAAGCTCGACAGCGAGGCTTCCAAAGAATCCCCTTCGCGGTTGAGCGCGTGGCATGCTGCCGTGGTTTCTTCCACCATAGCTGCGTTTTGCTGGGTTACTTGGTCCATGTGGTTCACAGCGGAGTTCACTTGGCCAAGCGCGGTTGCTTGTTCTTGTGCGGAGGCTGCAATCTCGGAGATCAGAGCATCAATCTCACCCACACGGGCAACGATGCGGGTTAGGGACTCCCCGCTGCGGCCAACCAAAGTCACGCCAGAACTAACTTGCGCGGAGCTGTAGGAAATCAAAGTCTTGATCTCTTTGGCGGCATCGGCAGAGCGTTGAGCCAAAGCTCGAACTTCAGAAGCTACCACTGCAAAGCCGCGGCCAGCGTCACCAGCTCGGGCAGCTTCAACCCCGGCATTCAAGGCCAGAAGGTTGGTTTGGAAGGCAATTTCATCAATCACGCCAATGATTTGGCTGATTTTCTGCGCCGAGTCCTCAATTGCCGTCATGGCAGCGACAGCATCACTCACGACAGCGCCAGTGACTTCGGCTTCACCGCGCGTGTCACGAACCACGGTCGATGCCTGACGGGCACCGGTTGCAGTCTTATTGACCGTCGCGGTGACCTCATCAAGCGCAGCAGCAGTCTGCTCCAAGCTTGCCGCTTGCTGTTCTGTGCGGCGTGACAAGTCGTCTGCCGCATTGGCGATTTCGGTCGCGCCACCACGGATCGACGTTGCGTTCGCGGCCACAAAGGTCAGGGCTTCCTGAAGAGTGCTGACGGCTTGATTATAGTCGTCGCGGATTTGTTTGAACTCTTCTGGGAATTCCTCAGTGATGGTCGAGGTCAAATCGCCATCGCTCAACCGGCCCAAGGCGCTTCCCAAGGCTGCAACCACGTCTGCTTGCTGTTGAGCACGCGCGCGACTGATGGTTTCCTCGCGCTGGCGCATCTGAGCTGCTGCTTGCTGGCGATTAGCCTCCTCTTCGGCTTCGAGCCTAGCTTTGTTTGCCAGCATATCCTGCAGTTCGACAACCGAACTCGCGATCGCCCCAATTTCATCAGCGCGGTCAACTTCGGTAAGCTCGACATTGGATTTGCCCTTCGCGAGGTCGGACAAAGCTGACTGCAAAGATGCCAACGGAACGATAATGCTTTTGACAGCGAACCAGATCAGGCCCGCGGAGAATACCAAGCCTAAGGCAAGGATCGCGAGCATGATTGAGATGGCGATATTACCAGTCAATTCAGACTTCTGCACCGCAGAGGTACCAAAGGCTGCGATCTCGTCACCCAATCCTTCCATCTTGCTTTCAACGACTGTGAATTGGTCGCTAAACTGCTTCAATAACTCAGGAGAAGGCCGCTCGCCTGTTGCGGTGATTTTCTGGATTGCTTGAGCGCGCTCTGCATATGTTCCAAGCTCAGGCTCAAGAACCGTAACAAGGCCGACTAATTTGGGGTCTGGCGACAGCGCTTTCGCTTGCTCAATGGACTCTGAGAAAGATTTGACATGTTCAGCAAGGTCCGCTTCCGCCACCTTGGGGTCGATCCCATAGGTTGGATCTGCAGCCAGCATTGAATTGAGTACATCGCCGCGGATGGCATCATGCATCATATCGGCCTGCATATGCATCTTGGACATTTTGGAGGCTTGATCCACGAGCTTTTTTGAGTTGATCAACTCGGTTGCGGACCAGATGCCCGCGCCGGCACAAACGACGATCATCAAGGAAACGGCGGCACCGCCCGCCCAGACCTTTTGCTTTATCGTTTTCATATCACTCTACTCCTGATTTTGACTTTTGCGGCCGGGACCGAGTTACAATTCAATGGCGTATTTCTAGAATGCGACGGAAAGGCGAACGCTGGAGACCAAAGCGTCTTCCGCTGCTCGAATGCCGCCGGGGTTAGGCGCGTAGTGGAGGCTGCCTTGCAGCGTGATGGCTGAGCCCAATTGGTCGGCTATAGCGACTTCGACACCAGATTCCCCATCTAATGGATCGTCGCCAGCGAGGCGGGCCGTGTCTTTAAAGAGGTCGGACACATAGGCGCGCCGGACACCGAGCGAGAATTGGCTATTTGGACGGCCCGAAATGATTTGGTCGACTAGCACGCCTGCGGTAACCGAGCCGTGGAAATCTGTGGTCTGCCCATCCGAATAGCCAGCACGCATAAAGCCTGTCACGGCGCGTCCGGATTCGGTTTCGAAGAGGGGTTGCTCGACAAGGCCATAAATGCCCCAAGGATTAATCGACCCAGCAGGCCCGCTCGATTTGTAAGCGGGGGCTTTGTCGCTATAGCGCCACGCACCGACAGCGAGCAGGCCTTTACTGGTCAAGCCTGCTTCGGCGATGGTCAGGGCTCCTTCATTAAAATTATTGGGATTGCCTGGATCGCCCCAATTATGCGCCCGCGCACCAAACACGCCCAAGCGCACATAACTGTCTTTGGTTGGGTTGATCGTGCCGACCAGCGCGAGCGAAGTCGAAGGAAAAATAGCCGGGCCATTGCTGCCGGTCACTGCGAGTTCAGTGCCAATTCCATAGGGAGGGCCCACCAAGAGGCCAGAGGCGTCGGTGGCGTAGAACTGCGCATTCAGGTCAATATAACCAAAGGAGAGTGCGCCCGCGTCACCAAACTTCTTTTCAAAGGCAAATTCATAGACTTTGAAGCGGCCATCTGCGACTTCAATGTTGGACACACCTTCTAACGTGCCGATCGCATCATTGGGGCGATCACCGGAATTGCCGAGCACGTTCATGTAGAAGGTGGTGCCGCTGAGGCCAAACGCCTTTTCAAGGTCCCAAGTCAGCATGACATTGACGTTGTCGAGGTAATAAGACTTGCCATCTGCGGCACCACTGTGGGCAGAGATGACTTCGCCGGTATATTCGGCTTCGATTGAAAGGCCACTGGGCTCTAGGGCACCGCGCAAACCATCGAGTGGCTTTTTGCCTTCCGCAAAGGCCGGTGTTGCCAATTGGAGTAGGGTCACAAGGCCCCCGATGGCTAGTGTCTTCGTTCGAAGCTTCATCGTCTGTTTCCCCCGCTCTTATGGCGACTGACGCGACCTTGAGAGTATCCACCTTACTGTTTTTTATGACTATTTGGTGGGGCTGGTTTGCATGACCGTTGGATGCGCTCTCAAAGCTGTCGTGTGTGTCTCAAACTTTCTAAATGAGCGCCCGTTAGGAGCGGCTTCCATCTGCCGCAAGGGTAACCCCAAAATGCTTAATAAATGGATATTACTCGCAGGTGCTGCACAATAATGAAGCGCGTGAACTCATGAATAACAAATGTATGATGACAAATATGCAGCAATTCAAAGTACTAAATTGATTGATTGTTCGGGCTGTATACCTGTGGTTACCTCTGTTCACCGTGCATCATGCTGTAAGCTTGATTCGAGACCGCCGGTTGCGGAAGTCAAAGGAAGTTATTGTATAGATAGAATTTATTGAAAAAACTTATTTAATCAATTTGCTTTTGTGAAAAACGCCCCTATATGGCCCTCGTGCCGTTACCATAATGAAACGGCCCAGGAGAAAAATAATGTTAACTGTTGGCGATACCCTCCCAGAATTCACCGTCACCGGCGTTAAGCCTGGCTTCAAAGCTCATGAAGAGAATGGCGAAAGCGCATTCTTCGAAATCAACCAGAACAGCTTCGAAGGTAAGTGGAAGCTGATCTATTTTTACCCCAAGGATTTCACTTTCGTCTGCCCAACCGAAATCGTTGGCTTTGACAAATTGGTCGGCGAGTTTGCTGATCGCGATTGCGTTGTTCTCGGCGGTTCCACCGACAACGAATTCTGCAAACTGGCTTGGCGCCGTGAGCACCCAGATCTGGCGAACATGAAGCAATATGCGTTTGCTGACACCAAGGGCACCTTGGTCGATGGCTTGGGCGTTCGCGAAAAGGATGCAGGCGTTGCCTTGCGCGCGACTTTCTTGGTCGACCCGAACAATGTCATCCAGCACGCTTCGGTGAACAATTTGAACGTTGGTCGCAACCCAGACGAAATTCTGCGCTTGCTCGACGGTTTCCAAACTGACGAATTGTGCCCCTGCAACCGCCCAGCCGGCGGCGCCGTGCTCTAAGTAAGTCTGAAGGCGCGTCGGATGGTGGGCGAGTCTGTCCATCCGACGCCCTTTTTGTATCTACCTCTCGGAAAATTGCTGCCCCAAGGATTGCTGCCATGACGCTCGAACAATTGCGCGAACTCATTCCCGACTATGCAAAAGACATCCGCTTGAACCTCGGTTCCTTAGCTAATGAAACAACCCTGACCGACCAGCAAAAGTGGGGGGCCTTTTTGGCTTCTGCGGTTGCGATTGGTCAGCCCCAAGTCGTCAAAGCGTTTGAAACCGAGGCCGCTGCCCGGTTGACCCCCCAAGCCATGGATGCCGCGCGCGCTGCTGCCGCCATTATGGCGATGAACAATGTCTATTATCGCTCGCTGCATTTGCTCTCCAATCACGAGTATCAAACTCTGCGGGCTGGTTTGCGCATGAATGTGCTGGCCAATCCAGGCGTTGAGAAAGTCGACTTCGAATTGTGGAGCCTCGCGGTTTCGGCGATCAATGGCTGCGGCATGTGCCTCGACAGCCACGAAGTTGAGTTGAAGAAGCATGCGGTTCCTGCTCTCAACATCCAAGCTGCGTTGCGTATTGCCTCGGTTGTCGCGGCAGCAAGCGCTGTTCTGCGCTCGATCCACTAAGCGCAAATCACATCACCCGATTGAAGGCGTGCTAGCTTTGGGCTGGCGCGCCTTTTTAGTTCCTAAAAGTCGAAGCTGATCTGATCAGTCTTTTGGGTCGGCCTTGAGCGCGCTTTGGCTCTGGCTTCGGTGACTTGTTTAATGCCGGACTTGCGGCTGCCATGCTGTTCTTGAATGACATAGGCCAGTGCCCGGTGGCCATCGCCTTTGCGGATTCGGTGGATCTCAGCCCGCGCGAACGCCCCTGCCGCAACATGGTCAACCAAGGGGGCAGGATAGGATGGCGGAAGGTTTTCAGCTGCCGCCTTCCAAGGTTCATGGATCAAAGCGGTTGGCAGATGGGCAAGTTCGGGGACCCAGCGCCGGATGAAGTCGCCACCCGGGTCCTGATCGAGAGATTGCTTCACTGGATTATAGATGCGGGGCGTATTGATGCCGGTGGTGCCCGATTGCATTTGCGCTTGGCTGTAATGAATGCCGGGCTCAAAGTCGGTGAATTGGCGGGCGAGCAGGGTGGCGGGTAAGCGCCAGTCGAGCCAGAGGTGATAGCTCGCAAAGCTCATGACCATGGCGCGCATGCGGAAGTTCAACCAGCCTGTCGCGGCCAGTGAGCGCATACAAGCATCGACAAAGGGGAAGCCTGTCCGCCCTTCAATCCACGCTTGGGCTAGGCCTGCATCCTCGGGCCGCACGGGTCGCAGGCCATCATAGGCGCGGTGCATATTGCGGAGCTCGATCTCTGGTTCATCCTCGAGCTTTTGAATGAAGTGGCAGTGCCAATGCAGGCGCGCCAAAAAGGAAGCGAGCGAAGCCGCATAGACTTTATCGCCTGCTGCCAAGTGGCGGGCTTGGGCGCGACTGGCGGATTGATAAGCCTCCCGCATCGATACGGTGCCAAAAGCTAAATGGGGTGAAAGGCGAGAGCAGGCTTCAGCCCCTTCTGCCGGGTTGGACATCGCCTTGCGGTAATTGCGCCCACGCACCGCCAGAAAGCTTTTCAAAAGGTCGACAGCTTCGCGCCGTCCACCGTGTTGCCGATCTGGGCAAGCGTCGAGGGCGATGCCAAGGGCCCGCGCCTCCGGGAGTGGATTGCCAGTTAGATTAGCAAAGCGGATGGTGTCAGGTGCTTCATCGGGTGGGCTCGCCATCATCGCATCCCAGCGTTTCGCCCAACCATTGCGTGTACTCGGGCCGCGCCACACGCCGTGTTGGCGATATTCAAAGACCTGAATGCCTGCGCGCTTGGCCCACGCCCGCACGGCCTTATCGCGCCGATAGGTCCACAACAGGCCCGTCTCTTCATGCGCATGAATGGCAGAAATGCCATAGCGGGCATGCAATCGAGAAAAGACGTCGCAGGCCTCGCCAACCTCCACCACCAGACCCGCCCCGCGCGCCTGCAGCGCGTCATCCAGATCCGATAAGCACTCGGCGAGAAAACCAAACTGACGGCCGGAGAGCTCCGGCTGGACCCAAAGCTCTGGCTCGAGAATATAAAGTGGTAGCACAGGATTGCCGCTTCGGTAGGCGGCGCGCAAAGCGGCATGGTCATGCACGCGCAGATCGCGCTTGAACCAGACGATCTCGATCATGTACGCCCTAACTCACGCACGAGATTGGGCAATTTCTCTTTCAGCTTAAAAAAGCCGCCCGTGGCTAAAGGCCAGGTTCGGCTATCCCAAGACCGGCGCAGGCGCACAAGCCTGATGCCATGCTCCGCCAAGGCGCGCTTCAAATCCGCCACATGCCAAGCAATCGGGCCTACCGGCGCATAAGGCGTCGCAATCTCTTTTACGCTCAGACCTATAGCCCAAGTCAGCGTTTCGTCAAGCGAGGTCATAAGTGGGGCCGCCACATCGAACCTAGTCTCAAGGCGGGTGCAGGCATCTTGCTCGGCCCGGCGCAGAAACTTGTTTTTTGGCCCATCCATGGGGCCAATTTCGGGTACGCGCAATAGGCCCGCGCCAACCACTTTTGCCGCGAGTGGCAAGGATTCTGGATGCAGGTCATCACTGTGCAGCAAGAGCCCGACTCGCTCTTCAAACAGGATTTCCCCAGCAGGGAGCGTGCCGGGGCCGGTCTCTAAGAAGGGCTCGCTTAAGGGCAAAGCCGTCTCTGCCAATTGGCCCATAGGGTTGAAGCGCGCCAAAGTATGGGTCTCAATATTGCTGGCGCGCGCCAGATAATGCTTGCCCTTGGTATGAAGGCCCGCCACCCAGCGCCACGACAAGGTGTTGGAAGCCACATCGGCGTCGAGCAAGTGCTTAAAAAAGAAGTCTGCCCCCAATTGCCACGGCAAGTCCAAGGTAAAGATCCAAATACTGGCAAACCACATGCGGGCATGATTGTGCAGCCAGCCCAAAGTCGTCAATTCACGCACCCAGGCGTCAAAGCAAGCAATGCCCGTCTCACCCGCTTTCGCGCGCCTAAGCCGTTCGGCAAGCGCATGATCTTCCGCGACCCATTGATTGAGGGCGAGGCGGTCCTGGTTGAAGCGCGTCAGCACCTGCGGACGCATCTCCAGCCAGCCTTTCCAGTAGCTGCGCCAATAGACTTCTTGGATGAATTTCTCAGCCTTCACAAAGCCATGCGTGGCCATCACGCGGGCCACTACCTCTTCTTCGGTGATTATGCGGCGGGCCAGCCACGGCGATAAGGCCGACACGTTGGAGCGGTCATCCGGCCCTAAATCCGTGTTGCGCGTGCGGCTATAGGCTTGCCCCGCTGCCGGCAGAAACGCCTCCAGCCGCGCCAACCCAGCCGCCCGCGTCCCGGTCCAGTCAACGCGGCTTAAGGCTGGTGGGTTGGGGTCAAATGGCAAAGAAGACATAGGGTTCAATACGCAGTGGGCGGATGGGTGGATTAGGGAGCGGGTGAGTTAGGGTGTGGGGTCTTTTGAGTGGCTGCGTCGCCCCGCCGACAAGTTCTTCAAAACCAGATGAGCGAAAACTCTGCTGAATCGATACCGAGAGTAACCCTGTTCTTGACACCAAACTCTACATTTGTATATACAACTATATACGCCTCTAACATACGGCAGCTGGAGACTCTTCTTTGACTATCTCGAAAGAGCGATTGACGCAGATTGAGGCACTGCCAGAAGATCGCATCGGCTTTTCCGACCTGCCCGAAATGGATGTGGCCTTTTTCAATACCGTGCGACTGATCATGCCAAGCGCAACCACCAAGCAGGCCATTTCGCTGCGTGTTGATGATGATGTGCTCCAGTGGTTTAAAGCTCAAGGCAAAGGACATTTAAGCCGCATGAATGCCGTTCTGCGGGCCTATATGCTTGCTCACGCCAAAGAACGGACCTGAACATGAAAGAATTCATCCTGCTGATGCATACCGACGCGACCGAGAGTGAGCACGAGGCGGATTGGGAGGGCTATATTGGTCGCTTGATCGCCGAAGGCTTGTTTCAGGGCGGCAGCTCCATGGGGGAGGGGCAGGCCTTTCGTAAACATGGGGAGCCCGCCGCGCCGACCTTCCAGCTTGCTGGCTATATCAAAATCCAAGCAGAAAACGTAGAGGCCGCCCGCGCCTGTTTAGCCGGCAATCCAACCTATGAAGCTGGCGGCACGGTGGAGATTCGGGAGTTGGTCGAAAGCTAGGGTGAAAAGCCCGATTTGGTTTTTTGGAGCCTTCTCGAACAAGGATGTCATCCCCGAGGGCGTGAGCCAGTCGGGGATTTCCTGCCGCAGAGTCCCCTGAGACCCCGGCTCTCCACGTCGTTCCAACGGCAATGACAGTGTGGGCAAAACCACTTTTTGCATCCTGCTCAAACCTCCATTCTGCAAGGCTCTGCCCATGACCAACAGGTGGTGGCAGGGCGCGCCTCATAAAATTGTCGCTTGCATTCTAGGCCGACATCGTGTCTGTGCGCGCTGGGCCACCCGCTCCCACCGGCGGGCGCTCATCTGAAAGGATGGGAGTAACATGAACGCGAATACCCCTAAGCCGCACATGCGGCCCGCTGACCCTCGGTTTTCTTCGGGTCCCACCAAGAAACGCCCCAATTGGAGTCTCGACGCTTTGTCGGGTGCTGTCCTCGGTCGTTCTCACCGTTCCAAACCCGGTAAAGCCCGCCTCAAGCTCGCGATCGATCTGACGCGCGAAGTGCTGCAGGTGCCAGACGGCTATCGCATCGGTATCGTCGCAGGCTCTGATACCGGGGCCGTCGAAATGGCGATGTGGTCCATGCTGGGGCCAAAGCCCGTGGCGACCTTGGCTTGGGAAAGCTTTGGCGAAGATTGGGTGACCGATGCCGTCAAGCAATTGAAATTAGACCCCGTGGTGATCAAGGCTGGCTATGGCCAATTGCCCGATCTCGCCGCAGTGCCCGCCAAAACCCATGATGTGATCTTCACCTGGAATGGCACCACTTCTGGAACCCGCGTCCCCAATGCGGACTGGATCCCGGCTGACCGCGAAGGCATCACCATTTGCGACGCCACCTCTGCCGCCTTTGCCCAAGCTTTGGATTGGGACAAACTCGATGTCGTCACTTTCTCGTGGCAGAAAGTGCTGGGGGGCGAAGGTGCGCATGGCATGTTGATCCTCGGCCCCCGCGCTGTGGAACGTCTTGAAAGCTATACCCCTGCTTGGCCGATGCCAAAATTGTTCCGCATGACCAAGGGCGGCAAATTGGTGGAAGGCATTTTTGAGGGCGAGACGATCAACACCCCCTCCATGCTTGCCACCGAAGACTATATTGACGCGCTCAATTGGGCCAAAAGCGTCGGTGGACTGGCGGGTCTTCATGGACGGGCTGACGCCAATTTGGGCGCGATTGCTGAATGGGTCGACAAGACCGCTTGGGTCGACTTTTTGGCCGCTACGCCCGAAAGCCGCTCCAACACCTCAGTGTGTTTGAAAGTCGTTGACCCCCGCGTTACGGGCTTGTCGGAAGAGGGTCAGGCCGATTTTGCCAAAAAGCTTGCGGGCCTGTTGGACAAAGAAGGCGTGGCCTTGGATGCTGCCGCCTATCGGGCGGCCCCTCCGGGCCTGCGCCTGTGGTGTGGGGCGACCATCGATACCGATGATGTGATCGCATTGACACCCTGGCTCGATTGGGCGTTTGAGACCCTGGTCGCAGAGCTTTAGGCGAGGGCTCGCCGAAATGGCCATTAATCTGCGGCCTGCAACGTCTGCCGACATTCCGCTGCTTGAGGCATGGGATGAGGACCCGGTCGTTGCGGCTTCTGACCCTAATGACGATTGGGATTGGACGACTGAAGTTTTGGGTGCTGAAGGGCTTGAGCAGCTGATAGCTGAATTGGACGGCCAGCCCATTGGCTTCGTTCAAATCACCGATCCGCTGCGCGATACTACCCGCTATTGGGGCGACCCACAAAGCGGCTTCAAGGCCATCGATATCTGGATTGGCGTACCTGAAGCGCGAGGTAAAGGCTGTGGGCGGGCCATGATGAAACTCGCTCTAGCACGTTGCTTCGCTGATCCCACAATCGACTTGGTACTGATCGACCCCTTGATCACTAACACCCAAGCCATCGCCTTCTATCGCAGGCTTGGCTTTACCTTTCTCGAAAACCGCTGGTTCGGCGATGACCATTGCGCCGTTCACCAGATCACACGCAACACATTTGAACAAGGACACCCACTATGACCGAACCACGCGTTTTGATCTCCGATAAAATCAGCCAAGCCGCCATTGATATTTTTAAGAACCGCCATGTCGCCGTGGATTACAAGCCCGGCATGACCAAGGACGAACTGATTGCCTGTATTGATGACTATGATGGCCTTGCCATCCGCTCAGCCACCAAAGTCGATGCCGACGTCTTAGCCGCCGCTACCAAGCTGAAAGTTATTGGCCGGGCCGGAATTGGGGTCGACAATGTCGATATTCCAGCGGCAACAGCGCGCGGCGTCATCGTCATGAACACGCCATTTGGCAATGCCATCACCACAGCAGAACATGCCATTGCCATGTTATTTGCCGCTTCCCGCCAGATTGGGGCGGCTGATGCCTCTACCCAAGCCGGCAAGTGGGAAAAGAACCGCTTCAATGGGGTAGAGCTTTATGCGAAAACATTGGGCGTGATCGGCTGTGGCAATATCGGTTCCATCGTCGCTGACCGCGCCTTGGGCCTGAAGATGAAAGTCGTCGCCTATGACCCATTCCTCAGCCATGAGCGGGCGATTGAAATTGGCGTGGAGAAGGTTGAACTCGACGACTTGCTGGCCCGTGCCGACGCCATTACCATGCATGTGCCTTTGACGCCTCAGACCCGCAATGTGCTGTCGGCAGAAAACCTCGCCAAGACGAAAAAGGGTGTCATCATCGTCAATTGTGCCCGCGGTGGCTTGGTCGATGAAGCAGCCTTGGCAGAGCATTTGAAGACCGGCCGCGTTGGCGCGGCAGCCTTTGACGTGTTTGCCGAAGAGCCTGCAACCAGCAATGTGCTGTTCGGTTGCCCGAACTTTACCGCAACGCCGCATTTGGGGGCCTCTACCACCGAAGCCCAGGAAAATGTCGCGCTACAAGTGGCCGAACAAATTGCCGATTACGTGCTGACGGGGGCTGTCACCAATGCACTCAACACCGCTTCGGTCACCGCCGAAGAAGCACCCAAGCTGAAACCCTTCATTGCGCTGTGCGAAAAGCTTGGTGCCTTTGCTGGCCAGATCGTCGATGACGGTCTGGAAGCCATCGAAGTCGAATATGAGGGCGAGGTTACGGGCCTGAATATCAAGCCATTGACCGCTTCTTTGCTGGCTGGAATCTTGAAGCCGCTCTTGGCCGATATCAATATGGTCAGTGCACCGACGATCCTAAAAGATCGTGGTACTCCGTTCAGCGAATCCAAGCGTGACCTTTCGCCGACCTATGACAGCTTGATCCGGGTGAAGGTGCAAACCGGCGGCAAATGGCGCACGGTCGCCGGTGCGGTAATCGGTGGTCAACCCCGCATCACCGAAGTAAAGGGCATGTCGTTTGAAGCCGCATTCCATGGCCGCATGTTGTTCATCAACAACTCGGATACCCCGGGCTTTATTGGCGCTTTGGGCACCAAGCTCGGCGCTGCGGGTATCAATATCGCGACCTTCAATCTAGGCCGCGTTGCCGAAGGCGAAGATGCGATTGCCTTGGTTGGGATCGATCAGCCTGTGCCTGCGGCCTTGCAAGCGGAGCTCAAAGCCCTGCCACAAGTGCGTTATGTGAAAGTGCTTGAGTTCGTTTGATCGGTTTTTGCTTGGACGCTGATAGGAGCCCTGTCAGCGTCCCGTCCGTTAACAGATGGTGAATCAAAAGCTTAGTTTTGGCCATTTTGGACGCAATTAACCTGAAATCGTCGCGTGATCGTCATGGTACGGACACGGGACTGTCGCCAAATCGCTTTAACGCCCCACAGCATCGCAACCGGGGTGTTGGCAAATGAGCAAAGCAAGCGCATGGAAGAGGTCATTGGAGGTTACCATGGCCCTGACCCGTCGAGCTGCCCTAACATCGGGGGCATTTGTCGCCGCTGCCTGTACCGCGTCCGCAGCTGCCGCTGAACAGGCTCTATTTGCCCATGGCGTTGCCAGTGGTGATCCGCTCACCACGCAGGTGATTATCTGGACGCGCGTCAGCCCAAGCATTCCTGGCACGGACGTTACGGTTATGTGGAAAGTCGCCACCGACTCCGCGCTCACCCAAGTCGTTAAACGCGGGAGCGTCAAAACGGGCCCCAGCCGCGATCATACGGTCAAAGTCGACGTCACAGGCCTCAAACCCGGAACAATCTATTATTATGGTTTCTCGGTCGGCACAGAAGCTTCCACCATTGGCCGCACCCAGACAGCGCCTGCTACGGGTGGGGAGCGGTTAAACATCGCGCTCGTATCCTGTTCCAATTTCCCAGCCGGCTGGTTCAATGCCTATCAAGCCATTGCGCGGCGGGGCGATGTCGATTTGGTGCTCCATGTCGGGGACTATATTTATGAATATGGCCCCGGCGAATATGCGACTGAATGGGGCAAGACAGTTGGTCGCGTTCCGCAGCCGCCCAAGGAAATCACGACCCTTGCAGACTACCGCCAGCGCTATGCCCAATATCGTACCGATCCAGACCTTCAAGCCGCTCACGCCTGCGCGCCTTGGCTGGTGACCTGGGATGATCATGAGACATCAAATGACGCCTATAAGGATGGGGCGGAAAATCACAACCCGGCGGCGGAAGGCCCTTGGACCTTGCGCAAGGCGGCCGCCCTTCAGGCCTATTATGAGTGGATGCCCTTGCGCAATCCGGCCCCCGGCAAGTCGTTTGAAGCCATCAACCGCACTTTTGAGTGGGGCGATCTGGCCACGATCATCATGCTGGAAACCCGCGTTATGGCGCGCACTTTTCAGCTTGATTACGAAACCGATCTTGAACTTGGCCTGTTCGATGTCTCGTCAGGACAGCCGGTAAAAATAAGGGATCCAGCCCGCTTGTCGGGCCTTGATGCCCGCAATTTGCCAAAAGGCATTCTGGCGCTACCGGATGTGGCGGGCTTTAAAGCCAAGAAACTAAACGATCCAGCCCGCGAGATGCTGGGTGCAACCCAGCAGGCTTGGTTATCCGAAGCGCTCACGAAGTCGGTCAAGTCTGGCAAAAAATGGCAAGTCTTGGGTAATCAGGTCATCATGGGCCGTGTCACCTCGCCGAATTTCAATGCAGGCCTGCCGCCACAAGTTTTGGACGCCATTGCCAAAGCGCGCCCGCAGACAAAAGCTTTCTTCGAACTCTCCCAGTTTGATGTGCCCTTCAATCTCGATGCGTGGGATGGCTATCCCGCAGCGCGCGAGCGTCTTTATGCCTCTGCCAAGGAAGCAGGTGCGCGACTGATCGTCTGTACCGGTGATACCCATGCCGCTTGGGCGAACACGCTCAAAGATGCCGGGGGCGAAGTACGCGGCGTAGAATTTGGTGGTACCTCGGTGACAAGCCCCAGTATCGCGGACACTTTTGCCAATTTTGGTCTGGAAGGTGCTGCCCTCAACGAGCTCATCACCCGTGCCAATCCTGAAGTGGAATGGCATGAGGAAACCAAGCGCGGCTATACGTTGGTGAGTATCACGCCAGAGAATGTCCGTGGCGATTTCATGGAATTGGATACGGTCAAGTCTAAGACCTTCCTTGTCACCAAAGCCGCAAGCTGGGAAACCACATATGGCCCTCAGCCAATGGGGCTGGTGGCGGTCTAGGACGCGTGTCGTCAAATTGAGCGCCACCACTTGTCAGAGCCTTCAAACAGGCCCTAGATGCGTGCATGAGCTTTGAATCTTCTACCCATCCTTTGCCGCGCCGTGCGCCCAAAATTTGGTTTGAGCGGCGCGAGTTTGATCAGATTATGAACCTTTATGGTCGCGGACAAATGGCGGGAGAGTGGCGCGATTATGCCATAGATGACGACCCAGACGCGGTGATTTTCTCCATCTTTCGTCGGGCCAGTGAAAACCCACTCTATCGGATCGAAAAGCGCCCAGCCTTGGCGACCAAACAAGGCCAGTGGAGTGTTTTGGGCTCCGCTGGCCAAGTCTTGAAACGCGGCCATGAACTGGCCGCGACTTTGGATGTATTGGAGCGCAAATTGTTGAAAGTCGTGCGCTCCTAACGTGCGAGGGGCCTAGCGTTTGCGCCGTGCCGTCCAAGCCATCAGAAAATTGCGGCCATCCGACAGGGTTTGACCTTGAATGACCGAGTTGGCGCGCATGCGGCCTGAATGCCAATAAGCTCCAGATAAATCGGCTGTGCGGCCTGCAAACACGATCTCATTGCCTTTAATCGTATAGCGCCCATTTTGAATTTCACTGCCATAGAAGGTACCTTTGAACGTTCCGGCCGTAACCTCGGTCACCACAAACTCGGTCTTGCTGGGCTCGGTATTCGGGTCGCTATAGAGTGAGACGTCCCACGTGCCGATGAGGGCCGATGGCATCGGGGCTACGTCGATCTTTTCATCCGTGTCGTTCACATTGATGCTGACACACCCGCCCAGAGCGAGCGCGAGCGATAGGGCTGCGGCAGCCCCTAATCTATAATTCATCTTGATTTCCCCGGTTGTCAGTCGTCCCATGCCTGTCCTGCCAGAAGGCTTTGTGGCGGGCCAGTTAAATGCTGGTAAGGTTCAGGCTGAGGCTAAATCCGCTTCCAGAAGATTGTGGTGGCGGCAAGCTCGCCATCGGGTGTCAGGGCATAATCGGGCAAGGGCGGCAGGGGGCTATAGCCGGCCTTCCGATAGAGGTGTTCGGCGGCAGAGCCCGTCTGGGTGTCAAGAACCAAGAGAGATTTGCCAGCAAACCGCGCCCGCTCTTCGGCGGCATCAAGCAGGCGCGTTCCAAGCCCCAGCTGGCGAACCCGTGAATGCACGATCATTTTGGAGACTTCGCCGCGATGCGGCTGGTTCTGTGGCATATCGAGAACCACTTGCACCGTGCCTAAAATGGCCCCGCCAATTTCGGCCACCAAAAGGGCTTTATCACCGGCCTGAACTGCCCGGGAAACGCCTTCCCAATAGGTCCGCGCACGGGCTTCTTCCATCGGCTTTAAGAAACCAAGAGAGGCACCATTTTCAACGGCATCAACCAACAGGCTGGTCAAATCTTCAAGCTCTGAACCCGACAAGGGGTCGCTCACCGCCCTAATCTGCATCAAGAAAAGCCAGTACCGGCCGTTGCTAGACCCCGGGCGCGAATATCATTCAAAGTCTGGTCCCAATAATGTTCGCGATAGTGGCCTGCAATCTCCACCGCCGTGGTGAACCAAACCTCATCCTGATGCGCGGTGATATAGCTCAAGGCCCGTTCAAAGGCTTTGATCCGGTGGCTTTGGCTCACCAAATAAGCATGCAGCGGGATACACATGACGGTGCCGCTCTCGCCACCTTCTTCGAGAAGCTGATCGAAATGGCGCATCAGAACATCGCCATAGCGCTCCGCACTCATGGCCAGTGCGCCATAGGTGATGACATCATTGACCTCGAGCGAATAGGGCATGCTCATCAGCTTGCCAGTCTTGGTCTTGATCGGCTGGGGCTGGTCGTCTTGAAACAGGTCGCACGTGTACCAGAAGTCATACTCAGCTATCAGGTCGAGGGTGCGCTCGGTATGGGTTAGGGCAGGGGCCAGGTAACCGCGAATGCGTTGGCCCGTGGCGGCCTGAACGGTGGCAATGGAATCTTCCAACACCGCCCGCTCTTGGGCTTCATCCATCTCATAGGAATAGCGCGTGTTATAAATGCCGTGCGAGAAAAACTCCCACTTACGTTCGACGCATGCCTCAATAATCTCGGGGCAATGCTGGCACATCGCGACATTGAGCGAAATGGAGCCGCGTAAGTCGTGCCGGTCCAACATCTCCATCAGCCTTTGATGACCAACCCGATTGCCCCAGTCCCGCTGGGAATAGCCTACGACATCGGGTGAAGGCTTGGGCCAACCCGGCCGCTTGGGATTCACCGGCGGCATGAATTCATAATATTCGATATTCGGCGCGATCCAGAAGGCGAGCTTCTTGTTGCCGGGCCAGATGATCTTGGGCCGGTTCAGATAGGGCCAGTCATCATAAAGATTGGGGTCAGCCTGCATGGACAAAGTTTGCGCGACCCGCGTGGGGAAGGCAAGGGGGGCGGTGACGTGTACGCCAATTCGATAGGTCAATTCAAATTGAGAAAATAGTAAAGATAGTTTATGGTGGGCCCCAATTGTCACTTTGGGCGGAGCGAAGATGAAGACGGTCAAACCAAAGGATGCCAAGGCTGGCTTGATTTCCTATCTCCGGGCGCTGCCGCTCGATCTTCCAAGCCGCAACCCAAGCCTATCGCGCGATGTGGCGTTTTGCGCGCCGATGCGCCGCAGTAAGGGATGACAGCCGACCTAACGGCCCTATAGTGCTCGTCGAATAGCAAGCTGGGAGACTAAAGCATGGCCCAATCTGGTGAAAACTCACGGCGTACGATTTTAGGGGCCTTGGGGGCCAGTGCGGCGGTCCCGCTTCTGCCCAGCTTAGCCATCGCCAAGGACCAGACGGACGCTGACGCCCGCTTTGCCAAGATCGCCTCAGACTGGCTCGATCAATCGATGCGCCTAAGCCCGGTGACGGCGACGTGGACTGGCGATCACCGGTTCGACCATCTGTTGAATGATTATACGCCAACGGGCCGCGCCGCCTCTTTGAATTTCGCCAAGGCGACCTTGGCCAAGGTGAAGGCGCTACCGAAGGAAAGTCTCTCGCGCGCCAACCAAGTCGATCAAGCCATGCTGGCCAATGCGTTAGGCGCACAAATCTGGACAACCGAAACGTTGCAAGATTGGGCCTCGAACCCGCTCGTCTGGCAGGATGCGGCAGGTAGTGCGCTTTACACACTGATGGCGCGCGATTTTGCGCCTTTGCCACAGCGCCTCAATACTGTGACGGCGCGCTTGAAGCTGTTGCCGGGCTTTCTGGCGACGGCGCGCGCCAATCTGGTGCCCGCCCGCATTTCCACGCCCCATGCAGTGACCTATGCGGCACAAAATCAGGGCCTCAAGTCCATCATCACCGACATGATTGAGCCCGCGAAGGGGGCCTTGAAAGGGGCAGAGCTGGATGCCCTCAATGCTGCGATCGCTGGGTTTCTGAGTGCTGTCGATACCCTCCAAAGCTGGATTGACCAGACTTTGGTGCCCGCTGCCAAGGCAGACTTTCGGGCAGGGGCTGCACGTTTTGATCAGCAATTGACTTATACCCTCATGTCGCCCCTTTCGCGGCAAGAGATACGTCGTAGGGCCGAAGAAGCCGTGCGCGAGGTGCGGGCCGACATGTATGCTGTTTCCGTCAAAGCCTTGTCGGGTCGGGCCGATGCTCCGCCTTTGCCTGCCAACCCCACCGCTGCCGAGCAACAAAGAGTCATTCGCGCCGCGCTAGACCTTGCCGCTGCAGACCGACCCGCCCGCGACAAACTGGTGGAAGTGGCAACCGAAGCTACCGAAATCGCGCGCAGATTTGTGGCGCAAAGGGATTTGATCACTTTACCCGATGGCCCCGTCCGCATCATCCGGATGCCAGAATTCCAGCGCGGCTTCGCTATCGCCTATTGCGACAGTCCGGGTCCACTCGAAAAGCATTTGGACACTTTCTATGCCGTCTCGCCCATTCCCGATGATTGGACCGAAGAGCAAGCCACTTCCTTTACCCGCGAATATAATCGCCGCGGCATTCAAGATATTGCCGTGCACGAAGCGATGCCCGGCCACTATGTCCAGATTTTCCACGCCAATTCTTATCCCTCCATCCTGCGCGCCGTGTTAAGCTCTGGCAGCTTTGTCGAAGGTTGGGCGGTCTATGCCGAGGCGATGATGGTGGAAGAGGGCTTTATGGCGGACGATCCGCTCTATCGTTTGACGCAGTTAAAGGTGCTGTTACGCACCATCACCAATGCCATCATCGACCAAGGCATTCATGTCGATGGCTGGAGTGAAGCCCAAGTCATGACCTTCCTAACCGAAACCGCTTTCCAAGAAGAACGCGAAGCCGCTGGCAAATGGCGTCGCGCCCAATTGTCCGTCACCCAGCTTTCCACCTATTTTGTCGGCTTCGCCGAACATATGGAAGCCCGCGCGGCGGCAAAAGCCAAACAAGGCGCGGCCTTTAAGCTGAAGGCCTATCACGACGGGATCTTGGGCTTCGGCTCACCACCTGTGCGCTATGCGCGTGCTTTGTTGCTGGATGAGGCGATTGGATGAAGGGGCGTCCCCCTTGACCTCCCAGCTTGCGCAGAAAGAATTGTCCGGCGGCTCTGATCCGAGCACAGCGAGGCTTAGAGGCGCGAAAAGCCCCTCTCCCTCTGGGAGAGGGGAGGAACCTGAAACCCTCACCCCCGACCCGCAAACCAGGCATCAATTTCAGCCACGCCCACCACATCGGCATATTTCAGCAAAAGGTCGGTCAAATTGGCGAAATGATAGCTTTCGTGCTTATCGGCCACACATTCTTCCGGCACGATGGTGCGATAGCCGTGGCTGAGGCTGTCCACCGCCGTCGCGCGCACGCAACCCGATGTTGAGCCGCCAGTGATGATCAGCGTGTCGACCTTGTGCCAGACCAGATAGCTCGCAAGCTGGGTCTCAAAAAAGGCTGATGGCATGCGCTTGGTATAGGTAAGGTCAATGCTATGATCGATGTCACAGCGGGGGTCGAACTGGTGGCGCGCACTGTCATATTTGATGTTTTGCAGGCTGTCGGGCGTATTGGTCCGCGTGCCCCAGACCCCTGCATCGCCTGCATCGGGCTTATAGGCCACACGGGTCCAGATGACGGGCATGCCTGCGGCCCGCGCCAAAGCGCTGATACGATTGGTGTGCTCAATCTGACGTGGATCAGTGACGTAAGAGGTGTTGGGGAACAGGTCTGGCCGCGTATAGGCTTGTTGGAAGTCGATATTGACGATCGCGAGCTTGTCGCCAATGCCAAACTTCGCGCGGTTTGGGTTGGCCTTGACGCGGGCATAGATTTCCCGCGCCGTCAGATCTTCACACACCATGGTCGGTTCAAATGAAATCGGGGGCTGGGCCATGGAAAGCTCCTAAAGATTAAGTCAGACGTTTGTCACTGCGCGGGCAACAGATGGCTGCGGGAAGCCAGCATCGCTAAAGGTCGCGGCAATGGCCTTGTGGGTGTCATAGACCACCTGCCAATAATGATCATTATGACAGAAGGGCCGGACCAAAAGCTTTGGACCTGCATCGGTAAACTCAATGATTTCAACTATCGGCGCGGGCTTGGCCATGACATTGGCAATGCCCGAAACAGACTGACGCAGCAAAGCCATGGCATCATCGGGACTAACACTGGCAGCGAGTTGGACCCGCAAATCTACCGCCCGATAGGAATTGGCCGAATAATTCTGGATGATGGCGGTAGAGACCGCATTATTCCCAATGATGGTGCGCACATTTTCAAGCGTGTTGATCGTGGTGGCAAACATGCCGATCTCCGTCACCGTACCTGTGACCCCTGCCGCCGTAATGAAGTCGCCCACTTTAAAGGGCTTGAACAAGATCAGAAAAACGCCTGCGGCGAAATTGGCCAAAAGGCCAGACCAAGCCGCCCCAACCGCAAGGCCCGCTGCTGCCACCAGTGCCGCCAAGCTTGTCGTTTCAATGCCAAACACGTTGAGAATGGCAATGACCAAAAAGATATTGAGGCCGATGGTGACGATGGAGCCGATCCACGTCTTGATTGTCCGGTCCATCGTATTGTGCAGGAGGGCGCGCGTGATCGCCCTGCTGATCAAGCCAATCACCCAACGGCCAATAAACCACAGGGCAATCGCACCCACCGCCTTCAAACCGAGACTGACGGCAGTCTCCATCCCTGTTTTGACAAGGGTTGGCAGAATATCGGTTTCGATCTGGGTCATGTGGGACGGGTCCTAGCCAGTTCGCCCAGTTGGACGTGTAACAACGACCAAATTCGGGGTTTTGGCTGGGGGGTCAAGCGAGCGCGACAGAATAATGCCGCGCCCGCCTGTGTGTACTATTTTTTGCCGCCAAAAAGACCGCCCAAAGCATTTTTGGCCATGTCGGTCAGGTCATTCACCGGATTGCCATCGCCATCCTTGTCGAGGCTGGCGACCACGCCCGACAAAGGGGTGTCTTTCAGCTTGCCCAGCATGTCGCCAACAAAGGTTTGTGCGGCACCAGTCAGTTCGGCTGCTTTCGCGCCAAGGCTGGTCGAGAGGCCAGTGGCGACCCCTTGCACCTGCTCAAGCGGCAGGCCGGTTTTTTCCGCGATGATCTGGACCGAACCCATGATGTCGCCGCCGCTTTCTTTGGCATGGGCCAAAAGATCGGCCGCCAAGGTTTGGGCACGCTCGGCCTCGAGGCCAACTTTGTCGCCAAGGGTTTTGAGGAAGTCGGCACCGCCGACTTTGGTGAGTAATTCTTGAACATTAAACGACATCTGGCTTCTCCTCAAAATGAAAGCCCTATTAGCTTACGGGCAAAGCTGACTTAAAGCTATGGCGCGACGGCGTGATGACACAGGCAAAACTTCCAACAATTGCCACCTTACTTATGGGCATCCACATAAGCTTTGAGGACTTGCTGCATTTTCTTGATATGACCCTTGCCACCACTTTGGGCAACGAAGAAGTCGTAGACTTCTGGCTGCAGCCGCAAATGCACCGACTTGCGCCCTTGTGGTTCAACCAAGACAGCGTCCGCCCAAAAATCGGGGCCGAGAGAGGGGCCGATGGGGGCGTTTGGATCGTGGAAAATTTCACCCCGATCCTGCATGTCCTGCAATTGTTCAAGAGTATAGCTGACTAAGTTTGCTTCGCTCATCTTGACCGCCTTTCCAAGCACTAATGATCCTAACTTTCGGGCCACGAAGGGTATGGACGACTACTAAACACTCGTCTCCAACGCTTCCGATTGAGACAAACCGTGTCTCGCCATAGTCCTGTCGCTGGTCGACTTTGGTAAAAAATGGGTTCTTAAAGATCTGGGCCGCTCTCCCAAGGCTAACCTTATGCTTCAGGATATTCGCCCGATTTTTCTCTTCGTCCCACTCAAATTCCGTCGGCGTAACCGTAAGTGCCGGTCTTTTCGCCAAAGTGACGAAGTGACCCACGTGTGGCCGCACATTTGGTTACGCTGGCCCATCAGAATGGCCTTTGCCTGATAGGATACAGACTAGACGCTTTCACGCTGCTGCATACACGATTTGTGTACACAAATCAAATAAAATCTACCCCGCGCCGCCGACCGTCAGGCCGCCGATGCGCAAGGTGGGTTGGCCGACGCCGACGGGGACAGATTGGCCTGCTTTGCCGCAGGTCCCGACGCCATTGTCCAGGGCCGCGTCATTGCCAATCATCGAGATTTTGGTGAGTGAGGTTGGCCCGTCGCCAATCAGGCTAGCGCCTTTTACCGGGGCAATAATCTTCCCATTCTCAACCAGATAGGCTTCGGTGCATTGGAACACGAATTTGCCCGACGTGATATCGACCGAGCCGCCGCCAAAGTTGGTGGCATAAATGCCGCGCTTCAGACTGGCAACAATCTCGGCAGGATCCATAGAGCCTGATTCCATGGTCGTATTGGTCATGCGGGGCATGGGGCTATGGGCATAGCTTTCCCGGCGACCATTGCCAGTTGGGGCAACACCCATCAGGCGCGCATTCATCCGGTCTTGCAGATAGCCGACCAAAATGCCGTCTTCGATCAGGACGGTGCGCTGTGTTGGCGTGCCTTCGTCGTCGATGGTCAAAGAGCCCCGGCGATTGGCCAAGGTACCATCATCAACAACGGTGACGCCGGGCGAGGCAACGCGTTGGCCAATCATGCCAGCAAAGGCGGACGTGCCCTTACGGTTAAAGTCGCCTTCAAGGCCATGGCCAACGGCTTCATGCAGCAGGATTCCCGGCCAGCCCGGCCCCAACACCACATCCATCTCTCCGGCGGGTGCCGGGATGGCGTCTAGATTGACCAAAGCGACTCGCAAGGCTTCATCGGCCAAGGCCTTTAAATGCCCTTCTTCAATCCATTGCGCGTAATCGGCCCGACCGCCAGCCCCGGCGGAGCCACTCTCCCGCCGACCATCTTTTTCAGCGGTGACCGACACATTGACCCGCACCAAGGGCCGAGTGTCGGTGCGCACGTCGCCATCAAGGCGCACAATGGCAATTTCCTTGCGGGACGCGGCCAGCGACACGGAAACTTGAACAACCCGTGAGTCCTTGGCCCGAACATAGGCGTCAATTTCACCCAAGGTCGCGATTTTCGCTTCAAAACTGGGCGCTGCAAGCGGGTCGCTATCGCTGTAGAGCCTGGCATTGGTACGGGCAGGGGCTTCGGCAAGCGTACCCGAATGGCCACGTTTGGCGATACTAGCTGCCGCCGCAGCCCGCTTGAGTGAGGCATTGGATAATTCATTGGCATGGGCATAGCCCGCCGCTTCGCCGGCCACCACACGCAGACCAAAGCCTTCATCTGAATCGTAAGAAGCTGATTTTAAACGCCCATCATCCCATAGAAAGCTTTCGCCACGGGCACGCTCCAAGAATAATTCCCCATCATCAGCTTGGTACAGAGCTTCTTTCAGGACCGCCTCAGAGCCTGCCGCGCGGGCTAGTTCGGATAAAGGGGCGAGGGTTTGTTCGGTCATCTGCTCTGTCATGGGGGATCCTTCCAACACGACTTAAGACTTAAGCAGTGTTGGCGGCAATGCAAATCAGGGATACAGCCGCCCCATCCGCCTTTTTGACCCATTCTTTCTGCGAATTTCCCTCGCTTCAACCCATTTGGCCGGTTTTGGCCTTTGAACTGGGCCGACAGGGGCGAACCTGCCCCTAGGGCATGCGTCTCCTTGGCATCGGGCCTTACTGAAAAGCATGGTGTTTCCGATGTGTCGCCCCACTTTCCCCCCGCCGCCTAGGCGTGTTATGGCCTTGTTTGATTAGGGCGACTCTTTGTTGTCCTGCGACAATTTGTACACATCGACGCACGTGACAAATGGTCTCAGAGAGCTATTTCGGTTCTATGAGGTCACGTCATGGGTTTTGACGTGGTTAAGGGGAGCATCATATGCGTCGTTGGCAATCGGCAGGATTGGCAGGATTGATTACCGCGGCATCGGCCGCCGGATTTGCTTGGGCAGATCAGCCCGTGGATAAGGGTTTGTCGCTTCAGGCTCCTGTAACCGAGGTGGCCCGGGACATCACGTTCTTCCACGATTACATTCTTCTGCCAATCATCGTGTTGATCTCGCTGTTTGTTGCGGGCCTGTTGGCCTATTGCATCATTCGGTTCAACAAGCAGGCCAATCCAGTACCTGCGAAGTTTACTCATAACACCACGATCGAAATCGTGTGGACCGCAATCCCCGTTTTGATCTTGGTTGGTATTTCGGCCTTCTCGTTTCCGCTTCTGTACAAAGAAGACCAAACGCCTGCAAAATTCGACATGACACTCAAGGTTACTGGGCACCAATGGTATTGGAGCTATGAGTATGCCGATGCCGAAGGCGTTGGGTTTGACTCCAACATGTTGCCGCAGGATGAGGCGAAAACAGCTGGGAAACCATATCTCTTGGGCACAGACAACGCTGTTGTCGTTCCAGTTGGCAAAGTTGTTCGCGTGCAAGTTACTGCATCAGACGTGATCCACTCGTGGGCAATGCCTTCATTTGGCGTCAAGATGGACGCGGTTCCGGGCCGTTTGAACGAAGCTTGGTTCCGTGTGGACAAGCCGGGCGTTTATTATGGCCAGTGCTCGGAAATCTGTGGTGTGAAGCACGCTTACATGCCAGTCGAAGTCAAAGCGGTGCCACAAGCTGAGTTTGATGCTTGGATTGCCTCGCAAAAGTCGGCTGACGCTGGTTCGACCAATCCTGCAGCTTCCCAATTTGCTGCTACTCCAACTTCCAAGGCCGCTTCGGCCCAAGCCAATTAAATCTCAGGGACATATTGAACATGGCAAGCACTGCTGCTCATCTTGAAGCCCCCGCGATGGCGGATTTGAGCGACCGCCCCTCGGTCTTCAATCCCATGCGTTGGCTGTTGTCGACCAACCACAAAGACATTGGCACCATGTATTTGGTGTTTGCGATTTTCGCTGGCATATTTGGTGGCGCATTGTCCGGCATGATCCGGATGGAGTTGATGGAACCCGGCCTTCAATATTTTGGCGTGACCGGTGATCCAACCGCGCAAGGCCCTTGGGGTAATGCGCATAATTACAACGTGGTTGTTACCATGCATGGTCTGATCATGATCTTCTTCATGGTTATGCCTGCGATGATTGGTGGCTTTGGCAATTGGTTCGTACCTTTGCAAATCGGCGCGCCCGACATGGCCTTCCCACGGATGAACAACATCTCCTTCTGGCTGTTGCCATTCTCTTTTGCGCTGGGGGCCCTTTCCATGGTCGTTCCAGGCCAAGGTGCAGACCCTGGGTTTGGCGGCGGTTGGGTGCTTTACCCACCTTTGTCGACTTCGGGCCATAATGGTCCGTCGATGGACTTGTTGATCCTATCGCTGCACATTGCGGGGATCAGCTCGATCTTGGGCGCGATCAACTTCATTACCACCATCTTCAATATGCGCGCACCTGGCATGACCTTGCACAAGATGCCGCTGTTCGTTTGGTCGGTATTGGTCACCGTTTGGCTGTTGTTGCTGTCCCTGCCTGTTCTGGCCGGTGCCATCACCATGCTTCTGACCGACCGTAACTTTGGCACGGGCTTCTTCGATCCGGCCCAAGGCGGCGACCCCATCATGTACCAGCACTTGTTCTGGTTCTTCGGTCACCCAGAAGTCTATATTCTGATTTTGCCAGGCTTTGGCATCATCAGCCACGTGGTTTCGACCTTCTCGAACAAGCCGGTCTTCGGTTATCTCGCGATGGCCTACGCCATGGTGGCCATCGGCTTCATCGGCTTCATCGTGTGGGCGCACCACATGTATACCGTCGGTATGGACGTTGATTTGAAAGCCTATTTCGTGGCTGCAACCATGATTATCGCGGTGCCAACCGGCATTAAGATCTTCTCGTGGATTGCCACCATGTGGGGCGGTTCCATTGACTTCAAGACCCCCATGCTGTGGGCGATTGGCTTCATCTTCCTGTTCACCGTCGGCGGTGTGACCGGGGTTGTTCTGGCCAATGCTGGCGTGGATACTGTGTTGCACGATACCTATTATGTCGTGGCACACTTCCACTACGTACTGTCCTTAGGTGCGGTGTTTGCTATCTTCGCGGGCTTCTACTACTGGATCCCGAAGATGAGCGGCCTGAAATACTCTGAATTGCTGGGCAATTTGCACTTCTGGGTGATGTTTGTGGGCGTGAATTTGATCTTCTTCCCACAGCACTTCTTGGGTCTGCAAGGCATGCCACGTCGTTATGTCGACTATCCAGAGGCATTGGCCTTCTTCAATCTGGTATCCTCCTACGGCTACTTCATCACGATTGGTGGCATGGCAATCTTCTTCATCATGTTGTTGGATATGTTCGTCCTGCGTCGTCGCCCTGCGGGTGCGAACCCATGGGGCCCAGCAGCTACGACTTTGGAGTGGACTTTGTCCTCGCCACCGCCATTCCACCAATTCTCGGAACTTCCCAAGATTGAGGCGAAGGATCATCACTGATCCTAACCTCGGTACTTAACCGGACTTTACACGCTCCCGAAGGTCCACTTCGGGGGCGTGTTTCGTAGAAAGCATCATGACCGAAATCCCTGCGCAAAACCTACCCGGCTCAAACCCCGGTGATTTCCAACCCAAGCGGCGCATTGCCGATTGGAAGGATTATCTCGACCTGATGAAGCCCCGCGTGATGTCGCTGGTGATCTTCACAGCTGTGGTTGGCTATGTGTGCGCGCCCGGTAATCACAACCCAATCCTTGGCGCGTTGGCGATCTTCGCCATTGCTATGGGGGCGGGGGCGGCAGGTGCGCTCAATATGTGGTATGACGCCGATATTGATGGCCTTATGAAGCGCACACGCATGCGCCCAGTTCCAGCAGGTCTTGTCCATAAGGATGAAGCCTTAGCCATGGGCATTGTGATGAGCATTCTGTCTGTGTTGCTTTTGGCGCTGACCGCCAAGGGCTATTTGGCGGCAAGTCTGCTCGCGTTCACCATTTTCTTCTATGCCGTGGTTTATTCCATGTGGCTCAAGCGCTCGACTCCGCAAAACATCGTGATTGGTGGTCTTGCCGGGGCCTTGCCGCCCTTGGTTGCCTGGGCCGCCGCGACAGGTGACATGCCACTCGACGCTTGGCTTCTGGTTGGCATTATCTTCTTTTGGACCCCGCCGCATTCTTGGGCCTTGGCTCTGTACAAGGCTGGCGATTATGCCTCGGCCAATGTGCCGATGATGCCAGTCGCTAAAGGGCCTGCTTCGACCCGTCTGCAGATTTTCCTTTATTCCATCGCGCTGGTGATCATTGGCGTTTTGCCGGTTTGGACGGGCCTTGGTGGACAGATTTATGCTTGGGTTTCGGTGTCGACCGGCCTTGTCTTTTTGCTTCTGGCTTGGCGCGTCTTCCGCTCGCGCGCTGGGGATGCAGATGGCCGCGAAGAAGGCCGTGCACTTTATTCCGATAAGCAGATCGACAATCGGCCCGCGCGCGATCTCTTCGCCTTTTCGTTACTTTACTTGACCGCGTTGTTTGCTGCATTGCTCGTCGAACATGGGTTCGGTCTGCACACAGCCCTTTTCGCCTGAGGTTTTGGCCTTAGCTTAAGGGGAAGCTACCTCTTTAATCCTCTTACCCGGTTTCACGGTTGCAAGGCTCCTTATATGACCGAAAAATTGCCCCTCGACCCGATCACCGCCCGCAATCGTCGCAGCTTGGCTATCGCAATTTGCCTCTTTGCTTTTGTGGCTATTGTGTTTCTGGTCACCATGGTCCGCTTACAGGGCCATGCTTTGAACAAGCCCTTTTAGGAGAGCGCCATGGCGATGAGCAAGACAGCACGTTTCGGCTTGATGGCAGGCTTGGTTCCTTTGGCCATGCTGGGAGCGTCTTATGCCGCGGTGCCACTTTATCAATTGTTTTGCCAGGTAACCGGCTATGGTGGCACCACACAGGTCGCCACAGAAGCCGCCAGCCAGGTCCTCGACCGCACCATTCAAGTGCGGTTTGACGCCAATGTCGCGCCGGGCGTGCCTTGGTCGTTTAAGCCCGAAAAACCCGTCGTTTCGCTTAAACTTGGCGAAAATGGCTTGGCCTTTTACACGGTGAAGAATGAGTCCAATCGGCCGGTCACGGCGGTCGCGACCTATAATGTCACACCGCACAAAGTCGGACCCTATTTCCAGAAGCTCGAATGCTTCTGCTTCCAAGATCGTACCCTACAGCCCGGCGAAAGCATGGAATTGCCGGTGATCTTCTATGTCGATCCGTCACTGGCGACTGACCGCAATGTCGATGAAGTCACCGAAGTCACCTTGTCTTACACGTTTTTTGAGGCAGGCGATAAACGGATTGAACAAGCACAAGCCGGCGGCGCTGATAGTCCGGTGACAAGACAGTGAAGGAAGCTGAAGTAAAACGGCTTTCTGAGGTTGCCTCTTTTGGCAAGAACGCGCTAAACGACTAGACGAACTTGGGGATTCCCGCGCCTAAAGCGTCGGGACATAGTACAGGGCCAAAACATGGGTCACGCCGCCGTAAAACATGATTACCACCTCGTAGAACCGAGCCCTTGGCCGGTTGTATCGTCACTGGCACTTTTCATTCTGGCCATTGGTGCCGTTATCTTCATGAAGGGCTTTGTCGATGATCCGCTTTCGGTCATCCAAGGCTATTTCGCCAATGAAGAAGCAGCCAAGGCCGCATTAGCAGGTGGCTGGAAAGCCGTTGAGGCGGGTCTGCAAGCCAATTCGGGTTTCCAAAGCTTAGATCCTGCCTTGCAGGCCAAGACGATCGCTGACTTTAAAACGTCGCAGCAATGGTATTGGTTGTTGGGCAAAGGCGACCCGATCATTCTGGTCGGTGGTTTCCTGTTCACCCTTTATTGCATGGCTTCTTGGTGGGGCGACGTGATCAAGGAAAGCAATAAGGGCGATCATACACCAGTTGTAGGCATCGGCCTTCGTTATGGCATGATCCTCTTCATTGCCTCAGAAGTCATGTTCTTTGTGGCTTGGTTCTGGATGTTCTTCGAAGTCGGTTTGTTTGCCGATGAGCGCACCTTGTCGACCATTCCAGAAGTGGCCACGGCTTGGACGACGTGGCCCCCAGAGGGCGTTGAGACGCTGGATCCTTTCCACCTGCCCTTGATGAACACTTTGGTTCTCTTGCTCTCGGGCACGACTGTGACTTGGGCACATCATGCGCTGCAAGAAGGTAATCGTAAGTCCGCACAATTGGGCTTGATCATTACGGTTCTATTGGGCCTTGGTTTTACCGGTTTGCAAGTTCTCGAATATCAGCATGCTTTGCATGGTGAGTATTTCGGCTTCGGTGGGGAGACGGTCGGCGTTTATGGCTCGTCCTTCTTCATGGCGACGGGCTTCCATGGCGCCCACGTTATCATCGGCACCATCTTCCTGGCGGTGTGCTTGTTCCGCCTGATGGCTGGACACTTCACCCCAAAGAAGCACTTTGGCTTTGAGGCTGCTGCTTGGTATTGGCACTTCGTGGACGTGGTGTGGCTGTTCTTGTTCGCCTTTATTTACGTCGCTTTCGCTTAAGCGAGCGCTATATCCTAAATTGAGTGGGCGGGAGGCAACTCCCGCCCATTGTCGTTTCAGGCCCGCACTTCTGCAAAACCTGTCTGCGGACAGGCGCTCTTGTGCTAAGAGGGGGCTGCGACAACAGAAAATGACGCACCAGAGTGACTGGACCGGAATAGATGGCAGTGAGTTTATGGAAAGCGGGGTTGCTCAGCCTCTGTCCCAATTGCGGGCAGGCACCTCTGTTTGACGGGCTTTTGACGATCAAGCCCCGCTGCCCTTCTTGTCAGGCAGATTTTTCGATTGAAGATGCTGGCGACGGGCCGGCTGTGTTTGTTATCCTCGTTGCCGGGGCCATTTGTGTGCCTTTCATCCTAATCGCGGAATTGGCCTTTCGTTTGCCCATTTGGCTCCTAGTCCTGATCGCCTTGCCCTTCACCATGGGTGTCTGTATCGGCTTGCTGCGTCCGTTCAAGTCCCTGATGTTTGCCATGCAATGGCGCTATAAGGCAGGTGAAGGCCAGAAGGCGCAACATAACAGCCATGACTAAACCTCCTTTGGTAGAAACGCCTGAAGGCTGGGTTCCTTCTGGCTTAAAAGTGCGCGGAAAAGCGCAAGGCGTTGGCAAAGCCGACGGTGGCCAAGTCACCCCTATCGTTGTCCAAGCGGCTGAGGAAAAGGCCCCGCCAGCATCCGAGGCGCAGTCCATGGGCTCTTCACCTCAAGTCAACGCGCCACCAGCCGAGGCCACAGAGTCTAAAGCCAGCTTCCGCCCCATGCCAGTTCTAACCATTTTGTCCATCATCTGTTTGGGCATTCTCTACATGCTGGGTGACTGGCAGTGGGCCAAATTTGTTGAGAAATCGCGCGCGCCGGCCGTTATCGCAGCTACAGCGCCGGTCTCTGTCGCCGCCGGCCTACAATCGCCCCAGCCCGAATATCGCCCAGTTGAGCTAACGGGCCTGATCGACCCACGCAGCGTTAGGGTTCGCGCTTTGCGCGATGGCATCAGTGGCTATCGCATCTTTACCCCTGTAATCATGGAAGATGGCTGGATCTTTGTTGACCGGGGGTTTGTGGCTGAAATCGATGTCGACAAAGTTCCCGTCCTATCAGGCCAAGTCAGCTATCGCGGTGTCCTGCGCAAGGGCGCAAAGGCCAACAGCTTCACGCCAGATAATGATCCCGTCCTGAAAGATTGGTATTGGCCCGATTTGCCGGCCATGGGGGCCTCGCTTAAGCTCTCGGGCGGCTCACCGGCCTATTATGTTGCCCTCAATCTGGTCGACCCGCTGGCGACCGGTCAAACCCAAATCAACCCTTGGGCAGACAGCAAAGGGGCCAATCAAATTCCACCTGAACGGCATCTCGGCTATGCCTTAACATGGTGGGGGTTTGGCTTCGCGCTCGTCGGGGTCTATACGGGCCTACATCTGCGTACCGGCCGTTTGCGTTTTGGGCGCTCCCCATCCTAAACTTCAACACGATAAAGCAACATCATGCGTTATATTTCGACCCGTGGCGGGTCTCCTTCGGTCTCTTTCTTTGATGCGCTTTTGACAGGGCTTGCACCTGATGGCGGGCTCTATGTACCCGAAAGCTGGCCACGTTTGAGTGAGGCGCAAATTCGTGCTGCCGCAACCGCGCCTTACGCCGACACCGCTGCAGCAATCTTATCGCTCTTTGCCGGTAGCGACCTTGCCATGAAGGACGCCATTGGCCTCACCGAAGAAGCCTATGGCGGGCAGTGGGCAAATCCTGGGGTGACCCCTGTGCAGCAAGTGGGGCCAGGGGAATATATCCTTGAGCTGTTTCATGGCCCTTCTTTGGCGTTCAAGGATGTCGCCATGCAGCTTTTGGCCGGCCTTTATACCTATGCCTTAGAACGCCGCGATGCCCGCTTGGCGATTGTATGCGCTACTTCAGGCGATACGGGCGGGGCGGCTGTGGAAGCCTTGAAAGAGACCGACCGGGTGGACTTATTCGTCCTGATGCCCAAGGGTCGTGTCTCCGATGTTCAGCGCCGCTTTATGACCTCTTCAGGGGGCGAGAATATTCATGCGCTGAATATTGATGGCGATTTCGATACTGCCCAAGCCCTCGTCAAAGCTATGTTCGCTGACAAAGCTTTTGCCAAGGATGTGGCACTCTCGCCGGTGAACTCGATCAACTGGGCGCGCATCATGGCGCAATCGGTCTATTATGTTGTGGCATCGGCGGCCTTGTGTGCGGCAGGCCCCGTCAATTTCACCGTGCCATCGGGCAATTTTGGTGACGCCTTGGCAGGCTTTGTTGCCAAGATGATTGGCGCACCCATCGGCCGCATCATGATAGCCACCAATGCCAATGACGGCATCGCGAAAGCCTTTGAGACCGGCACTTATGCCAAGTCCCACGCGAGCCAGGCGACCCTAAGCCCTGCGATGGATATCAGTGTGGCCAGCAATTTTGAGCGGATCATCTATGAAGCCGTGGGCCGCGATCCGGTGATCCTCAAAAAGCTCTATGATGGTTTTGCCCAGTCCGGCTCGTTTGATATTCCAGCCCCAGCCCTTGCGATGCTGAAACAGCATTTTGACGCATTTGGTGTCGATGACCAAGAAACGCGCTGGGCCTTGGCCGATTGCTACGAGCAGACCGGCGAGGTTTTGTGCCCACACACCGCCGTTGGCTGGCGTGCCCGCTTTGGCGAGGATGAGATCGCTGGTGCGCGCGTTTTATTGGCGACCGCCCACCCCGGGAAATTCCCGGAAACCGTTGAGGCGATCCTCGGTCAAGCTCCGGGCCTGCCGCGCCATTGCGCTGACCTTCTCGACCGTAAGGAAGAAATGGTCGATTTGCCTGCCGACGTCGCCGCAGTGAAAGCCTATATTCGCGCCCAGATCGGCACCTCGGCATGAGCGCTGCGAGCTTAAAGACCCTTTCCAATGGTGTGCGCGTGCTGATGGACCCGATCCCTGGGCTAGCGAGCACGTGCGTGGGCGTTTGGGTGAAGGCGGGTACGCGGTCGGAGACCTTGCGCGAAAATGGTATCGCCCACTTGCTCGAGCATCTGGTCTTTAAGGGTGCGGGCGGGCGCGATGCACGCACTTTGGCCGAAGAGGCCGAAGGCCGCGGCATCTATCTTAATGCGGCAACCGGCTATGAGCGGACGGGCTTTTTCGCCCGCTGCCTCGCGGATGACGCCTCCTTTGCGCTAGGTTTAACAGCAGACCTTGTGTTGAAGCCTCATTTGCGACCCGAGGATTTGGCGCTTGAAAAAGGGGTGGTGCTACAGGAAATCGGCGAAGCCTTTGACGATCCAGAGGACCGCTGCGGCGTTTTGCACCAATTTGCGGCTTTCCCTGAGCACGCGCTAGGCCGTCCCATTCTGGGTGACGAGGCAAGCCTTGCGGCGATTGATCAAGACGCCATCCATGCCTTCCGCAGCCGCACTTATGCCCCCTCCAGCATGCTGGTTGCGGTATCAGGTGCCTTGAACGAAGCTGAGATTGAAGATCAGGTGGAGCGGGCCTTTGGCGATTTAGCCCCATTTGAACCCGCCACCTCTGTGCCGGCTAAAGTGGGTGGACGGGCCTTAAGTGAGGTGCGCGACGCCGAACAAGTCCATCTGACTTTTTCCTTGCCCGGCCCGCGTCTTGGCAGTGACGAGGCGATCGCCGCGCGCGTGATGTGTGAGATTCTGGGTGGCGGCATGGCGTCACGCCTGTTCCAGGACCTGCGCGAGACGCGTGGCCTCGTCTATTCGGTTGAAGCCTTCTGCGACCTCTATGAGGATGCAGGCCGTATCTGCGTGTCTGTCGGCTGTGGCCCCGCTGACGCTGCCGAAGTGGCGCGCCGCACTGCCGACCATTTGGTGCACATGGCCAAGCATGGCCCAACGCCCCTAGAACTCAAACGCGCCGTGCGAATTCTCGAGGCCAGCCTGATGATGGCCGCTGAAAGCCCCGCAGCGCGCTGTGAGGCCGCCGTCAGCCAAACCTTGCTCTATGGCCGCCCTTTACCCTTGGCGGATGTGTCCGCACGGGTGCGAAGGGTTGAGGCAAGTGCCGTACAACAAGCTGCTCGCGACGCGCTTACCGCTGCGGAGCAAGGTTTTGCTGCCGCTGCAGCGATTGGTCCAGCTTCAGGGCTTGCAGCAGCCACCCTTTTCACGGCAAGCTTCGCTTAGAATGCAGCAAAGGACCGTCCCAGCGTGTTTCTGAATTTGGTCAGCCCAAGTGAAAGCAAGCTGCGCCTTGAAGGCGAGGGTGTTTATCTACGCGAGGCCCAAAAGGGCGATTATCAAGCTTGGGCAGACTTGCGGGCAGCAAGTGAAACTTGGTTGGTGCCGTGGGAGCCGGAATGGCGCTTCGATGAATTGTCGCGCGCCTGCTATCTCTGGCGCTTGCAAGGCTGGCGGCATGACGTGAAGCTGGGGTTAGCTGCCCCGTTTTTGGTCTTTCGGTCGAGTGATGATGCCCTGGTCGGTGGGGTCAATATCTCCAACATCCGCCGCGGCGTGGCGCAAGATTGCACGATTGGCTATTGGGTCGGCCAGCCTTTTGCCCGGCAGGGGTTGACCCGCGCTGCGGTCCGCGCCGTTGTAACTTATGCCTTTGGACCGCTCGGTCTACACCGGGTACAGGCGGCCTGCGTGCCCACTAATTTCCGTTCACGCGGGCTTTTGGAAAGCATTGGCTTCCAAGAAGAGGGCTTGGCCAGACAATATTTGAAGATCAATGGCGAATGGAAAGACCACGTCCTCTACGCCATTCTGGCCAATGAATTTCATGAGGGCTTGTTGAAGGGGTAGGGGGCTTTGGGCGGTTGTGTGCGCTGCGACAGGAATGCACCATGGTCAAGGAAAATCGGGGGCTTTGCAGGTTACAAATCTTCTAACTTGGAACGGCTTAATGCGTAGCTTCACCAGCCTTGAAGCCATCCGAAAATTTTTATTACGCAAGATGCGGGGTCAAAGGGCGCGCTACGCGCGTCGGCGGATGCCGCCCTTGACGCCCCATCTTGCGCAGTCAGCCTCGACCGGAGCCTTTGCCTAGGCACAGCCTGCGGCAAAGGCTGTCCAAAGCGAGAAACAATCAAACCCAAGACCGCAGCGAACGAAAATGGTGCATTCCATCCATGGAACGCACCCT
>JAIXQA010000055.1 GCA_027485915.1 Alphaproteobacteria bacterium | reverse complement strand
GGAACGGTTCAATGCGTCGCTCCGCTTGCCTTGAAGCCGCCGGACAATTGTCTCTGCGCAAGATGCGGGGTCAAGAGGTGAAATCGGCTTCGCCGACACGCGAAGCGTGCCTCTTGACGCCTCATCTTGCGCGCCAAAACTCGAGCTAAGCCTTTGCGGAGGCAGAGCCTGCAGCAAAGGCGATCTAAGTGAAAACCATAAACAAGGCCGCTGTCCTTGCGATGGTGCATTCCTGTCGGAAGGCACCCTACGGCGCGAAGCGTATTACTGGCTCACCCGTTTAATTGGCGTCCATCCCATTGCAGTTTAGACGGTCACGTAAGCCTGCATGAGTTTACATCTGTTGAGTTGACCTTAGTCTCTGCCTCCACCTATCGCAGATGTTGAGAGCAGGCAGCATCTTAAGTCGTTTGTTTGTAGGATTTAGGGTTAAATTGCCATGATTAGATCGAAACTTGCCAGAGTTTGTATCGGTTTGGTGGCTGCTCTGATCGTCGCGAGTTGCCGCGCGGAAGGGATTCCCCTGCCGCCATTCACGACGATTTGTGGGGGTACAGCCGCAGACTTTGGTTATGCGGGTCGGAATGATGTTCCAACTGTCGCATGGTTTGCCGCGCCTCCAAAAGCGCCAAGGGTTGGCAACAATTTGCTGGTCCGGATAACGCCGCAAACACAGGCGTTTCTCGTGCCGATCGGAACACCTTCAGACGCGGATATGTTTGTTGTTCCTTTTTCCTTCAAAGCAACAGAAACGCAAAAGGAGTTTGGGGTACAAGTCGAGAGAATTTTTCGTCAAGCATGGGACTTAGATCATCAAATTCCAGTCGGTCATTTTTACGCGAGATTTCTGCTTTCTTCGCCCGGTTCGAGAGAGCTCATTTCGCCAAGTGATATGACCGCCACACCGACGCAGAATTCTTCTTGGGAACACTTGCTAGAATTTCTTCGCTTGGAAACCAGCAATATCGAGGCGGAACGCAGAGGTTGGAAGGCCTCAAAGACGATAAGCTTCCTAAAGCCGGTTGACGGTCAAATGCCACTTATGGGAAGCATCCTTATCTATAATAAAGAGAACCGGAAGGTTCTTTGTTTTGTTGCCGAGGATTGGCCTGAAGCCCTCGTCGAAGGGCAAATCGGGGCCTGTTTAGCGGCGCTGTACGGTTATGTCGGTCCTGAATTAGACTATAACACTGAAGTCGAGCAGGAAAATATCATAAAGTATCCGAAGCTTGAAGACTGTTCTAGCGCGATGCAAGCTGAAACTGAAAAGCTGAAGTAGGCAGAAATGTGCTTCGCTCCGTAGGGGGCATTCCATCCATGGAATGCACCATGGTCAAGCATTTCCTGAAATCATTCTGAGTTGGATGTCAGCCAAATGACTTTAAGCGGCTCGAGGCGTCGCTTCGCTTGCCTTGAAACCGCGTGACAATTCTTATTGCACAAACTCGAAAGAAGCCTTTGTCTTGGCATAGCCTGCAGTAAAGGCTATCCAAAGCGGAAACGACCAAACCCAAGACCGCAGCGAACGCAAATTGTGCATTCCTTACGGAACGCACCCTACATGTTGGCAAATGTCCGCTTTCGAGCACCCCCCCAACCCGCCCCAAACGGCAACCCCTGGCGCAAAGCCGTCATCCAATTCCCAAGGTTCGCGAATAGCGCCCCATCTGCACGGCGGGGGTGCCCATCTGGGCGCTGTTTTGCTATGGGCCTGCTATGACTGCCAAAATTTGCGCCCTGTATAAGTTTGCCGATTGTCCGGACTTTGAGGTCCTGCGCGTGGATTTGTTGGCGACGACCAAGCAATTGGGGATTATGGGCACGCTCTTGATTGCACCTGAGGGCATCAATGGCACGATTGCAGGCCCGCCGGAGGGGATCGACCAGTTCGTCACCTATCTGGAAAATGATCCCATCTTTTCGGGCCGCTTCAAGGACGCCGAGATCAAATATGCGCAGGAAGACAAAAATCCATTTGTGCGCATGAAAGTGCGCCTCAAGCGCGAGATCGTCACATTGCGCGCGCCCAAGGCAGACCCGCGTCAAGTCGTGGGCACCTATATTGCGCCTTCGGATTGGAACGCGTTGATCGCCGATCCCGACATTGTGCTGGTCGATACGCGAAATGCCTATGAGACCGAAGAAGGCATTTTCAAAGGCGCGATTGACCCGAAAATCCGCACCTTCACCGCCTTTAAAAAATGGGCCGAAGACAATCTAGACCCCGCCCGCGATAAAAAGGTTGCCATGTATTGCACCGGCGGCATTCGCTGCGAGAAGGCGTCTGCTTATTTGCTGGCCGAAGGGTTTGAGAGCGTCTATCACCTCAAGGGCGGTATCTTGGCTTATATGGAGCAAGTGCCGAAGGAAGAAAGCCTGTTTGAAGGCGGCTGCTTTGTGTTTGACTCCCGCGGTGTCGTCGGCGCCGATTAGGGCCGTTTAGGCGGGATCAGCGCGCTCTAGCAAGCGATAATGTTCAATCACTTGGCTGTCGCAGCTGAGTTTTTTGGCGATCTTGCTACCAGGCTCGATCACCCGCCAAAAGGGCACGACCTCGGCTGTAGACTTGCCCTCGTTCAAGTCAGCAAGCGCGACTTCGGCAACCACTTTGAGATAGATGGCCGTGGTAACCGGACAGGTGGCTTGGGCCGCATTTTTACGCGCCAATTCATTGCGCATCCGCTCAATGCTGCGCACCTCACCCACCGGAATGGTCGAGATATAGTTGGCAATCGTGCCGGGCGAGCCGATATACATGGTCGTGCCCATCTTAATGCCGGCAAAGTCAGTATGCAGCACGAGGGTTTTGGGCGGCTTGGCCTTGTCAAAGCGCTTGCGCCAGTCGGTTGGCTTTTTGGGTTTAGCTGTCATGAGGGGTCTCGCGGGCTACGACGTGTGGTTTCACGGACCAAGGCATCAAGATAGGCATTTGCAAAGGCCTTTGGGTCGAAGAATAGACGGCTTATGATACGACCAATTGGTGAGGGCGTCGTGGCTTGTTCAGTCACAAAGATGTGTGTCCCGCCTGATAAAGTGGCCACGAAGCGCCCCTGCCACTGGCCATGATAGCCATAGCTGCTGTTGAAGCGCATCTGGAGGACCTCTTCGGTCTGGGCCGTCAATTCAAAGGTGATCACCTCACCCCTTTGGGTTATTTCCGTCCAATTGGTGGTAGATTTGACCTCAACCTTTGCGAGGTCTGGTCGCCACTTCGGCTGACTTGCTTTATCCAAAATGACGGCCTTTAATTGGGCAGGCGTGGCCTCGACCAAACGATCGACTTGCCCCGTGCGGGTAGCTGGCAAGAGAAGGCCCACCAGAAATACCAAGGCCGCAAGGCCTGCCACACCGCCAATTATCCAAAATGCTGCTTTCATCCTGACGCTCTCGCAAATGCTCGTTTGTATGAACTATGTAGCCAAGAGATTTGCGCTGACAATTAGGCCGTGTTTTTGAATTATAAAACAATTTACTAGGCGGAATCGTGACATAAAGATACGCTGGCCATCATAGCCCCAATTGGAGCGCGACGGCCGTGGTCAGCCCGTCCAAAGTGATCAAACTTTATACTTTCCTTACGCCATGGCCCGGCTTTCACATGGAAGCTTTACGCCGTTTTGTGGTCTCCATTGCCGATGGATTTTCGGAGACCCTTTATGCCTACCAGTCGCGCATCAACGCCAAACGCACACCTAGCTTCCCAGAACAAGCAAACCGCCATCCTGACAATCGGGGCCATCGGCGTTGTCTTTGGTGATATTGGAACAAGCCCGCTTTATGCGTATCGCGAAGCGCTGACCCAAGCTGCTGGCGGCGGAATTACACAAGCAGAAATCTTCGGCGTTTTAAGTCTCGCCCTATGGACACTCATCTTGGTCGTGACCGTCAAATATGTCAGCTTTTTGATGCGCGCCGACAATCATGGTGAGGGCGGAGTCCTGTCATTAATGGCGCTTGCACGGCGCGCAACACAAGGCAAGTGGGCGATTGTTACGGTTTTGGGTGCTATTGGCGCGGCCCTATTTTACGGCGATGCCATCTTGACCCCTGCCCTATCGGTCTTGTCGGCGGTAGAGGGCTTAAAGTCAGTGCCCGCCGTTGCGCCATTCTTAAGCCACGAGTTGATCTTGACACTTGCGATTGGTCTGTTGATCGCGCTCTTTGCTATTCAGAACTCTGGCACGGCTGCGGTGGCTGTCTGGTTCGGGCCTATTTGCGTGGCTTGGTTTCTGGCGATTGGCGGGGTTGGACTCGCCAACACTTTGGCCGCCCCAGAAATTCTTTCCGCCATCAACCCAGTCTATGGCGTGGAATTCCTGCTCACCCACGGGAAAGTGGGCCTACTCGTGATGGGCGCGGTGTTCTTGACGGTGACAGGCGCGGAAGCGCTGACAGCAGATATGGGTCATTTCGGGCGGTTCCCCATCCAGCTCGGCTGGTATCTTTTGGTCTTTCCAGCCCTAACCCTGAATTATTTTGGCCAAGGCGCATTCGCTTTGGTCCAGTTTGATGCTGCTGCTCTGCAAGGCCAAAGCCTGCAACCCTCAGACTGGTTCTTCTTGATGACACCGGAATGGTTTCGCCTTGCGATGGTGGGCCTAGCAACAGCGGCGACCATTATCGCAAGCCAAGCAGTGATAACGGGTGCATTTTCATTGACCCAACAAGCAATATCGCTTGGTCTACTTCCCCGCCTGACCATTCGCCAGACAAGTGCGCGCCATTCAGGCCAGATCTACCTTCCCGCCATCAATTGGCTATTGGCATTAGGTGTCCTTATCCTCATTTTGGGCTTCCAGACTTCGTCAAAAATGGCCGCTGCTTATGGTATTGCCGTGACGGGTACGATGTTGGTCACAACAATGCTGGCCTTTGTGGTCGTGTGGAAATTGTGGAACTGGTCGCTCCTTCGCAGCTTGATGGTCATTTTGCCGCTTTTGACGCTCGACTTTTTCTTCTTCGGAGCCAATATTTTGCGCGTCATTGAAGGAGGCTGGGTGCCCTTAGCAATCGGCCTCTTGATCGCAGGGCTGATCGGAATCTGGGTGCGTGGTAAAGCCTTTCTTGCCGCTCAAACCAGCCGTGAGACGGTCAAAATTGCTGATTTGGTACCAAATTTGGCGAAGAGTTCGATACCTGTTGCACAAGGGACGGCGGTTTTCCTTTCCGCCGACCCCGACAATGCGCCACCGGCGCTTCTGCATAATCTCAAGCACAACCAAATTTTGCATGAAGACAATATTCTTCTGACGGTGCGGACCGCTACTCAGCCCTTTGTGCCCGCCAATGAGCGTCTGACGATAGAGCGCCTGAACGATCGCTTTGCGCGCGCCACCCTTTGCTATGGCTATATGGAGAGTCCGGATGTGCCCACCGATCTGCACGGCGACGGCCGGATCCCGATCCACGCCCAAGGGACGTCCTTTTTCGTCAGCCGCAATACTTTGGCACCCAGCGCTGAGGTTGGTCTCCCTTTATGGCAGGCAGTGGTCTATAGTTTCCTCCACCGCAATGCTGCTGATCCAACCGCCTTCTTCCAGATCCCGCCCGATCGCGTTGTCGAGCTGGGGTCTCGTGTGCGCGTATGACAAGGCCTGATGCGGGACGTGATATCGGCACCAAATCGGCGGAGCGCCCGATCGCGCTCGGCTTAGCCCTTGCTTTGACACTCGCTCTTGGCTGGGCAGGGATAACCTGGCCAAACTTTGGAACCGCCAATTTTGCACTGCTTCTCTTATTACCCGTGGTGGTCGCAGCCTCAGGCGGTGGACGCATAGCTGGGCTGGGCCTTGCCATCTTAGCTGGTGGCGTTTTCAACTTTGTTGCGCTCGAGCCGAGACTGACCTTTTCAATAGCCAAGTCCGGCGACCTGCTAACCCTGTGTATCTATGCGTTGGTGGCATTTATGACGGCCTCGGTGGCAGCCCAGCTTGCCGAGGCAGGTGAGCGGGCCCGCCAAAATGCGGCTGACAGTGCGATGTTTTCGACGTTGACCCAACAGCTTTTGTCGGCGAGCACGCGGGAGCAGATCCTACAAGCAGTAGCAAAAGCCATTGAAGCCTGCACCACATGTCCATGCGTTGTTGTCGAATCCATTTCTGAGCTCAATTTATCAAACAGCCAAGACGAAGCAGCCGCTCGTTGGGCGATAGTTCATTACGACATGTCTGGACGCGGTCTCCCGTTGTTTTCAGAAGCCTCCTCCGTTTACATCGCAGCCCGCGCCGGCCGCCGCGACTTGTTGGCAAGACTCAATGGCACTGCACCGCCTGCAGCGAGAATTGGGCTAGCGCGTGCCATGATCGATGAAGCTGCAGATGCGTTAGATCGTATCGATTTGGCTGCCCGAATTGAATCAGACCTGCGCCGGGCCGAGAGAGAGGCCATGCGAAGGACGATTTTTGCCTCAATCGGCCATGACCTGCGGACGCCGATGACCAGTTTGCGCGCAGGTCTTGAAAGTTTGAGTATTCATGAGCCGGATTTGGTCAACCCCATTCGTGCCGACGCGTTGCGACTGGAGCGCACGCTCGACAATCTTCTTGAACTCGCCCGCCTGCAAGCGAGCGATGCACTGCCGGAGCGCTCCACGATAGATTTGACCGATACGATTGATGCCGCGATTAGCGCCCTGTCACAGGCGACGCGTGAGCGTGTTTACGTACGGATCGCCGAAGACACACCTCTCATTCAAAGCGACCCCATCATGTTGCACCATATCGTGCTTAATCTCTTGGAGAATGCCGGCAAATACAGCCCCACCAGCACTCCCATTGAAATACTAGCCTACCCCATTCACGATGGCGCGCGTCTATCGGTCCGAGACGGCGGTCCGGGCGTTGGCGATGATGTGGCAGACTTGTTTACCTTGTTTAAACGGGGCAGTCATAGCGACAGCGCTTCAGGATCTGGCGTCGGGCTTTCTGTGGTGGAATCTTTTGCCCGCGCTTTGGGCCATCGGGTCAGCGTCGCCAATCGATCCGACCGCTGCGGCGCTGAATTTGCTATCGAGTTTTCAAACGAGGCCAGACCTGCATGACACCACGTGTCCTGATAGTGGAAGATGAGGCTCAAATTCTACGACTACTTCGCGCAGCAGTGGAACGCGGTGGCTATCGCGTAACCACAGCCACAACCGGCCGAGATGCGCTCCATCTGGCGAGGGCTTCTGCCCCTGATGTAGCCCTAATTGATCTTGGATTGCCCGACCGGGACGGGATTGAGCTTGTCAAGCAGATCGCGGAATTGGGTGTCACCGTGATCGTTGTTTCCGCGCGCGATGGCGTAAGTGAAAAGATTTCTGCCTTGGATCTGGGTGCGGCGGATTATGTCGTCAAGCCGTTTGACACCGACGAATTACTTGCTCGGCTGAGAGCTGCCCTACGTGCCCGGGCACCTCAAGCGGAAAAAGGGGGGGTCATCAACCTAGGCACCGCCATCCTAGACATCGAGGCCCGCCGGGTGATGCAAGGCAAAGAAGACGTACATTTCGCACCTAAGGAATATGCTGTCCTCGAACTGCTGGCGCGCCACGCTGGCCGAGTGATCACCCATGCCCAAGTGCTGCGCAACGTGTGGGGACCCGCCCATGAAACCGATGTTGAATATTTGCGGGTCGCCGTGCGAGCCCTCCGCCAGAAGCTCGAACCCAATCCGTCCAGACCAACCTTAATCCGCAATGAACCCGGCATCGGTTATCGCTTGGTGACACCAGAGGTCTAATCAATGACGGAACCGGTCTGGTGGCCTTAGTTAGGGCAACTGGCGGAGGAGGAGTCTATAGAATTCGAATTTTTGGACATTCGTGAAAACACTAGATTTTTATTTATTTCAATATATTATATGCCTTTCTTATTCGCGAGCATTCGCCGAAATACGCCCTAATCACCGTACAAAGGTGGGGTAAAAAGTGGGGTAGTTTTCGGCAGTCGTTGATCGAGGAGTTTGTAGTTGGCCCGTCAAATCAACAAACTTGAGACCCGCACCCTCGACAAAGTGATGGAGCCCGGTCGCCATAGTGACGGCGGAGGTTTGTATCTGATTGTCGACGAGTCTCAAGCCAAGCGCTGGATGTTCATGTATCGGCAGGGCAAGAGACGACGCGAAATGGGGCTAGGTGGCGGTATCGCCGTCAGCTTAAAAGAAGCACGCATTATGGCGGATGAAGCCCGTCGCCAGCTTCGGCAAGGACTTGACCCCATAACCGAAAGGAAGCGTGAGCGCGCAGAGCGCAAGCGTGCGCTTGAGCCGAAGCGGACATTCGGCGACATGGCTTTGGAGACGATCAACCGTCTCAAGACCGGCTTCAAAAACGAGAAGCATATCGCTCAATGGGAGATGACTCTTCGAAATTACACAAAGCCACTCTGGCCGATGGACATTTCAGCCATCACCACGGACGATATCTTACCAGTCCTAAAGCCCCTGTGGGATCGAGCACCGGAAACCGCTTCGCGCCTTAGAGGGCGCATCGAGAAGGTGCTCGATGCAGCAACGGCCCTTGGCCTGCGAAGTGGCGAGAACCCGGCCCGCTGGAAGGGCAACCTAGACCACCTGCTCCCGCCCCGACAGAAGCTGACACGTGGCCATCACGCAGCTATGCCCTATGCGGAGGTCCCCGCCTTCCTGAAGCGGCTCAAGAAGTCTGACGCGATTGCCAATTTCGCACTCGAATTTCTGATCCTAACCGCGACGCGGAGCAACGAAGTTCGCGAAGCAAAGTGGGAAGAAGTCGATATGGACAGTAAGGTCTGGACTATTCCCAAAGCCCGCATGAAAGCGGGACGTGAACACCGAGTGCCCCTTAGCGACCGAGCGTTGGCCATTCTCACCCAAATGAAAGCCATAAGATCCGATGATTTGATTTTCCCGAGCGCTAGGCGCGGCAAACCCCTGTCTGACATGACTATGACCGCAATCTTGCGACGGATGGAGATTGTGAATGCGACCGTTCACGGCTTCCGGTCTTCATTCCGAGATTGGGCAGGAGAAGAAACCTCTTTCCCTCGCGAAGTGGCCGAAGAAGCCTTGGCCCACACGGTCGGCGATATGACTGAACGGGCCTATCGTAGAGGCGACGCGTTAAAGCGTCGAATGGAGTTGATGGCCGCTTGGGAGAAATATTTGGCAAAAAAGGAGGATTCTCAGAATGAGGGCGTCAAAGCGCGATAAACAGCGCGAAGAACGCGAGGCGTTCAAAAATCGGGTGAGGCAGTATCGGGAAACGTTGGAGATGGACACTCCAGAGGTCGTCGCCCGAACCACTGAAAACACAGTTGGAGTTTACCACACCATAGAACGCCATTGGAAAGGGTGGCCAACGTCGGGCAGAGCCTTCGACCTGATAACAGGCCTGACTCCGGATGAGCAGAGAATCGTGCGGGGATACCCAATAGGCAAAAAGCTAAGGCGCTTTCGGTCGTTGGTTGAAGAGTTACAAACAATCGATCAGCGCGAACAACAAGGCGAGTTCTCAAAGCAGCAGTCTGATCGAGGACGGCAGATAATGGCAATCATCTGGCATGAGTTGACCGGCTTTGGACCTGAAGCGCTTGTTCAAAACCTTCTTGCGAAAGCAAGGAGCAAAGCAGCCAAAGCACACGGGGATACAGCGAGGAAGAACAATGCCGAACGCAGCGCTTGGAAAGCGGCTTTGCACGCGGCCTTAGACGCTTACTTTCAGAAGCGTTCTGCGGCCAGCTTAGTGCGGCCTGCAACGGAAATGGTTCGTCCGATGTATCAAGCGATGGTGGATAGCGGCTACCCCGATACAAGGCGAAAAGAACTGCCACCCCCCCAAGTCGAAAACGGGACGCTAAGGGACCCCGTAGCTGAAGCAAAACAGGCCCAAAGTCTTCAAACGGGCGAAATCTCTTATAATCAATTCTACAATTACATCCGCGACTACATGAACAAAAATGGGATTAGGTCAACCCGGAGCTATAAACGCGAGACTTTTTAAGAGAACACAAATTATTGTATTTATTTAGTTAAAATTTCAAATTTGCCTCCAACCGAACATTCAACTGCAGGGCAATTGAGGTTCGATATTGGATAAAAATTGTAAAGCAATTTGAATTGCCGAACCTTGCTTGCATTCACCGAACTTCGTGAGGAGTGCCTAAAATGCAAGAAAACATAAGTACTGACGCCCAAAAAGCTTACACGGTTGCTGATTTTTGCCGACTCTTTCGGATCAGCAATACCACCTTCTTTGCACTAAAAAAACGCGGAGAAATCAACACGATCAAGGTTGGACGTCGCACATTGATTGATTGCGATGAAGCCCAACGATGGCTGAAAAGCCTCTGACCTCAAGTTAACAGCCCAAAATTTTCCAAGCCTTGTAGCCGCACCGACCGGTGCGACGGAGAAGTCATGCCTAATCCACCAATTCAAATCTCTCGCTCGGAGCTCTGGGATTCCGTGCTCTTTATTGTCGAGATACACCAATCTACCATTTTGGTCGGGATATACTTCGATGACCCCCAATTTGACATTATTCCAAGCGCCGTAAACCAGTTTCTGGTTGCTGTTCGAATGAAATTGGCAAGCGCTGGATGGCCCCAGCCAATAGAGTTTTTCTCAATCGAGAACCACCGGGGACCCGACCCAGTTCAAGTGCTGAAGGTCAATCGCATTAGGGTTATTGGCCGCAATAAATTTCAACTCTGCTGGACCTTTTGGCCTTCGGACAGCCTTAAGCGTGCCGCGCTGGAGATACAGGCTGAAGGCGCGTTTCCAGTTTCAAAACGATTGAGGGAGTCTGGCCAATGACTCCCAAAAACCTCGCTCCCAGCCCCAACCAGCATGCGCCAAACACGGCAAAAATCGTGACTAGTCGGGAAAGCAGACGAACGAATAAGATAGGGATAGTAACCACACCACACGCACGGGTGCAGTCAAAACTAACATCGGCTGTAGGCGATTTCCATCCGCAATTTTTTTGCGAGGATGACCCAGTTCACCGCATTGCTTACTCGGAATCCACGATTGCGGTCCGCAATCAAGGAGTATCTGAATGAAGGAACTTCGCCATCCATTCACCATTCGGATTACCAGCCCTCAGATCCGCCTCCTTGCAAAATTTGCGGCGGATCGAGGGATTCCGGAGTATCAAGCGCGGCACCGCATTTTCGAGCTGGGGCTTAAGGAAGCCTTCGCGGTTCAAACACGTTCAGCTGAGGCAGAGCTCTTGGGCCTAGCCGAAGAAACATTGGCTCGCCTCGAACGCCTCGAAAGCCTCTGCGACCGCACCCTCTACACTGCGGCCAGCGCATACACCTATGCCGCGCACGCGGCGCATAAAGGCGGCACAAACCCAACCCAATTGAACGAAACCCTGAGCCAAGCGTCGATGGATGCCTATCGCCGCCAGCTTGAGGCCGCGAGGGCACAAAAATGAACCAGCGTCATGAAAGCTTACGACGCGGACAAGGCCTCGTCTCACTCTATTGGTCGGCCCTCATCGCACGCGGTAGAACCTATTTATCGGTCATCCTGATCACGTCGGCCTGCACGGCAACCGCCCTTCCAGCCCTCGTGCTGGATGGCCACGAAAGGCAGCACCTACTCACCTACGGTCAGGCAGAGATTAAGTTGTTGTTCACGGAAGGACAGAAGTCAAAACCGACCATGACCGTCGAGTTTTTGGGTCGTCCCCTGAAGATGCGAGCGGACCACGTCCAGCGACATCCTTTTTATCGAGGCGCTTATCTTAAAGCCAAAGACTGGGCCATCGCCGGGGCACTTTTGGGCATACTGCTAGGTGCAGGACTTTGCGTGGTCTTGTTTCGTATTTTTGAGGATCAAGGAGTTGTCGCCGGGCAGGATGACCTTTTGCGCGGGGCACTTTTGACCACACCCAAGGGGCTTCAAAGATTGCTGAAGCGCCAGCTAACAAATGGTTCGTTCAACTTCGCCGGGATTAGTCTGCCAAGCGATTTTGCCAATCGTCACATAGCAATCGCGGCAGCAAGCGGCGCTGGCAAAACAACAGCGCTCAGGGAGCTCTTGGATCAAGCTGAAGCAAACGGCCAACCGGCAATCGTGTACGATACCAGCGGCGAGTTCACGGCCCAATATTATAAGCCCGAGCGTGGCGACGTCATATTGAATCCTTTCGATGCCAGAGGCTGCTTCTGGGATTTGATGGGTGAGGCCAAGAGCCACCCAGCCGATGCCGACCAAATCGCGCAAAAGCTAATTCCCGACGGTAATGAGCACGACGAAAGCGTATGGGTAGAGAGCGCGCAGAGTCTGCTTGCCAATATTATTCGCAACCTTGTCGCAGAGGATAGAACGACACTTGGTGCCTTAATTCAAATACTACGGTCGGCCTCAAGCGACGATCTGGCCGCTTGGCTAGCAGAGAGTTCTAGTGCAAGAATATTCGCCCAAGGTGCCGAGAGGGCGACTGCTTCGGTATTGTTTTCATTAACGAAGGCCATTGAGACGCTTCAGTTTTTGAAGCACGAGGACAGTAACGCAACGCCATTCACCTTCAGTGGCTATTTCGACCGGCTGGACCAGACAAAGGGTCCCAAGCCTTGGATATTCATCCCCCGACGCGAAAAGTACTTCGAGGCGATGAAGCCGCTTTTGGCCTGCTGGCTCGAATTGGCCTCTGTCGGGATTATGAGCCTAGAGCCAAATGAGCACCGCAGAATTTGGATGTTCCTAGATGAACTACCTGACATTCCGAAAGTTTCTAACTTGCAGAGGCTTCTGCCACAGGGTCGCAAATTTGGCGCTTGCACAGTCATTACCTTCCAAGCCATCGGCCAGATGCGGCTCCGCTATACAGCAGACGGTGCAGAAGCATTGCTTGGCAATTGCGGAACGAAGCTGATCCTCCAATGTGGCGACGCCGATACACGCAGATGGGCAAGTCAGATGGTGGGGGAGGTAGAAGCGGAGCTGCGCAGCGATTCTGAAAATCTCGACTTCGAAAACGGTAAAGGCCGAACGACGGTCGGCAAGCAAAGACAAATCAGGCCCGCAATCTTGGAGAGTGAGTTCAAGCTCGAAAAGCATGCAGGCTACCTTCTCTTGGCAGATGGATTCCCAGTGACCAAGGTCAGGATATCCAACAAACATATCATCGCCAGAGGCCCTGTCCGCCAGCCGGGGTTCATTCAAGGGGACATCGCTGACACGCTTTATGGCCGCAAAAGCACGGCCCCCGAGAGCAATATCGACTTCAGCGCGGGGCCTGTCTAGCCATGGTCGCCACGATCTCACGTCTTTCAAGTGCGGCAGGAGCTGCTACTTATTACAGCGCGGCGGGCGAATATTATGCCGAAGGAGGTCTTGCCCCCAGCCAGTGGCAAGGCAAAGGGGCGGAGGCTTTGGGGTTATCCGGCGAGGTTTCGCCGGAAGTCTTCAAGGCGGCTCTAGAAGGCAATTTGCCTGACGGCACGGTCTTGGGCACAATTCGGAACGGGGAACGCGAGCATACCCCCGGCTGGGACATCACCTTCAGTGCGCCTAAGTCTGTCTCAACGATTGCTTTAGTGTGTGGCGACGAACGGCTAATCACCGCCCATGATGCCGCCGTCAAATTGACGCTGGAGTTTGCCGAGGCCCATGTCGCAATGACGCGGATACGCGATGGCGAAAAGGTCAATGAAGTCAATCTTGGCAACCTCTTAATCGCTACATTCCGCCACGAGACCAGCCGCGCTGATCAGCCCAACTTGCACACGCATGCCATAGCAATGAACGCCGTACGCGATGCCGACGGAAAATGGCGGTCACTTGAAAGCCGAGAGCTTTTCAATATCCAAAGGGTAATCGGGGAGTATTACAGGCAACAGCTTGCCTTCAATGCTATAACCCTCGGTTATACGATTGAGCTGGGTAAGGACTCGATGTTCGAGGTCGTAGGTGTGCCGGAGAAGGTCCTCGAGGCCTTTTCGACGCGGTCCGCCCAGATCGAAGCCCGCTTGGCAGAACGTGGAACAGATAGAGCCCATGCTTCAGCGGCTGAAAAGCAGATCGCCGCATTAGACACCAGAGAAGCAAAATCAAAGGCGGATAGAGGCAGCTTGATGGGTGAATGGCGAGAAACCGCCGATAGCCTAGGCTTTGATCAAGCAAGCCGAATGCGCTTGGTTCAAAACGCCAAGGATCGCGCCGCAGAGCCTCACTTTGTGGACCGCCTAAATGGCATCGCCGAGATCCGCGCTTTTGAGGCGGTGAAATTTGCCGCAGCCAAGCTCAGCGAACGCGAGGCCGTCATGACAGTGCCGAGCCTTGCCAAGGAAGCGGGTCGCTTTGTGTTGGGGCACGCTTCCCCGCTTCAGATTGGCAAGGCCATCGAGAAGGCAGTCGCAGAGGGTAATCTTGTCCCCAGAACCCACATAAATCAGCGTGGGCTGGAAACCCAAGGCTTTACCACCCCTGCCAACATCGAAGCAGAAAAACAAATCCTGGCCCTCGAGAAAGCTGGCCGGGGCGCTATCGAGCCTATGCTTTCAAAGGCCGAGGCCGCAAAGCTTGTCGCAAAGGCAATCCTTCAAGCTGAAGACCGAGGCCAAAAGTGGAACGCAGGCCAAAAACGCGCCACACTTGACCTTCTGACCACGTCGAACAGGGTCGCAGCGGTTCAAGGCTACGCAGGCACAGCCAAGACTACAACCGTCATGGCAACGCTCTCCGAGGCCGCCAAAGCCCAGGGCTTTGAAGTGCGCGCCTTTGCACCCTCTGCCAGTGCGGCTCTCACCCTTGGCGATGCTTTAGGCACCAAAGGCTGGACGCTAGAGCGACATTTGCGAACCGAAGAAAAGAAAGTTCATCCAGAGCGAGGCGGCAAACAAGTCTGGCTTCTCGATGAGGCAAGTCTTGTCTCAGCCGTCGATATGGCCCGCCTATTGTCAGCCACGCAAAGAGCCGAGGCGCGCATAATCTTAGTCGGCGACATCAAACAACTTGGATCGATTGGCGCAGGTGCCGCATTTGCCCAGCTTCAAGGGGCTGGTATGCAAACTTCCGTGCTCGACAAGATCGTACGCCAGACAAATGCCAAGACTCTAGAGGCTGTTGAAAGCGCCATTGCAGGTCAAGCCGCCAAAACCATTAAGGCCCTTGAGGCAGGAGGCGGCAAGCTGATTGAAAATGCCAGCACGCAAGACCGACACCAGCTCTTGGCTAAAAGCTTTGCCGACTTGTCGCCTGCAGACCGTGCCCAGACCCTCGTTCTTGACCCATCCAAGGAAGGCCGCGAGGCACTTACTTCTGCCATCCGAAGCGAGCTTCTAGCCCGAGGCGACCTAGGCCGAGAAGTACTAGACTTCCCTGCCCTAGTCCCGAAGGATTTGACCAAGGCCGAGCGGCTGCAAGCCAGCAGCTATCAAAAAGGCGATATCCTGATCTTTGCTAAAGCCAAGCCAGATCAGCGAATCTTTGCCCGAACTCCCTATGAGGTCACCGGGACCGATAGCCAACGGGGCACAGTCTCGGTGGCAAGCAAAAGCGGCTTTGAGCTCAAACTCGAACCCGCCTACTGGGGCCAAGCTGAAACCTTTACCCAAACCAACATGGACATGCGAACCGGCGACCGCGTCGCCTTCACCCGCAATGATCATGAGAAAGACCGCGTCAATGGTGGCACTGGCACGATCACGGCAATCAACCGAGATCTAGGCCTTGCCACCCTCAAAGCTGACAATGGGACCGTGCACGACCTCGACCTGACCACGGGCCGAGATCAGCACTTGCGCCACGCATGGGTCGATACTGTTTATGCTGCCCAAGGCAAAACCTCAGAACGCGTCCTGATCCATGCCGAAAGCGGGCGGGCGAACCTAGTCGACCAAAAGGCGATGTATGTCGCCATTAGCCGGGCGCGGTCTGAGGCCGTGGTGGTGACGGATAGCCGGGAGAGGCTGGTGCGGGGGTTGGGGGAACGCGGGGGGATCGAAAATATTGCGTTTGAACTTGAGGGAGGCCGGTTTAAGTCGAGAGAGACTGAAATAGGATAAGGTGCACAACTGATTTGTGATCAAAGAAATGAGGCTGTGGCAGAACTATTTGCCAGAACTGGATATTCTGGTCTGCCTCTGAATAGTAACTTAGACCATCAGATAGAAGGTGCTAGAAGACGGCAACTTGCCCCGTAATCGCCAAATGAGAGACAGCCGTGGAATGTGATGGGTTTTCAATTGAAGAAAGAGAAGCGACAGCTAGCGCTGTCCATGCGCTGAGCAAAATTGACTGGGCGGCGCATTTAATTGACGACTTCAATCGTAACGGGAGCCTCCAACACAACAACAAAGGGCATTGTTTCAATGTTCGCTTTGCTCACGCGCTATACAATGCAGGAATCACACCAAATGTTGAAATTGATGGAGAGGCTAACTCAAAAATAGACTTTGGCTTCTCCAGATTTGGCTATGATTTTGCCGTCGAATTATATAGTTTGGAGTATAGTCAAGGTTTAAAAAATTCAAATACATTGATCGACGAAGAGAACAACATTTATGGGTCAATGCTGACCACGGATGCGGCGGAATTCAAGGCAACAGGCGCAGGTGAAATTGTAAATGCTGTGACACGGATTTGCCAGAAGTGCGAAAAAAATCAAAAGCCACATAAGTTTAGAATTCCATATGACACGCAGATTAATGTGCTCTTAGTGGATATGCTTTGCCATCAAATGGGCATGGCCGACGAATTCGACTTCATACAAATTGCGTATGGCAACCAGCTGAAGTTACTCCCCGACCACCTGCGGTATTCGAGTAGTAGATCAATTCTTGGTGCCTTCGATCCCAAAAACAAGTGCAAGGGTGCCAGCTATTTACGTGGTCGCGTTCACTTTCTTGCTTTTTGCAATGAGCAAACATTTGAACCCAATAGCTTTGGATCTCATATTCTTGCTTTACCCAATCCAAACCTAATCGATAATGACGATGAAGCTGCCGCTATTTGGGCAGCTTGGCCACTTAAACGCAACATGTAGGCTAACGTTTTTTACGCGTTTTTTTAGGCACCTGAACTATCGGCTTTTTTGGCTTTGCGACTATAGTCCATGGCATTTCCTTTTTTGCCTTCGCAAGAACCCCTTCAATTGTCGAGACGGGCTTTTTCTCTTCAAGAAAATGTGACGTTAACGCTAAGTTGGTTCTGATCCGCGCGTCTTTCATCGAGTTACAAATTGCGTAGTCGGCGGCCTGCCAAGTTAAAGATCTAGAACTACTTTCAGGATCTTCTCGCATCGCTTGCTGACCAGATCCATCAGATTTCTTCCCACAGTCAAATGCTTCGGCATAATAAAATGCTCTATTGTAATAGTAGATTGCATCGCCTCCACCTTCTCGGTAGTTCATTTGAAACGCGTAGTAATCAAACAGCTGATTTGCAGGAATCTGTCTCCGCAGTTCTTCAGAAGTTGATCGGTTGACTTGCCTTCTGGAGTACATATCTCGGGGAGCGAAAAAGCATGCATCTTTGGCCACGCCTTCTCCAATTGTACCGGGGATGTTCTCACTCCAATCAGTCTCTGCGGGAAAGCGATCTAAGACTGCCCCGGCTCTATCATACAATACTCTATCCGATGCCATTGTCGCGCTTGTTTGACCGCAAGTCCAATTAATCCGAGCAATGGACCAGCCTACGTTTGGAGTATTTGGTAGCCCTCGCTGATAATAGCTAATCTGCCAGCCAGTCAGAGTGGACCCTTTCCAAGTCAATGACTTCACATCAATGAATTCCATTGAGTTGGAAGAGGTCGCGGCAGATATCCATGCTGCCGACTCTTCCGCCCTTAGAGACGTTGGCACCATCAAATATACGATCAAGGAAGCGGCTGAGACTCTGAGAGGCAGATTATTGTTAGGCAAATTATTGCTAACCCTAGAGGTAGTGTTCATTTGAGAACCCTAAAATCATTTACATACTTGAATTCTTTCTTGGCTTGGACGGAATACATATCCGACTGAGGGAGTCAATTGGGTCATGGCGCTCATTCGTTTTCGCATCGCCTCGTCGAAAGTTAATTGTCACCTCAGCAGATTCGGCGGACTTATTCTCTCAAAGCCCCTTATGTCCTTGCTGAGCCGAAACTTCGCCTGTGGCGCTTAGGATAACGATCAAAAGAACAATTCACCGCCAATCTCAAGCGATTAGCACCTAAGGCAAGATGGACCTAACCACGAGCCATTTTCAATTTGAGCGAACTCTCAAGACGCTCAGCAATCAATGAAAATATAGCCGCCGAAAGTATTGGCGAAACGCTGTTCCCTATCATTCGGTAACTGTGCCAGATTGTTGAGTGGAACTTAAAGCTATCTGGAAAGCCCTGAAGCCTAGCCCCCTCTCTGACGGTAATGACACGGGGCTCATCTGGGTGTATCGGCCGCACTGATTGATACGAGCCCCGATCACTTCCAGTTCCCGCGCGAAGCGTTGGGCATTGGCCGTTCCAATCCAAGCGTGGATGGCGACCGACAGGATCAAGCTTCCCGGGCAAAACATCTTTGAACCGCCTTATTACTTCAGGAGTGTGGGCGGTCCGCTGGTTGCCAGTAAAGGTATTGTCGAAGCTTCGAAGCGAGTTTGAGTATTCACTGCCAGCGCCTAGATCGGAGATTTTCCAAAGATCAAGGCCTTCAACAGACGTGACAGGTCGAACATTGACTAGGTCACTTATTGCGTCACGAACAGTAGCAGCAGGCCTTTTCCGATTTTCAAAATCTATAACCGAGAGAGAGGAAAGCCTATTTGGATCAAAACCAATCACGAAAAGACGTGGACGGTTAGTGGCTGCCCCAAAGTCCGCTGCATTCAATACTAGCGGTCCGAGAACTTTGTAACGCGCTGGCACTATCTCAAGCGCGTTTTCGAGTACTGGTCGCGCATCAGCAAAGCCCAAGCCCCTAACGTTTTCCATAACGAAGAATGCGGGCTCGAGTTCAGCCACTAGTCGAAAAAAATGCCCAATCAGTGTTCGCCTCGGGTCATCTATTCGTCGTTGACCAATTGAACTAAACGCCTGACATGGTGGCCCGCCAAACACCCCGTCAATCGGCGAACCTATATGCCGCCGTATGTCCGCGCCGGTAACGTGCGACACGTCCGTCAGTTTAAGCTCTGCATTCGGATGATTGGACTGGAAAGAAGAGGTTAGAGTTGGGTCAACATCGAAAGCCAGCGTAGCTCCAAGGCCGGATTTGGCTGCACCTAGCGAAAGTCCCCCGCAGCCACAAAACAAATCGATGATGTTTGAGCGCGGCTTTTCCAACGTTAAGGCACCTTCCATTTTCCGACTAGGGCTTTACCTTGTTTGCCAATGGTCGTCTAATATCGATCCCACAATTGGAGGTCCGGCGCTATCATGCAACCCGTTCAAGATACCATAGGAAATGCAAAAGCTTCGCCGACGAAAGATTTTTTCGTTAGAATGCTGACACGCGATATTGAACTTCACGATGCGCTTCTCGACTTGTTGGATAATTGCGTTGATGGGATTGTGCGTACTATCGAAAGCGACCCTGCTAATCCTCAACCTTATAGTGGGTTCAAGGCGTCGTTTACTCTGACACCAGAACACTTTCAAATTGAAGACAATTGTGGCGGCATTCCCATCTCAGTTGCCAGTGACTACGCGTTTTCGATGGGGCGGCCTCCCGGAGACCCTCAGAAGGCCAATGGCGCAACCGTTGGCATGTATGGCATTGGAATGAAGCGTGCGATTTTCAAAATAGGAACAGAGGCATTGGTCGAATCGCGAAGCGATACAGGTTTTAAGGTTGAATTTACAGAGCAGTGGATGAATAACGAGTCTTGGAATGATCTACCGATGCACCCGCTTGCCAACGCGGAACTGCCCGAAGGCGGCACACGGATCAAGGTAACCAAGCTCCACCAAGAAGTAGCGGCTGCGTTTTCGGATGCAACTTGGGTAGATGAGTTTCGAAAAGCGATCGCTCGACACTATTCAATCATAATTTCAAAGGGATTTAGCGTTTCAGTTCATTCAGGCGAAGATGACGTTGGTGCCCATGCCGCGATTAACGGAGAACCATTCAAGTTAATTCAATCCGGGAAAATTGGGGAGGAGAATAAAATTGCGCCTTATGTCTACACCGGGAAAATAGGTGATGTACAAATAGAGATTTTTGCGGGGCTGTACAGGCAACTTCTTGATGAAGAAGAAGGGGCAGAAGAAGAAGAAACCACGGGTACCAGCGATGATGCTGGCTGGACAGTAGCTTGCAATGATCGGGTTGTAATTTGGAAAGATAAATCACGATTAACGGGGTGGGGCGAAGCGACCGTACCAAATTATCACGGTCAGTTCATAGCAATAACAGGAATGGTTTTACTCACATGCGCCGATCCAACACAGTTGCCATTTACAACTACTAAACGAGGGATCGACGCCGCGTCCAATGTTTACTCTGAAGTGAAGGATTTGATGCGAGAAGCAACTAAAGATCTGACTTCATTTACAAATAAATGGAAGAAATTCCCACAAAAACTGGATGAAATTTATCGTTCAACGACTTATGTTGAACTCGAAGAATTGCGTTCTATGACAGCTGTTTTACCAATGCGAGCTAGCCGAAAGAATGATGAGATTAAGAAGTATGAGCCCACATATCCTGTGCCGGAACAAGAATCCACAAGTGCTCGCGTCAGCTTTGTTGCGTTAAAGGCAGATGTCATTGCACTAGCAAAATTCTTTTTCGACGAGCCGAAAACGCGACCCGGCATTGTCGGAGAAGCAGCGTTCAGAAATGCATTGGAAAACGTTCGTGGGGACAAAGCATGAGCGGAGCCTCAATTCCTTATCACCTCCGTCCGCATAAAAGTGTTGATAGACGCCTGTTTCTTGATTTGTTAGGACGTTTTGAGCGCTGGCAGCCGCTGGTGAATTACGTTTACGTAAGTATGGGGGCATACCCGCTTGAAGATCACAAGTTAATTCACAGACAGCTGGGTATAACTAAACTTATTGCATTTGATTTTGACGAAGACATCGTCGCTCGACAGAGATTCAACAGGCCAATAGAATCTTGCTTTTGCTTCCACAAGAAATCAGCGGATTTGATTTCCGGGTTGGAAGCTACACTTCGGACCTGTCAGTTTCCTGATACAAGCTGTTTGATTTTTTGGTTAGATTATACCGATCCACAGAAGATTAGTAACCAGATTAAGGAGTTCGAATCGCTTCTTAATAAGTTAAAAAGTGGTGATATCGTGCGAGTGACAGTAAACGCGCACCCAAATGCTTTCAATGAAGATGGAGTTTTAACACCTACATTGAAAGCAGACAAACAGAAGAAGCAACATCAAAATTTGAAAAACAAAATTGGAGATTACCTACCAGCCGCGTTTTCACCAACTGAGATGACACCCGCAGGACTGCCATTGGCACTTTCACACGCGTTCAGTGTAGCAGCACTTAAAGCGTTGCCCGTTTCCGGAAACCTCAACTTCGTGCCACTTTCGATCATCCGTTATGCGGACGGAGTACAAATGTTATCCATTACGGGTACAGTGATTGATCGGTCTGAAAAGTCAAACTTATTGGAGAAGCTCGCCCTGAAGGAATGGCCCTTCGGTTCTGGCGATTGGACAACTATTCATGAACTCTTGGTCCCGGCTTTGACTATCCGTGAAAGATTGTTTTTGGAGCGGGGTATCATGACCAAGGACCCAACGGACCTGAGGTCCGAGCTTGGTTTTGAAACGGCCGCCGACATTGAGTTATTAAATTTTTTGGAAAACTATAAGCATTACTATCGCTTCTACCCTTCACTCCTAACGGCAGAGCTCTAAAATCCACAATCTGTTGCGAACTCTTCGACGTTTTGACAGAGCCAAAGCTCACGAGGACTATTAAGCGACCCCTTTAACAGTGGCTGGGTTCGATTATGAAACCTGCGGACTAATTTACAGCGATAGTCCAAAAAAATTTGCTTACCATACCACTTTGGCGGGGCAAAAGGTGGGGTGCACACTCCACAACATTTATTTTTATCAGTCAAAACAATACTTTAGATGAAAAAAATGGCGGAGGAGGAGGGATTCGAACCCTCGATAGGCTTGCACCTATAACGGTTTTCGAGACCGCCGCATTCGACCACTCTGCCACCCCTCCGGTGCGCCTTGCAGAATGCGCTGCAAGTTGGTCAAGGGCGCGGTGTTTAAGGGCCAAACGCGGCTCTGGCAAGACGTGGTTTGCAGGCGGACCTGCAGCTTCTGTCGGCTTTTCCGATCAGATGCGCGACTTGACTGGCAGGACTGGTACAAATCTGTCTAAAGGTCATTGGATGAATGAGCCTGAAACACCCCTCAACGCCACCAAAGCGGTGCGCCCTGTGGCGGCCTTTGATGTCGATGGAACACTGACATGGGCCGATTCCTATCTGTTGTTTTTGCGCTTTGTGGCGGGCCGCTTCGGCTTTTTAGTTAACATGATCCAGCTCATCCCTGTCTTTCTGGCCTACCGTCTGGGGGCTGTGCCACGCAGCGCGGTCAAGGAAAAGACGCTTACCGTGTTTCTGGGTGGGATGGCCGCCGAGGAATATAGGGCGCGGTGCAAGGCATTTGCCCAGCTGATTTACCCGATGATCGCGCGACCAGACGGGTTGGCGCGCCTGACCGCCCACATTGGCGTACGCGATCAAGTAGCGCTGGTCTCAGCCTCGCTACGTGATTATTTGGTGGTATGGGCCGAGGAGTTGGGCGTTGAGCATGTTTTGGCGACCGAAGTTGAGATCGTGAATGGGCGACTGACGGGCCGGTTGCTTGGCCAAAATTGTTGGGGACCCGGCAAACTTGCAGCGCTTCAAACAGCCTTCCCTCACGCCCCCATTCTGGCAGCCTATGGCGATACGCGTGGAGACAAGGAAATGTTGGCCGCTGCGCAAAATCCGGGATTTCGAATCTTTGCAGAATCCCCGCGGGACCGCTTAACGCAATTGATTTCGCTTTATGCTGGCAATTTTATGGAACGAAGGCTTCCGAATCGGCCTTAATACGCTTGGGTAGCCACATTTTAGCTTCCGTACACGGCAAAACTAAGCCCAGCGATGTAGGTGCTCTGATCGCGCGGCTTAATTTCGGAGAGTGGACGCATGGAAGGTCGCGAAGTCTCAGTCTGGTGTGTATCGGATGGGCGGGCCGGGATTGAGCGTCAAACCGTAGCGGTTGCCCATGCCTTAAGTGAACGTGTGCCAACGCGGATCAAAGTCCTTCGCTTGCAACCCACCGGCTTCCAAGTCCATTTGCCCCCCAGCCTTTGGCTGATGCCAAAATCTGCCTTGCCCATCGAACAAGCAGCCCGCCTTCAACCGCCTTGGCCCGACGTTTGGATTGGCAATGGCCGACGTTCTATCCCCTATTCCTTGCGGGTGAAGAAATGGAGTGCGCGGCAAAGCCTTGTGGTGCAATTACAAGATCCGCGTATGAGCCCAAAGCGTTTTGACCTCGTGGCACCACCCCAGCACGATGCCGTGCGCGGCGACAATGTCATCACCACATTGGGGGCCCCCGTTTGGTATTCGCAGCGACAAATTGAAGGGGAATTGGCGGCAATCCCCTCACCTCGACATGCGGGCAAAAAGCTTGTCATGGTGATTTTGGGTGGCACCTCTAAGCGCCACCAACTCAGCCTAGCACGCGCCCATGCAATTGTGGCGGACCTGCAAAGGCTGGCACATCAAGATGTGCATCTGCTGATCACCACATCTCGGCGAACACCCAAGCATGCGGAGGACCTCTTCAGAGCTTTTGCCTTCACGTCCGGCTCGGATTTTTTTGCCAATGAAGCACGTGACGGCCGCAATCCCTATTTGGCCTGGCTCGCGCAGGCTGATATCGCTCTGGTGACGGAAGACTCCACCAATATGATGACTGATGTCGCCTTCTTCGGCATCCCAATACATCTGATCAAATTGGAAGGCGGGGATGCAAAATTCGACCGCCTACATTCAGCCTTTATAGAGCGCGGGGCGGCCCGCTGGTTCAATGGCAGTCTCGCCCCTTGGTCCTACGAGCCGATCCGCGATGCCATGGCGATCGCCGAGGCCATTCAGGCGCGCCTCATCTCGCCTTGATTCTGGCGCGAATTACCTCACCAACGCAATAACCGCACCCCCACCATCGCCCCGAGCGCAGAGGCAAGGCCAATGCCCACTACATACCAAATGGTGACGAACGAAACCGAGTCGACCGAGCAGAACATGGCATAAATCATTGCGCCCACGCCGCCGGACAGAGCACCAATGGCCGCTCCGGCCAAGGCCAATCGCGTTGGTGCTGCCTCTCGCATTGCCCAAACCAACAGCAAGGCCGTCGGCAAACCGCACAGGGGGATCAGAATGATGCACCACGGAAAGCCACCGCCGGTGAAAGCGGCAAATCGGTGCCCAGGCTCGGTAGACATTAAGGTGATCAGGCCAATCGCGATGGCCGAAAGGATCACCAGCATCAAAGGGCCGGCAAGGCGGGCGACTGTGCCTTTAGCGTCGCCCACAGGCTTTGCTAGGCGCAGGGCCAAGCCACCGGCAAAGGTCGCGATCAAAGCCGAAAAACCAGCCTTCATCGCTACCATCGGCGCAGCGACACCAATATCCGGCCGGAAACCCATAAAGAGTCTCAGTGCCACTAGGCCCAACACAAGGCCAATCACCAAAGCGAATGCAATGCGGCGATACAGCCGCTCTGGTGTCGCGGTTTCTGGTGTGCGGGCCAAAGCCGCAATCAATTCATCGGTCGTCATGATATGTCCCCTGTCGCTGAAGTGCCAACCAGACGCATGAGCGTCTTGAGGCCGCGATGGATGGAAATTTTAATATCCGATGCACTCCAGCCAGTCTGGGCAGAGGCTTCGGCGATGCTTAATTCTTGCAGTTTTACCAACTCAATGGAGGTCCTTTGTTTTGCGGGCAGATCGCTCAACAAGCGGGCGATGTCACGACTGGGGTCGCCTGCTTCAACTTCTTCGGCTGCCAAGGCGTGTTCAAAGTCTTCAATCGGCAGGTCAAGACCGCGCTTGCCGGTACGCCGCCAACGATCAATCATGCGATAGCGCGCAATGGCATATGTCCAAGCCAGAAGCTTCTGATCAGGATCAAACATGGCCCGTTTGGTATAGATAGCGATCAGCGTCTCTTGTACCAAGTCCTCGGCATCGTCGGGTCGCGCGCCCTTATTGCGAAAGAAGGCCCGCAGTCGCGGTGCCAATCCGTCCAGCAAGCGGCGTGTGGCAACTGGGTCGCCTGCTTGAGCGCCTAGCATCCAAGTGTGCAACTGGGTTTCGTCTGGTGTCAAAATCGCCCCTCCAGAATGCACTACGCGACCACCTATAGGATGGTTACACGCATCCCCACCAAGTGCTTGCCATGATTGCAGAAGTGAGGCTTGCGCTTTTTCAGATTTCCGCCACCTTGCTTGTATGAGCTTGATGATCCGCCGCGCCGAACAAAGTGATGCCCCTGCAATTGCTGAATTGCAGCAGACGACGTGGCGCGAGACCTATTCAGGCTTGCTGCCAACACCGGTATTGGATGGGTTAGCATTGCCGCGGCTGTATCGCACATGGCGGGCAGAACTGATCCGCCAAGATGGCGATCTAGATCACGGCATCTTCGTTGCTGAAACGGAAGATGGTAAGGCTTTGGGCTATGCTACCTGCGGCGCGGCCTCTGGTCATGCCGCAGAAATCTTGGGCGACGGTGAGATTCATCAGATTTATGTGAAGGCATCTCACCAAGGACGTGGGCTGGGTCGGGCGCTAATGTTGGCATGTTCCCGCTGGCTTTTGATGCGTGGCATGTTCAGTGGCGGCTTGTGGGTCGTCAAAGGCAATGAAAAGGCACGGGCCTTTTATGAATCGATTGGGGGTCAGCTTGCCGGCGACAAGCGGGATTCGATGCAGGGCTGGCAAATCCCGGTGGTGGGTTATACTTGGACCGACCTTGATGAATTAGCCGGTCTTGAATCTGAAGTACCCAGCTGGCTTTGAGCGAAAGCGCCTTTTTGGCCTAAAGCCATTTGCCCAGTCGTGCGATTGAAAAGATCACGACCGACGACGCCACCATCAGGCCCGCCGCCCAGAACGGCCCGTAAGGGTCGGCAAAGATGGTCATATGCTCAAAATTCATGCCGAAGGCAGACGCGAGTAAGGTTGGTGGCGCAAACAGAAGTGTGACGACGGCCATTGCCTTTAAAGTCTCGTTCTGCCGCGCACTGACCAGACCCAAAGTGGCATCTAGGAAAAAGGTCAAATCATTGGTCAAGGCTTCCGCCTGACGCTGAAGTGTTTCCACATCGGTGGCCAACAGGGTTAAACGTTCTTTAGGTACCGCCCAAGCACCCCCATGGGCTAAGACGAAGCGTGATAGACGAGACAAGCTCGATAGGGAATCGCGTGATTGGCTAGCCCCTGCCCCCAATTGGCCTAAGCGCTTTAAGATGGTCTCCAGCCGAATTGTCCGGCGGCTGACCAGGACTCGTAGATTAAGGTCTTCCAGTTCCTGCGCACTGGCACTCAAGAAGTCTGCAACGCGTTCAACCAAGCTCTCGATTAAGGCAAGCAAGACATCCGGCCCGGTCTCGACTTCGGCCAAATCTGCCGATGCCCGCCCTTCGTTGGCTTCAAAAGCACGCAAAGGGCAGGTTCGAACCGTGATTAGAGCTGTCTTTGTGAGGAAGAAGCTCACGATCTCCCGCTTATGGGCAATGGCGGGAAGCTTCGCTGGCGGGTCGGCCTCGGCTTCAGGCTTGGCGCGTGCCACCACTGTGGCATGCAAGACCATCACGTCATTCTCCAGATAGAAACGGGCAGATTCCTCCAAAGCCGCACGTTCGGTTTCAGAAGGCGCATCGATACCAAAGGCTTGCTCAACCAAGCGCTCTTCCTCGCGCGTAGGATCTAATAGATCAATCCAAATGACATCAGGTGCCGCCAGGTCTGCGGTACTGGGCTGAGGAAGAGTCACAGGCCCTTTGGCCTGACGGGTCAAAATGCTGAGTGTCATGTCGACAAGCTCTAGCCCATTTTGCCACGATGCCAAATTCCGAACTTGATCAAGCGTGTGTGGCCGCACACGATGTGTACTAAATTAAGCAACATCGCGCAGACGCGTGCGCTTGGCGACTGCGCGCTCGAGGGAGTCCACCACTTGGTTGGAGAGATTGAGGTCTTTACCAGCCAAGTCTAGCAATTGCTTCACAGCATAACCGTGCATTTCCACCATATCGGCTTCCAGCTTGCCTAGGGCGGTTGCGAGCGCCACATATTTGAGCAGAGACATGGCCGCCCGCTCCAACAAACCATCGCGAATTTTTTGTGCTCTGGCGGCCGTTATTTCACCGATCCGCGTGATGGCTTCTGTCGAGGTTTCCTCCACCCCGTCATAGCCGGCAATATTGATCAGAACTTGTGCGTCGCCCTGCATCAAATTGCGCTCAAGATCAAAGTCATGAACGACAGCAATCCGATCCGCTTCACGGCGCTTCAAACCCGATAGAATTGGGTCCACTTTTCTGCGCCGACATGGGCCGATATAATTGTCTGAAACGATGAAGGGACGCTGCATATTCACGGCTGAATCAATGCGTTCGGCAACGGCCAACGTCGTGAAGGGCTTGGCCAAAAACTCATCTACGCCCGCGTCGCGTGCTGCAATCAGGCACTTCTTGGTGCCAAAGCTCGTGACCATGATTATCGGGATAGAGGGATTGAAACGTGGATTCTTTGAACGAATTTCTTGACGGATGCGCTGGGCAAGCCCAATCCCGGATAGGCCCGGCATGTTGAAATCTGTAATGACAAGGTCAACCGGCTCGGCTTGAAGCGTCGATAAGGCACGGTCTGCACGATCTGCGGTCGTAAGCCGAAACATACCTAGGCCATTGAGGATGCTTGTAAAAATAGTCCTAACATGAGTGTGATCATCGACCAAGAGAATGCGCTTGTTCGCAAAGTCCTGCGCCTTTGTTTCAGTCAGTTTTCGGACAGAGGACATCACACACCCAAATTACACTGGGCGAAATGCTAAAGCCCATTCGATAAAATAAGGTTTAACCATATGACGAAAACTTGAGAATTCCGCGTATCAAGTGTCAAATATTGCAAGGAAGCAGATGTCGACCGCGTCACGGCTTAGGGCGTCATGCCCGCCTTGAGCGCAAAGCCATAAGCAGCCAAAGCGAGGGGCCGCACCCGATCTGCATTATCCTGCGCATGAGCACTCGCGGCGGTTCCATCCCGTACCCTGCCAACAATGCCCTGTATAATTCCTGCCAAACGGAACATATTATAGGCAAAGTACCAGTCGATATTCTCAATGCCTTTGCGACCAGTTCCCTGACAATAAAGCTCAATATAGCGCTCCATCGAAGGGATACCCAGCGCTTCCAGGTCAAGCCCTGCAAGCCCGGAGCGTTGTCCCGAGGGCATCACCCAATTCATCAAATGATAGGTAAAATCGCCAAGTGGGTCGCCCAAAGTCGACAATTCCCAATCTAGCACCGCGAGGACACGCGGCTCGGTAGGGTGCAGGATCATATTATCGAGACGGAAATCACCATGCACAATGCTGGTGGTCTCCCCATCAGGCACACTGGTAGGCAACCATTCAATCAAACGGTCCATTTCAGGGATCTTGATGGTTTCTGACAATTGATATTGCTTGGTCCAACGACTGATCTGGCGGGCAAAATATGAACCAGCCTTGCCAAAATCCTCCAGTCCTACCGCTTTATAGTCGGTGGCGTGCAAAGCGGCCAAAGTCGCGATCTTGGCCTCGTAAATCGCCGTCCGCTCTGCGGGGCTGCTATCGGGCAGAGAGCCATCCCACAAAATGCGGCCATCCACCGAATCCATGATGTAGAAAATCGTGCCAATCACGCTTTCATCCATGCACAAACCAAATGGCTTGGCGACCGGAAAGCCCGTGGGATAAAGCGCCGAAATGACCCGGAACTCGCGGTCTACAGCATGAGCCGATGGCAAAAGCTTACCCGGCGGCTTGCGACGCAGGACGTAGTTCTGCTTGGGCGTCACAATTTGGTACGTGGGGTTTGATTGGCCACCTTTGAACTGGCGAATTTCCATTGGGCCTGAGAAGCCCTCGACATGGGCTTCCATCCAAGCGTGAAGCGCCACCTCATCGAGCTGATAGCGTGGATCAACGGGCTTGGTGCCACTGAAGATTTCAGATTCAGCGTCGCTCATGATGATGGCTCCCTAGGTGATGATTATTGTTGTTCTGGTAAACTTTAACCTGCTTGCCGCACAGGGGAAGGCTTTTTTCCAGCCAGCTGACAAAGCCAAGGAAGTCATATCCTTATTGGTCTCGATTGAGTTCACGCCAACCAATATCGCGGCGATGGAATCCCATAGGCCAATCAATAGCATCCACGACTTGGTAAGCGCGATCAACCGCTTGGTGCAATGTGGGCCCTAGGCCGATGGCGTTGAGAACGCGGCCCCCAGCTGCCCGCAGCTTCCCATCTTCATCGCGCCGCGTGCCGGCATGGAGGAGCACGCCATGAGGAACAGTTTGAGCCCTAGCTTCCCCACGAATTTCAGAGCCCTTTATGGGGTCATCCGGATAGCCTTGTGCAGCCATCACCACCAAAGCAGCATTCTGATCTGACAAGCGAAAAGCCGGGGCAGCTCCCAATTTGCCCTGCGCACAGGCCGCCAAAAGACGCGCTAAATCGCCTTCAAAGCGTGCCATCAGAACTTGGCACTCAGGATCACCAAAGCGCACATTGTATTCCACAAGCTTCGGCCCAGTTGGGGTCAGCATCAACCCAGCATAGAGCACGCCACAAAAGGGCATGCCCAATTTCTCCATGGCGGCAAGCGTGGGTTCGACAAAGCGTGCCATAATATCGTGAACGAACTCAGGCGTGGCGTGACTAGTCGGCGAATAAGCCCCCATTCCACCTGTATTGGGCCCGCGCTCGCCATCAAAGGCACGCTTATGATCTTGGGCCGAGCCCAGATAAATTGCCTGCTTGCCGTCGCACAAGGCGAAAAAAGAAACTTCCTCGCCCGTCATGAATTCTTCGATGACGAGGCGCGCTCCCGCGTTGCCAAAACGACCATCAGCCATTTCATGGATGGCTTCTTTCGCGGTCTGAAAATCAGGTGCGATGACCACACCTTTGCCAGCAGCTAAGCCATCGGCCTTGATGACATAAGGGGCTTGGATTGTGCCTAAATAAGCGACAGCCTCATCTGCAGAATCGAACGTGGCAAAAGCGGCCGTTGGAATGCCTTTAGCCTCGCACAAGGTCTTGGTGAAAGCTTTCGAGCTTTCCAACTGTGCGGCGGCTTTGGTTGGACCAAAGCAAGCAATATTCTTTTGCGCCAACGCATCGGCAAGCCCTGCTGCCAAGGCGACTTCGGGCCCGACAACAACCAGATCAATGCGCTCGGAGACAGCTAAACTCACCAAGGAGGTTACATCTTCGGCGCTTACGGGGGCGACGCGGGTAATCGCCGCAATACCGGGATTGCCCGGCGCAACCAGCAGAAAAGTCACCGACGGGCTATTGTTCAAGGCCAGGGCAAGGGCATGTTCCCGCCCACCAGAGCCTACTAGCAATACACGCATATTCCCCCCCTGCCTGCAGCTTGTCTGGGCTAGGCAGTAAGGCCGATTTGGTCAAGATCACGCACAGGTTCTAACCTGCAGCATTGCAGCATTGCGGCAAAATCACTGCGCCTTTTGCCTTTAATCGGTCCTGTTTTGTCCGTATTGGGCAACAGATGCTATGAAGGCGCGACTTCGCTCATGATGCATGAACGAATTGGCTCTAAATGGCGTTCAACCAGAACCATTGCCCAAGCTGGCCTAGGGCTAGCAAAGTTGGGCAAAAGGCTGGGCAAAGTCGAGGGAACAGCTTGCGTACCAACGATCTCGGACCAATTGTGATTTCGGATTTGGGGCCCTCGCGTCCCCACTTCTGGACGATCGCGACTGTTGGAACGATCCATCTGGTGCTTTCGGCTTTGATCCTGACGGCAACCAGCCCGATCCTTGAGCCAAATTTGCTGGAAAATGTTGACATTGTCACGCTGCCGCAGACCACTAACGCTGCTCAGCCCACGCCTGTTCCATCTGAGACAAACCCAACGCCTGTCGTGCCGCTGCCAGACCAATCACAACAATTGGTCGAACCACCCGCGGAAACGATGCAGCCACCACCGCCAGTGGCTGAGAAAGCGCTTGCAACACCTGCCGAGGTTCCGCCCGTGCCGCCGCCTCCCCCTGCAAAGCAAGTCGCGCCAGAGGTGTCTAAAGCCCCACCCGTCCTGTCACAAGCTGATAATCCACAGCCCGATATTGCCGCTGCGCCTGTGGAAGAAGCGCCACCTATTCCTTTTCAGCCGATCCCTGCCCCGCTGCCCAAGCCGGTGACCCTTCGACCTGCCGCGCCGATTTTAATTCAGCCAGAAGCTGAAGCACTCCAGCTCAAAGGACAGAGGTTGAAGGCTACAAATGCACCCATGGTGCAAGCTCCCCCAAACCTGCGCGTGCCAGATGCCGTAGAGGAAGAGGAGCCACCCCCTTATCAACCGGGCCCCTTACCAAGCTTGGCCCCTGCTGCTGCGCCAAACCTGCGAAATTTGCCTAACCGGCCGATCACGGCAACCCCGACCCAAGCAGCGCCCCTCACCTTGCCCAAAGCGCAGGTCGCGCTTCCCAAAGTTCAAGTTCCCCAGATACGGGCTACTGATCTGCGTGTACCCGAAGCGCAATCTGCCGCGGAATCTAGTGCCAGCAATGCTGCGTCAGCGGGTGGTACCAATGGCGGCGGCGCGGTCGCACAAGCAAATGCTCAGGCCGGTACGGGTAACTCAGGTGGCGTGACTTCGCTTGGCGGATCCTTTGCTGGAGGTGGCGGCGGCCAAGCTGGAAGTGGCGGATTGAGTTCGGCCGTGCCAAGTGGGCCGACAGGCATCCTGCCGCGCAGGCCCGGCGGCCCGGGCGTAAAAACCGAATTCCCGACCGGCGAAGGTGGTGGTTTACTTGCCAAAATGGCCCGCACCGGAGAATGCGCGCAAATCAATCGCCAGCGCGACGGCAAATGTCCTGACTGGGACCCAATTGAAGGCCGGTCGCCCCGCTTGGCAAAGCCGATGCCTGTGCCGGTGCCTAAAGATGCCGCACCGGGCCGTTATCCCCTCGGCAGCAATCCTCTGCCCTTGTGCAAGCCTGGCACCCCACAGGCCCAATACGGCTTATCGTGCCTGCCCCGTGATGATGGGCCTGGAATTCCCAAGCAATAAGCCTACGCTTGTTTTTTACACCGCACCACCGCCATATAGCGCCATGATGCAAGCGATATTGGTATTTTTAGGGGGTGGTCTGGGGGCGGTTGGCCGCTGGGTCTTTGGCTTGGCTGCTGCGCGCTGGCTGGGTACCGCTTGGCCCTGGGGCACTTTAGGGGTCAATATCCTCGGCAGCTTTGCCATGGGTCTTGTGATGGCCTCCTTAATGCGTGGTGGGGCCATGAGTGTGGGCGCGGAGAATTGGCGGGCGTTTTTGGCAACCGGAATTCTAGGCGGTTTCACCACTTTTTCTGCTTTCTCATTCGAAAGTGCTCGTATGATTGAGACGGGTCAATGGAGCCAAGCGGGGCTTTATAGTCTCACGTCGGTTGTCGTCTCAATCGCAGCCCTGTTTGCAGGCATGGCACTTGGGCGGCTAAACGGGTAAGAGAGCGCTATGTCCTCTCCCATTACCCTCCCCGTTCGCGAAACCGATGGCGAAGTTCGCCTCGATCGGTTCCTGCGCCGCAAGTTTACGACCCTGACCCAAGGGCGGATCGAACAAATGATCCGCAAGGGTCAAATCCGCATCGATGGCGTCCGCGCCAAAAAGGCAGGCGACCGCCTCAGCCCCGGTGCAGAAGTGACCGCGCCACAAGAGATTGTTATTCCAGAGAAGAAGGATGATGGCGTTATCCGTGTTCGCCTTAGCCCGGAGGATGAACGTTGGCTGCGCGATATGGTGATTCATGAGGATGAGGATGTCATCGTTTTAAACAAGCCTCCGGGCATTGCCGTGCAAGGCGGCACGGGCATGACCAAGCATCTCGACAAGATGATGGAGATTTTTGCTGTAGACGAACATGGCAAGCCGAAACTCTGTCACCGCCTGGATAAGGATACTTCCGGCGTTTTGATCTTTGGGCGTAATCCAGCCGCTACCGCCAAATTGTCCAAGGCTTTTGCGGGTCGCAAAACCACAAAAGTGTATTGGGCCATCTGCTTAGGCACACCTCACCCATTGTCAGGCGAAGTGCGGGGCTGGATGATCAAGGCAGGCAGCGCCAAAAACCCGGATAATGAGTTGATGCGCCGCGCGGCCCATGGTGAGCCTAATGCCGTGTTTGCCATCACCGATTATCACGTCATCTCAAATGCCGGGACCAAGGCGTCGTGGGTGGCGCTAAAGCCCGTAACAGGCCGCACCCACCAATTGCGCTTTCACATGGCCGAAATGGGCTATGCGATCGCTGGCGACCCGAAATATGTGTGTGACCGCGAACCCATTGGTGGCTTGAGTGAGCAATTGCATCTCCATGCCCGCGCGATCCGAATCCCACATCCTAAGGGCGGGATTTTAAGCGTGACGGCAGACCTACCACCGCATATGGTGAAGGCCTTTGATGCGCTGGGCTTCCAACAATTTGAAGGCCGCGACCCGTTTGAACATTTCCGGGTTGACGCGTGACCCTTCGCTTCGCGGTCTTTGATATTGATGGCACATTGGTCGATAGCCGCGCCATCATCACCGCTTGTATGGACAAGGCCTTTATCGGCGCTGGCCTCGCCCCACCGGGGTTTGAACGGACCCGGCGGGTTATTGGGCTGTCTTTAGCTGTTGGTCTAGAACAGCTGGCCCCAGAGGCGGATGATGGCGTGCGCAATCTGATCCTCGAAAGCTATCGCACCGCCTTTTTTGAGATGCGGCAAGACCCCGCTTTCCGCTCACTCGCCTATGACGGGGCCGATGCGCTGTTGCGCAATTTGCTGGCGGATAATTGGGTCTTGGGCATTGCCACGGGCAAATCCCGGCGCGGTCTGGATGCGATGCTGGAGCAGCACGCATGGGCCCATCTGTTCCAAGCGCATTTCTGTGCCGATGATGGTCCGGGCAAACCGCACCCCCATATGGTGCTGGAAAACATGCGCGTTGTTGGAGCCCAACCAGAACAGACCTTAGTTATTGGCGATAGCGAGCATGATATGGCCATGGCCGTGTCAGCAGGAACCATTGCGATCGGGGTCTCGTGGGGCTTTGGCACGACAGAGGAAATGCTTGCCGCTGGTGCCGTGCGTGTGGCCCATGAGATGGGTGAGTTGGAAGAGGCCCTAAAAGGGCATCAAATCTTAGTTTAGGGGCGCTTGATCACCTCGCGCAGGGCTTCAACTTCGCTGCGTAACGCCCTCATTTCATTTAGTAAGGCCTCTTCGCGCGCTTGCGCGGTCAACGCCGCCGAGGCCACCACATCTTGGGCTTCATCCTGCATGGCCCCGACCACAACCCCGATAAACAGGTTCAGTACGACGAAGGCGCTGAACAGAATGAAGGGCAGGAAGAACAACATCGCATAGGGATGGTTCTCCAAGACGGGCTTCACAATCTCGCCCGACCAGCCGTCTAACGTCATCAGTTGGAACAAGGTATAAAGACTGCGGCCCAGATCCCCAAAGGCTTCAGGCTCGGTTGCCGAAAACAACTTTGTCGCCATCACACCGCTGACATAAAAGACCAGCACCAAAAGTACGATGATCGAGCCCATGCCGGGCAAAGCCGATAACATGGCCCCGACAACCCGCTTTAAGCTTGGGATGATGGTAATCAGGCGTAACACCCGCAACACCCGCAGTGCCCGCAAGACGCTCAAGGAACCCGACGCGGGCACAAGCGCAATGGCTATGATGGTGAAATCAAAGAGGTTCCAACCCGATTGGAAAAACTTCTGCCGATAGACAACAAGCTTTAACCCGAGCTCTGCCACAAAAATAGCGAGCAAGATTTGATCTAAGCTAATGAGGAGCGGTCCCCAAGTCGCCATGATGGCCGGAGATGTCTCCAAACCCAAGATGACCGCATTGACCAGAATAAGGGCTGTGATCACCCATTCAAACGAACGGGACTCAAGCATGGACTGAAGCTTAGCAATCATGGGGAGGTTCCTTAAGCGCTCGCAATGGCGTGAAGGGGCAGCTGTGGTCAAGGCTCAGGGCGTTCAGGAAAATGTGATCAGATCACCGCCTCTACCCCTGCCCTGCCGCGGCCTTCTGGTCAGGCTGGTCTAAACACAGTATGGGACCGCCATGAAGACCCCCATCCTTTCTCGCCGCTTTTATAAGTCTGTCGATATTGCCCCAGTGGAGACTGGCTTTGCCGTCCGTCTCGACCAAGCCACACCCAAAACGCCTGCAAAAAGGCCGTTGATCCTACCGACCGAAGCCGCTGCCCGCTTAGTAGCCGCTGAATGGGATGCGCAGCGCGAGACGATTGACCCCTTCGCCATGCCCATAACACGGCTGGTCAATGTTGCACTGGACCGGGCCGCAGAAACGCGAAGCGCCATGGTGGGTGAAGTTGTCAAATATGCTGGTACTGACCTTGTTTGCTATCGTGCCACAACCCCTGCAAGCCTTGTTGCCGCCCAAGCCGCAGCTTGGGACCCGCTGCTTCACTGGGCGGAGGCGCATTTAGGGGTCCAACTTGTCACCACCACGCAAGCACTTGCCGTAGAACAGCCCACTAAGGCGCTCGCCCGCATAGAAGGGGCCGCCCAAGCGCTCGATGACCTGCGCCTCACCGCGCTTGCCTTTGCCAATGGGTTGGCAGGTTCTGCCATTGTCGCCTTCGCCCTCATCCACGGTCACATCGACGGGGAAACCGCCTTCCGCGCCATCCGCGTCGAAGAGGATTGGCAGGCTGAACGCTGGGGCCGCGACCCGGATGAAGAAAAAATCGCCAATGCCCGCCGCGTCGATTTGATTGCCGCTGAAAGGCTCGTCTCAGCGCTTTAATCCTACCCTCACCCCGTCCCTAGAAATACCTCGGGATCCACCTGATCGAAGAGATGCAGGGCCAAGCGGGCGGCGAGGCCGCGGGGGCTTGCAAGCGTGGGGTCCGCTTCAACCAGCACACGCGCATCGCGTTGCGCCACGGCCAACAAGTCTGCATGCAGCGCTGCATCCGCGAGCCTGAAGGCAGGGATACCCGATTGGCGAAGGCCCAAAAGATCACCCCCGCCGCGCAGCTTGAAATCTTCTTCAGCAATGGCAAAGCCGTCCTCGGTCTCGCGCAATTTCGAAATCCGTCGTGCGCCCATCTCACTTAAGGGGTTGGCATAGAGCAACAGGCAATGGCCAGGCTTGCCACCCCGCCCTACACGGCCCCGAAGCTGGTGCAATTGGGCGAGACCAAAGCGTTCGGCATGTTCGATCACCATGACGCTCGCCTCGGGCACATCAACGCCGACCTCGATCACGGTGGTGGCCACCAGAATCTTCGCCATACCGGTGCGAAAATCCTCCATTGCCTCATCTTTTTCTTTCGACGACATCCTTCCATGGATCAGGCGTACGCTGTCACCAAACATGGCTTGTAGGTCCTGAAAGCGCTCGCTGGCGGCCGACACATCCACTTTGTCGCTCTCTTCCACCAAAGGGCAGACCCAGAACACCCGGTCGTCTTTCTCAATGGCGCGACGAGCGGCTTCTGCCACTTCATCTAATCGGTCGAGCGACATGGCGATGGTCTTGATCGGCGCGCGCCCTGGCGGCTTCTCGTCCAAACGGCTCACGTCTAGGTCGCCATAGACCGCCATGGCGAGTGTGCGTGGGATGGGCGTCGCACTCATGGCCAGCACATGGGGCGCAAAGCCCTTATCGATCAGGCGCCTGCGGTCGGCGACACCAAAGCGGTGCTGCTCATCGACCACCACAAGGCCCAATTGTTGAAACACGACGCCCTGTTGAAACAGAGCATGTGTGCCGCAAACCGCATGGATGTCGCCATTAGCGAGACCCTCTAGCACCATGCGCTTGTGGCTGGCCTTATCCTTTCCGGTCAGCACTTCAAGGCGCAGGCCGATCTTCGCCATGAGGGGCGCAAGACCTGCGTAATGTTGGCGCGCGAGGATTTCAGTCGGGGCCATCAAGGCCGATTGCATCTGGGCCTCTGCCGCGCGCGCCATCGACCAAGCAGCCACCAAAGTCTTACCTGCGCCAACATCGCCTTGCAAAAGGCGCAACATCGGTGTGGCAGCAGCCATATCAGCCCCAATCTCTACAAAGGCGCGGCTTTGTGCGTTTGTGGGCTCATAAGGCAAGGCAGCCACAAGCGCTTCGGTATAGAGACCCGTACCGACAATAGCGCGGCCCGGCGTACGACGCCGCGCAGCACCCGATAGCTGCAGAGCAATCTGGCGGGCAAAGAGCTCGTCATAAGCCAATCGCCGTCGTGCCGGCGTGCTGGGCAGAATCTCATCCTCGCCATCAGGGGCATGGGCGCGCACCAGGGCCGCGCCAAAGCTCTGCCAGCCTTCGCGCACCACCAGTGCCGGATCCGCCCATTCGGCAAGGCCTTCGGCCTTTTGTGCGGCCGCCGCACAAATCCGAGCCAGAGTTCGGTGGGAGAGACCTGCCACGCTGCGATAAATGGGCTCAAACACCACGCCCAAATCGGGATCATCCAGATTGAGGATGCGCGAAGGATGGATCATCTGCCGCTCGCCGTAACGCTCGCTGACTTCGCCTGAGACGACGCGCAGAGCGCCCTCGGGCAAGCGCTCAGCCAAATAGCGGGGATTGGGCTTGAAGAAGAGGAGCGATAGAAATCCCGTATCATCGGATACTTGGACCTTATAAGGCCTGCCCATGCCACCGGGCTGATGGCGCTCTACCATCACTTCCAACGTGCATAGCCGCCCTAATTCAGCTTCATGAATTTTCGGCCGATAGCGCCGGTCGACCAGCCCCGTCGGCAAATGAAACGCCAGATCACGGACCAACTCACCCCCAGCCGCTTTGGCCGCCAAAGGCGCAATCTTCGGCCCTACGCCCGGTAGGGTCGTTAAAGGGGCAAAGAGGGCAAACAGGCTTTCAGGACGCATGACGCCCTATGTTTAGCCGAGCTTGGGCGGCTGCGTCACGCGCCACTTTTAGCTTTCATCACCCGGATCAGGCCTTCTTGCGCGACACTGGCTACCAAGCGCCCGTCGCGGGTGAAGATTTTGCCCCGGTTCATGCCGCGCCCACGCCCTGCCCACGGGCTGTCCGTGCAATAAAGTAGCCATTCATCGGCGCGGAAATCATCGTGGATCCAGACGGCATGATCAAGGCTGGCCGTCATCAACTCGCCCCGCATCCAACTGAGCCCATGCGGCCGCGCGCAGGTACCTAAAAGCTGCATATCGGTTGCATAGGCCAGTACCGCGCGGTGAATTTGCGGATCATCGCCCATGGGGGCCACCGCGCGGAACCAAGAATTCTGCATTGGTGGCAATTTGTCCGCTTTCAGCCAAGCCGCCGCATCGAGTGAGCGAAACTCAATCGGGCGTGGCGTCATAAAGAAGGGGCGGAATTTCTCAGGTACCAAATCAATCGACTTTTGCCGCCACTCCATCTCTGACGGCAGTGAGTCAGGGTCTGGCATATCCGGCATCTGGTCTTGGTGGCTAAGGCCGGGCTCCAGCTTGTGGAAAGAAGTGGCCATATTCAAGATCGGCACGCCCTGTTGTTGGGCAATCACGCGGCGGGTGGAGAAACTGCCACCATCATAGTCGCGCACGACGCGGTAAACGACGGGGAAATCCTCATTCCCTGGCCGCATGAAGTAAGCATGTAGCGAATGGGGCAAGCGGTCGGTATCAGTCGATTTACACGCCGCCATCAAAGCTTGGGCAATAACTTGGCCGCCAAAAACCCGACCTCGGCCGCCATCCTTGCGCGCGCCGCGATACAGGTCGGTGTCAAGCGTCTCGACATCCAACAAAGTGGTGAGGCCATGGATCAACTGTTCGGGGGAGGGATTTTGCTCAGTCATGCTGTTCAGTTAGGACAATTGGGCCCGTGGGGGAAGTTCGCAAGTGCAGGTGATGGGGGGCGTGGTAGGGTGCAGTCCATGGGACTACATCCTTCTAACCGCGGCGACCGTCCTGGATTTATCACTTAGAAGGCCTTTGCAGCAGGCTGTGCCTTGGCAAAGGCCTCATTCGAGTGTCCGCAAGAAGAATTCTCGGGAGGCTTCAAGGCAAGCAGCGAGCGGCCTGAAGCCGTTCCAAGTTATCTTCTTTAAAGCTGAGACCTGTTATCGTTTCCCTTGACCTACCCGCCTTCCAACGATGGAATAAGCGCATTCAAAAAGCGATCCAGAGCCAATCTCTTGCCGAAACCTTCTCCTGCCTTTCAAGCGATGAAACGCGCGCTGTTGGAACAACTATCCGCGATTCCCTCCGGCAAAGTTGTAGCCTTGGATCAGATGGCAATCGCGATGAATATACCCCCACGCCATGTCGCCTTTATGGTCTCGCAATTGGGTGAAGCGGAGCGGGAGATGGTGCCATGGCATCGGCTGGTGCCCTCTGGCTGCAAGTTTCCGGCCGAGGCGAAACGGTCGCCCCGGCAAATTGAGCAGGTCAGGTTGCTAGACCTGGAAGGCGTTGGCGACCTTCCTGCCCGTGTGATTCTACCACCCTTTGACTATTCATCTGTCTTTTGGGCCGATGAGGGTTTGTAGCCGCAGCGCACGCCAGCCCTCTAGCTTCTCCACAATGCGCGCCTCTGCGCCGTTTTCCGTAGGCTGGTAAAGGTCTTGTGGCCCCATGCGGTCTGGGAAGCCAGATAGGCCAGATATGCCGCCTGGGGCATCGGGATCATAGATATAGCCTGCCCCATAGCCCTGTTCCTTCATCAACGAGGTAGGGGCATTCAGAAAGCGGGCGGGTGGGGGTTCAGAGCCTGTTTGGGCCGCCAAGGCTTGTGCCTTTTTAAAGGCGACATAGGCAGCATTGGATTTTGGTGCACAGGCCAAATGCAAGGTGGCTTGGGCGAGCGCCAACTCCCCCTCGGGCGGGCCTAAAAACTCAAACGCGTCACGAGCGGCAATGGTCACGCGCAGGGCCGTGGGATCGGCAAGGCCAATATCCTCACTGGCCATGCGCACCAAGCGACGGGCGATGAACATCGGGTTCTCGCCCCCATGCAGCATGCGCGCCAACCAATAAAGCGCGGCATCGGGATCACTGGCACGCACCGACTTATGCAAGGCCGAGATCAGATTATAATGCTCGTCCTTGTTCTTGTCATAGGCTGGTGCGCGGCGCTGTATGAATTGGCTGAGGCCTGCCCGGTCAAAGGGCTGCTCAAAGGCCGCTTGAAACACTTCTTCTAAGAGGGTCAGAAAATGACGACCATCGCCGTCGGCAAAGTCCATCAGCGTCTGTCGGGCTTCTGGGTCCAAGGGTGCAGGGCGGCCGTAATGCGCCTCAGCGCGGGTTAACAACGTTTCAAGCCCCGCATCTTCCAACCGTTTGAGCACAAAGACCCGGGCGCGCGATAAAAGTGCGCCATTAATCTCAAAGCTGGGGTTCTCGGTCGTCGCGCCGACCAAAGTCACGGTGCCGGCCTCCACAAAGGGCAGAAAGCCATCTTGTTGGGCGCGGTTGAAGCGGTGGATCTCATCGACGAATAACAAGGTGCCGCGCCCGGTGGCACGTAACTGGGCCGCCGCCTCAAAGGCTTTGCGCAAATCAGCAACGCCTGAAAACACCGCAGAGATCGAGGTGAAGGCTAAATCTGAAGCATCGGCCAATAGCCGGGCGAGGCTGGTCTTGCCAACACCGGGTGGCCCCCACAGGATCATACTGGAGAGCCGCTTTTGCGCCACCATACGGCCAATCGCGCCATCGGAGGCCAACAAATGATCTTGGCCGACAATATCGGCAAGGCGCGTTGGGCGAAGGACATCGGCCAAGGGCCTTTTTAAGTCGGCTTCCAATCCCGAGGCGGCAAACAAATCGCTCACAAGAACAGAACCGCTGTAATTTGCTTATCCCCACGTTGGATGGTGACTTTGCCCCGCTGGCCACCGCTGAGGCGACCTGAAAGGTCTTGCGACGCTTGGATAGGCTCATCATTAACTTGAAGAATGATATCACCCGGACGAAGGCCAGCGCGTGCCCCTTCCCGCGCGCCATCCACCGCGGTGACAATCGCACCCTTGGTAAACGGATCAATGCCTTGTTCTTCTGCCAAAGCTGGGGTCAAGGTGGCTACACTGACCCCATCGAAGCTGTGACGGCCGGACAAAACACGCGGGGTTTGGGCCTCGCCCGGTGGGGCAGAGAGCTTGCCACGGCTGGTGCGCACTTGGCCTTGGCGTTGATACGTGAACTCCACTGTTTCGCCCGGCTTACGCGTCGCAGCTTGGTATTTGAGCCCCGAGTCGTCAGCCACAGGTGTGCCAGCAAAGGCGGTGATCACATCGCCGCGTCGCAAACCTGCTTCCGCACCGGCTGAGCCTGGATAAATATCAGTCACCAAAATACCACCTGGACGGCTGAGGCCCAGAGATCTGGCGACCTCAGCATCGACATTTTGACCTTTAATCCCGGTCCAAGCGCGAATGACTTTACCGTCTGTCACAGCGCCATCGACCACGCGTCTGACCATTTCCGCAGGGATAGCAAAGCCGACCCCAGCCGAAGTGCCCGAGCGAGAGAAGATGGCTGTATTCACGCCAACCAGATCGCCATTCATATCCACCAGCGCCCCGCCCGAATTGCCGGGATTGATCGAAGCATCGGTCTGGATGAAGAAGCTATAATCGGTAATACCCACATCGGTGCGGGCAAGGGCAGAGATAATTCCACCGGTCACGGTCTGGCCAACCCCAAACGGATTGCCAATAGCCAATACTTGATCGCCCACCTGGGCGTTGCTGGTATCAGCAAAGCGGAGCGCGGTTAATCGCTCACCCTTCGTATCGATGCGCAGCACGGCTAGGTCTGTGCGTGGGTCTGTTAGAACAATTTTGGCCGGAAACTCGCGCCGGTCGCCCAAGACAACGACCAATTCTGTGGCCCCTTCGACCACATGATTATTGGTGACAATGATCCCGTCATCGCGCACCACAACGCCAGAACCTTGGCTCTGGCTTGCGCGGTCAGGCATGCGGAAAGCGCCACCAAAGAAATCAATCGCGACGCGGCCGCGCTGGATCGAACGCGCATAAACATTGACCACGGCCGAAGACGATCGGCGCACAATCGGCGCATAAGAAGAAATGGCATCTGCCTTCGTGGCGGGCACCACGCGGGGCTGAGCGGGTGTTGTGGCCGCTACTTGCACAGCTGTGGGGGTCGAGCTTTGGCCCGTAGCAACTTGGGCAATCAAGGGCACACCGGTTACAAGCCCTGCGCCCAACGCAGAAGCGGCGATCAATTTTAGCATGCCGACCCGGCCTCCATTGGATGTCTGTTTGTTCATGGCTTCTATGAAGGCACCCTTACTATGAACCGCAAGTGGCTCAATTGTGACAAATCAGTTAGACAAGACAAGGGCCACACAAATGTTACAAGGGCATTTCGCGCCATTGCCCCGGCGCAAGATCGCCCAAAGCCCAGTCCCCAATTTTCATCCGGACAAGACGCAGCGTCGGGTGACCAATCGCCGCCGTCATGCGGCGCACCTGCCGATTGCGTCCTTCGCGGATTGTGAGACTTAGCCAGCAGTCAGGAATGCTCTTGCGCACGCGGATGGCGGGATTTCGTGCCCATAGAGCTGGATTCTCAAGGCGAGAGACATCTGCGGGCCGCGTTAGCCCATCATTTAACATCACTCCTTTGGCGAGACTAACGAGCGCTTCGTCTGACGGGATGCCTTCTACCTGCACAAAATAGGTCTTGGGTAGTTTGAACGCAGGGTCAGCTATCCGTGCCTGCAGCTTGCCATCATCGGTCAACAGCAACAGCCCCTCACTATCGCGGTCGAGGCGGCCTGCGGGATAGACCCGCGGCACGTTTATAAAATCCGCCAAAGTTTGCCGCCCCTCCCCGCCCGAAAACTGGCAGAGGACGTCATAGGGTTTATTAAACAGGATTAGTCGGGGCATGGGAGCTTATAGGGGGCGTTAGCGGCTACGGTAAAGGATGGGGCCGTTTGTGAGGTAGGCAAGCGCAACTTGGCTATTTGACTAGGCCGCGCCTTTAGTAGCTGGCGCTGCTAGATTTAAGGTGGCAGGATACGTCTATTCACTTGCAAGGATGTTGTTCGATGATTTTGACCGGAGTGGACGGAAGCATGAATGAGAGTGACAAGCCACTCGCGTTTTTGCAATCGAGCTACCAGCTTTGGCTAAATCCACTTGATGGCACAAAGTTGTATGTGGACGATTGTGCTGAGCCAGATCAGTTCGATACGATGAATTATAAGCACTTTGGTCGCCCCTTTATGCGCGAAGGGCTGCCAAAGCTGGAATGGGGTGCACGAACCGATGCGGAGTCGATTTCAGACATTGCCGAGCTCCATTGCTTTCACGGCGGACTCTTAATCTCGTCAAGGATACGAGCAATCATAGAAGCTTATGATAGCACCAATTTGGAGTTCATTCCCCTAAAGGTTCGGCAAAATAGCACCGGCGAACTCCTTGCCGACGATTGGTGGTACTGTAACGTCTACAATTGGAAGGATGCCTATGACTTTGAGAAATCCGATGTGGACTGGGTCGTCTTTCCCGAAATGCCGGACAGCTCTCAAGGCCCATTGCGTCTTGCTCGACAGTTCGGGGACAAAGCCATCACAATTATGCGTAACCTAGTCATATTGCCCGAGGCTTTGGAAGGGGGCTTATACGTCGCTCGAGCACCAACGACCGAGATTTGTAACCGCGTGTTTGTCGGCCATGAATTAGGTCGCGAACTTGTTGTCGGAGTAAATGAAACTGCCCCAACGGAAAGCAGAATCCATTTAGAAGTCTTTGATCCAGCCGCGCCGCGCCGGATGGTGCCGTTTCCGAGAATGGACCTAACCCCCGCCGAACAAAAACCTGCTTCGCCGGTCAAGGATTTTCTATCCCGCCTGTTCAAGCCCAAGTAAAATGAACAGCACGCCCGGTTTCCTCGGCCCCATCCAAAAACAAAAAAAGCCGCCCCGTGAGGGCGGCTTTTTAGTTCAGCACTAAAGCTAGAACTTATTCGTCGCCAGCAACGGGGCCAGAGTCCTTGCCCTTGGCGCTGACGTCGCGGTCGACAAATTCGATCACAGCGACGGCGGCATTGTCACCATGGCGGAAGCCCGCTTTCATGATGCGAAGATAACCACCCGCGCGACCGGCATAGCGTGGGCCGATGACGTCAAACAGCTTCTTTGTTTGGGTTTCGTCCCGCATGCGCGAAGCAACCAAACGACGCGAAGCCAAGTCACCCTTTTTAGCCAAAGTGACCAAACGCTCTAAGACAGGGCGCAATTCCTTTGCCTTTGGCAAGGTGGTCACGATTTGCTCGTGCTTTACCAAGCTGGCAGCCATGTTGGCGAACATGGCAGTGCGGTGTTCATGTGTCCGGTTGAGTTTCCGGTGTCCGTGACCGTGGCGCATTTCTATTTCTCCATCTGGCGACGTCTCGCGACGTTGCGTCTTAATTACATTTGGTCTTCGAACTTCTTGGCGAGTTCGTCGATGTTTTCAGGGGGCCAGTTTGGCGCTTCCATACCCAAATGGAGACCCATTTGAGCGAGGACTTCCTTGATTTCGTTCAAGGACTTGCGGCCGAAGTTTGGCGTGCGCAACATTTCCGCTTCGGTCTTCTGGATCAGATCGCCGATATAGATGATGTTGTCGTTCTTCAAGCAGTTTGCCGAACGCACCGACAATTCCAATTCCTCCACACGCTTCAACAAAGCTGGGTTGAATGGCAATTCTGGGCGGGTTTCTTCAACCTTTTTGGTCTTGGCTTCTTCGAAGTTGATGAAGACGTCCAATTGGTCCTGAATGATGCGCGCAGCATAGGCGATCGCATCTTCTGGCGTCATGGCACCATTGGTTTCAACTTCCATGACCAAACGATCATAATCGAGTACTTGGCCCTCGCGGGTGTTTTCCACCTTGTAGGCCACGCGCTTGACTGGGCTGTAGAGCGCGTCAACCGCGATCAGGCCGATTGGCGCATCTTCGGGACGGTTTGCATCGGCCGTCACATAACCCTTACCGTTTTCAACGGTGAATTCCATGCGGATTTCAGCGCCGTCGTCCAACGTGCAGAGAACTTGCTCTGGGTTCAGAATTTCAATGTCGCTACCGGCTTGGATTTCGCCAGCGGTCACTTCACCTGGGCCTTGCGCGCGCAACGTCATGCGCTTTGGACCGTCGGCATGCATGACCAAAGCCACGCCTTTGATGTTCAATACGATGTCGGTCACGTCTTCACGTACACCGGCGATCGAGGAGAACTCATGGACAACACCATCAATCTGCACAGAGGTGATGGCCGAACCGCGCAGCGACGACAGAAGCACGCGACGCAGCGCATTGCCCAAAGTCATGCCAAAACCGCGCTCTAATGGTTCTGCGATCAGCTTGGCTTTACGCGCTGGATCGAAACCATGTTCAATGACCGTCTTATCTGGGCGGATCAACAGCTTCCAATTTTTTTCGAGCACCATGTAATCCTCTATATAGTCGGGGGCGAAACTTGGTTCGCCAAGTCAATAGTCAACCGGAGGCGGGCCCTTTTAGGACCCGCTCTTGCCACACGATTAAACGCGGCGGCGCTTCGGTGGACGGCAGCCGTTGTGCGGAATCGGGGTCACATCGCGGATCGAGCTGATGATGAAACCAACCGACTGCAAGGCGCGCAGCGCGCTCTCGCGACCAGAACCTGGGCCGGACACATTGACTTCGAGGTTACGAACACCGTGCTCAGCCGCTTTGCGGCCTGCATCTTCTGCAGCGACCTGCGCTGCATAAGGTGTGGACTTACGTGAGCCCTTAAAGCCCATCATGCCCGAGGACGACCATGAAATCGCATTACCCTGAGGGTCTGCGATGGTGATCATCGTGTTGTTAAAGCTAGAGTTCACATGAGCCACAGCGTTTGCGATGTTCTTGCGCTCTTTACGACGGACGCGGGTGGTATCTTTTGCCATTGTGTCGGTTCCAGACGAAAGCCAGCGGGCTCACGCCCGTTGGGGAAAAATAAATTAGCGCTTAACCTGCTTCTTGCCGGCGATCGGCTTAGCAGGGCCCTTGCGGGTGCGGGCGTTGGTGTGGGTACGTTGGCCACGAACGGGCAAGCCACGACGGTGACGGAGGCCACGGTAGCAACCAAGGTCCATCAAGCGCTTCACGTTCATCGACACTTCGCGACGCAGGTCGCCTTCGACAACATATTCACGGTCAATGGTTTCGCGGATCTGGAGGACTTCAGCGTCCGTCAGTTGGTTCACCCGACGCTCAGCCGTGATTCCCACTTTTTCACAGATCTCTTTGGCTTTGGCAGGGCCAACGCCATGAATATATTGCAGCGCGATCAATACACGCTTGTTCGTCGGTATGTTGACGCCAGCTATCCGGGCCACTTTGTCTCTCCATTCACAGCCCCACCCCCTTGCGGAGGATCTGCGCCGTGCGGTCAATCTGTTGTTTTAAGGCCTGTTTTTTCAGGAACAAACCATGGAATGCGCAAAACAACGCATAACCAACCATCCGGTAGTCCCGGTCGGCTGGCATGCGTCCTTTAACGGAAGTGCGCTTGTTAATGCGATGCCGCACGTAAGTCAACGCTTGGCGCTGAAAACAGACACAGGTTTACAGCCCTGCTAACGCCTTATCAATTGCGGCGGCGACTGCATCCATGCTCGCCATACCATCGACTTCGCGCAGCAAGCCGCGGTCGCCATAGAATGGCAGCAGGGGCGCGGTTTGGGTGTTATAGGCAGCCAAACGCTTGGCGAAAGTTTCAGGATTATCGTCCGAGCGCCCTTGATCTTCAAAGCGCTTCGTGATGCGGGCCAGAAGCTCGGTATCGTCGACCACCAAGCGGATGACCAAATCGATACGCTGGCCACGAGACGCCAAAAGCCCGTCTAACGCGACTGCTTGGGCGGTGGTACGTGGAAAGCCGTCATAGATGAAGCCAGCAACGCCCGGATTGCGCGTGATTTGATCATCAATCAGCTCAATGACGATCTCGTCAGATACAAGCGAGCCTGAATCCATCACGGCTGCGACGCGCTGACCAAGCTCTGAGCCCGACGCACGGGCTGCGCGCAGCATGTCTCCGGTAGAAAGCTGGACAAAGCCCCTTCCCTCAACCAAGCGCTTCGCCTGCGTGCCCTTGCCTGCCCCGGGGGGGCCGAACATGATCAAATTCATCATCCTAGTTTCCCCCTACAGCGCCGCGCCTGGACTTTAAGACTTAGCGTCCCCGCCCTTTTAGCTTCGACTTCTTGATCATGCCCTCATACTGGTGTGCCAGCATATGAGATTGGATCTGAGCCACCGTATCAATTGTCACCGAGACGACAATGAGCAAAGATGTCCCACCCAGATAAAATTGCATGCCCATATTCGCACTGACCGCTTCTGGGACAAGACAGACGATCACCAGATATACAGCACCAATCAAGGTCAAACGGCTCATCACCATATCAAGGTAATCCGCCGTCTTCGCGCCAGGGCGAATGCCGGGCAGAAAGCCCCCTTGTTTGCGCAAATTGTCTGCGGTCTCTTCGGTGTTGAACACAACGGAGGTGTAGAAGAAGCTGAAGAACATGATCAACACGCCGAACAAGGCAATGAACAAGGGCTGTCCATGCGACAAAAGGCCAGCGGTTGTACGGATACCTTCTTGCAGGATAACTTGCCAATCTGGTGCATTTTCCGGCAATTGCCCGCTCGCCAAGAAGCCCGCCATGGTTGCCGGCAGTAAGAGCAGCGATGAGGCAAAGATTGGCGGGATGACCCCAGCCGTGTTAATTTTGAGCGGCAAGAAGGATTGCTCGCCCATCGTCATTTTATTGCCGACTTGACGCTTTGGATATTGCACCACGATGCGGCGCTGCGAGCGCTCAACAAACACGATGAGAATGATCGCCAAAGTCAAGATGAGGACAAGAGCGAGGATCGCAAGCCCAGAAATCGAACCTTCCTGCGCTAAGGTCAATGCGCGGAAAATCGCCTTCGGGACTTCAGCCACAATCCCGGCGAAAATGATCAAGGAGACACCATTGCCGATACCGCGAGCGGTGATTTGCTCACCAATCCACATCAAAAGCAAGGTACCGCCGGTCAAGGTGATGACCGTCGAGGCGATGAAGACTGGGCCAGGATCAATCACCACGCCAGGTGAGCTTGCCAAACCATTCGCAATAGTCAGAGACTGAGCTACGGCCAAAACAACAGTCAAATAGCGCGTATATTGATTGAGTTGCGCGCGACCGGATTCACCTTCCTTCTTCAGCTGCTCCAATCGGCCTGGGAAGGACGAGAGCAATTGGATGATGATCGACGCTGAAATATAGGGCATGACGTTGAGGGCGAAGACCGCCAAACGTTCCACCGCACCACCGGAGAACATGTTGGCCATACCCAGAATGCCCTGCTGCGCTTGCGAGAAAGCACGGCCAAAGGCCTCGATGTCAATCCCGGGGATCGGGATGAAGGTCCCGAGGCGGTAACAGACCAAAGCGATCAAGGTAAAAATGATCCGCGCATGCAGATCTTTGGCCTTCGCAAACGAAGCGAAGTTCAAATTACGGGCAAGTTGCTCGGCTGCTGAAGCCATGGAACGTGGTGCCTTCCAAAATTGAAAAGCGCGCCTAAGCGGAAATCCGCCTGGCGCGCCAAAAAGAGGTGCGCACCCCCCATATCGGGGATTGCGCATCAGACCTCAAGGGCTCAGGCTGCTTGCTTCTCAGCTTTGGCCTTGCCGGTTAGGGTGATTTTGCCACCAGCGGCTTCAATTGCTGCAATTGCAGCTGCAGAAGCGCCAGTCACGATGAGTTCAACTTTACCGCCGATCTCACCCTTGTTCAAAATCCGGACGCCATCGCGAACGCGACGAACCAACCCAGAAGCAACCAAAGCCGCCTCGTCAATTGGTTTGCCAGCATCCAAACGACCAGCCGCGATCGCCTTGGCCAAAAGGCCCAAGTTCACCCAAGCGTGGTCCTTGGTGCAGCGGGCGTTGAAGCCACGCTTTGGCACGCGCATGTGGATTGGCATTTGACCGCCTTCGAAGCCATTGATCGAAACGCCGCGACGCGACTTTTGACCTTTGACACCGCGACCGGAGGTCTTGCCTTTACCCGAGCCAACACCGCGACCAACCCGCATGCGGGCTTTGGTTGCGCCTTCGTTGTCGGACAATTCATTCAGTTTCATGGTGTTCCTAAAGCACGCTTACGCGCGCTCCTCCACGACTTGAACCAAATGCGCAACCTTGGCGATCATCCCGCGGACTGCGGGGGTATCTTCAAGTTCACGAACCTTGTTCATCTTGTTCAGGCCAAGCCCAACCAGCGTTTCACGCTGGTCGTAGCGACGACGAATGGGCGAACCCGTTTGCTTAACAACAACAACAGCCACGATTAGCCCTCCGAGCCTTCGACGCCGCTGGCACCGTCTTTACGACGAACCAGAACGTCAGCGACCTTCAAGTTGCGCTTGTTGGCGACCTGACGGGGCGAAATTTGCTCGCCCAATGCGTCAAATGTTGCGCGCACCATGTTGTAAGGATTGGACGAACCCAAGGACTTGGAAACCACGTCCTTAATGCCCAATACTTCAAACACAGCCCGCATCGGACCACCTGCGATCAAGCCGGTCCCTGGAGGGGCCGAGCGGACGATCACTTTACCAGCCCCCCAACGCCCAGCGGCATTGTGGTGCAAGGTACGGCCTTCGCGCAGCGGAATACGCTGCATGCGGCGCTTTGCTTCTTCGGTTGCTTTACGGATTGCTTCAGGAACTTCGCGGGCTTTGCCCTTGCCGAACCCTGCACGACCCTTTTCGTCACCGACGACAACCAGAGCGGCAAAACCAAAGTTCTTACCACCCTTCACAACCTTCGCCACGCGGTTAATCGCGACGAGACGGTCTACGAATTCGCTATCACGCTCTTCGTTCTTTTGTTCACGTTCCGGCCTGCGAGCCATCAGATCTACTCCTTAGAACTCAAGGCCGGCTTCACGCGCGGCGTCGGCGAGCGCTTTTACGCGCCCATGATACAAATAACCACCACGGTCGAAAACCACTTGCTTCACGCCCTTTTCAATGGCGCGCTCTGCCAGCAATTTACCGACTGCAACCGCGTCGTCCAGCTTCGCGCCTTCAGCAGCACGCAAGGCTGCCTCCAAAGACGAAGCCGAAACCAGCGTAACCCCTTTGGAGTCGTCGATGATTTGTGCGGAAATGTTTTTTGACGAGCGATGAACCGAAAGCCGCAAGCGGCCGTTGGCCAAAGCCCGAAGACGGGAGCGCGTGCGAAGCGTGCGCTTGGTCTTTAATGCTAATGAAGATGGCATTATTTCTTCTTGCCTTCCTTGCGACGGACGGTTTCGCCAGCATAACGGACACCTTTGCCCTTATAGGGCTCGGGTGGACGATATTTGCGAATTTCCGAGCAAATTTGACCCAGCTCTTGCTTGTCTTTGCCGGTAATTTTGATTTCGGTTGGCTTAGGCACCGCAAACGTCACACCGGTCGGTGCTTTGTAGATGATTGGGTGCGAATAGCCGAGCGACAATTCAAGATCCTTGCCCGCCATCGCTGCACGATAGCCGACGCCGACCAGCTCGAGCGTGCGCTCAAAGCCCTTGGTAACGCCTTCAACCATATTTGCGATCATCGAGCGCGACATGCCCCACAAGGAGCGAGCCAGTTTCGAGTCATTCTTGGGGGAAACCACAATAACGCCGCCTTCAATTGTGACCGAGACTTGCTCGTGCACTTTGAAAGACAATTCGCCTTGTGGACCTTTTGCCTTGATGATGTCGCCGTCGATCGTGACGGTGGCACCAGCCAAAGCGACAGGTTGTTTGCCGATACGTGACATTCTCGGCTCCCTTAGTAGACGTGCGCGAGGATCTCGCCGCCGACGTTATTGGCCCGAGCAGCTGCGTCCGACATCACACCCTTAGGCGTGGAGAGGATGGCAATACCCAGACCGTTACGCACGAGCGGAAGGTCCTTCACAGAGGAATAAACACGACGGCCAGGCTTCGAAATGCGCTTGATCGTATCGATCACGGGCGCACCGTCGAAATATTTGAGCTGGATTTCCAACTCAATCTTGCCGTTCACTTCGATATCCCCATAACCACGTATGTAACCTTCGCCGACGAGAACATCGAGGACGCGGGCACGCAGGGTGGACTTTGGGGTGGTGACAGTCGAACGGTTCCGCATTTGAGCATTGCGGATCCGAGTGAGCATGTCGCCGACGGGATCGTTCACTTGCATGACAACCCTCCCTTACCAGCTAGCTTTTGTCATGCCGGGGATCATGCCGGAGGACGCGAGGTCCCGCAGCGCAATCCGCGACATGCGGAGCTTACGATAGAAAGCGCGGGGACGACCTGTCACCTCGCAGCGATTGCGAACGCGGTTTTCGGCCGAGTTACGCGGAAGCTCCGCCAGCTTCAAACGAGCCGCAAAACGCTCTTCCAGTGGCAGATTTTCATCGGTCGCGATTGCCTTGAGGCGCGCGCGCTTAGCCGAGAATTTCTTCACCAGGGCCTTACGGTTGTCATTGCGGTTGATAGCACTTTTCTTCGCCATGATATCAGTTCCGGAATGGGAAGTTGAACTCTGAAAGAAGGGCTTTCGCTTCTTCATTCGTGCGAGCCGTCGTACAGACGATGATGTCCATGCCCCAGATCTGGTCGACCTGATCATAGTTGATTTCAGGGAACACGAGGTGCTCCTTGAGGCCCATGGCGTAATTCCCACGGCCGTCAAACGACTTGCCGTTAAGACCACGGAAATCCTTCACGCGCGGCAGCGCGATGGTGATCAGGCGGTCGAGGAATTCATACATGCGTTCTGCGCGCAAGGTAACTTTTGCGCCAACTGCCATGCCTTCACGCAGCTTGAAACCAGCGATCGACTTACGGGCTTTGGTGGTGACTGGCTTTTGACCAGCAATTGCACTCAAAGCAGCCAAAGCCGACTGCATCTTCTTGCTGTCTGCAACGGATTCACCAACACCCATATTGATCACGATCTTGTCGAGACGCGGGATCTGCATGGAATTGGTATAGCTGAATTTCTCTTGCATCGCGGCGCGGATGCGCTCGTTATACTCGGTCTTCAGACGGGCTTGATAAGTTTGGGTCTCAGACATCGCCGATCACCTCCCCAGAACGCTTGGCAAAACGGACCTTACGGCCGTCATCCAAGGTTTTGAAACCGACCCGGGTTGGCTTGCCATCCGTAGGGTCCATGTAAGCAACGTTGCTGATTTGAAGCGGAGCTTCAAACGAACGAATGCCAGCTTCTTGGGCTTGGGTCTGCTTCTGGTGCTTTTTGACCACGTTCACGCCTTGGACGACCAAACGGTTTTCCTTTGGGAGAACTTTGACCACTTCACCAGTCTTGCCTTTGTCCTTACCGGTCAAGACAACGACCTTGTCACCTTTTTTAAGTTTCGCAGCCATCCTAGAGTACCTCCGGAGCCAACGAAATGATCTTCATGTGGTTCTTTGCGCGGAGTTCGCGCGGAACCGGTCCAAAGATCCGGGTGCCAATAGGCTCATGCGAGTTATTCACGAGTACAGCTGCACTCCGGTCGAACCGGATGGTGGAGCCGTCTTTACGCTTGATGTCCTTTGCGACGCGAACGACAACGGCCTTACGGACGTCACCCTTCTTCACGCGGCCACGTGGGATTGCCTCTTTGATGGAGACAACAATCACGTCGCCGACGGACGCATAACGACGCTTCGACCCGCCAAGTACCTTAATGCACATGACGCGACGAGCACCGGAATTGTCCGCGACATCCAGATTTGTTTGCATCTGAATCATAATCGATCCTCTTCTATTAGCCCGTATCGGACAGCCCTAGCTGCCGACGCGACCAATCACTTCCCACCGCTTCAGTTTGGACTTAGGCGGGCATTCCTGGATCTGCACGACCTCACCCGTTTTGTACGCATTTGCGTCATCGTGGGCATGGTAGCGCTTCGAGCGGCGCACCGTCTTTTTAAGGACTGGGTGGAGGAAGGTACGTTCAACCTTCACGACGATGGATTTATCGCCTTTGTCGCTCACCACGACGCCCTGCATCATACGCTTTGGCATCGATTACTCCTTAAACAGCCGTTGCTGTGGTCTTCTCGCGCATCATCGTCTTGACGAGCGCGATGTCCTTGCGGACCTGGTTGATGCGATGGGTCTTTTCAAGTTGACCTGTCGCACGTTGGAAACGCAAGTTGAATTGCTCTTTTTTCAGCTTGAGCAGCTCTTCTTGCAATTGGTCGGGCGTCAAAGCCCGCGCGTTAGCGGCTTTCATAGTGGACGCTCCCTTACGCCAGACCGAAGTCGGCACGTGAAATGATCTTGCACGCGATGGGCAGTTTCGCAGCGCCGAGGCGCAATGCTTCTTCTGCAATCTCTTGTGCAACACCGTCGATTTCGAACATGATCCGACCAGGCTTTACCCGTGCGGCCCAAAATTCTGGTGAACCTTTGCCCTTACCCATCCGAACTTCGTTTGGCTTCTTGGACACTGGCACATCTGGATAAATACGGATCCAGACTTTGCCTTGACGCTTCATTTGACGCGTGATGGCACGGCGGCAAGCTTCGATCTGACGCGCGGTGACGCGCTCAGGGGCCAAAGCCTTCAAACCATACATGCCGAACGACAGGGTAGCCCCGCCGGTCGCAGCACCATGGATGCGGCCTTTGAACTGCTTGCGGAAGCGGGTACGTTTAGGTGACAACATGTTTCAGTTCCTCCCTTACGCGCCAGCTTGAGCCGCGTCGCCACGACCACGGCCACGGCCACGGTTGTCACGATCGTTGCGATCATTGCGTGGACGACGATCTTCACGATCATTGTCGCGGCGGGGACGTGCGTCACCCACTTCAGCAGCACGCTTGTCTTGAGCCATTGGGTCGCGCTCAAAGATTTCGCCTTTGAAGACCCAGCATTTGATGCCGATGATGCCATAAGCGGTGGTGGCTTCTGCGACGCCATAATCCACATCCGCCCGCAGGGTATGCAAAGGCACGCGACCTTCACGATACCATTCGGTCCGTGCGATTTCAGCACCGCCCAAACGACCAGCAACCGTGATGCGGATCCCGCCAGCGCCCATGCGCATGGAAGATTGCATCGCGCGCTTCATCGCACGGCGGAAAGCCACGCGACGCTCGAGCTGTTGGGCAACGCTTTCAGCAACCAAGGTTGCATCGAGCTCTGGCTTGCGGATTTCGACCAAGTTCAAGAATACTTCCGCGTCCTTGACGATCCCGGTCAGATCCTTACGAAGCTTTTGAATGTCTTCGCCTTTTTTGCCGATAACAATACCCGGACGCGCTGTATAAACCGTCACGCGGCACTTCTTATGTGGACGCTCGATCACGATGCGCGACACACCAGCTTGTTTCAGCTTCTTCTTCAAGAAGGCGCGAACCGCGATGTCTTCATGCAGAAGCTTCGCATATTCGCCTGTGTTAGCATACCAGCGGCTGTCCCACGTCCGGTTAATGCCCAGACGCATGCTGATTGGATTGACCTTCTGACCCATCAGGCCGCTCCTTCCATCTCACGCACAACGATGGTGATGTGCGAGAAGGGCTTTTCAATACGAGCGCCGCGACCGCGAGCCCGGGTGTTCATACGCTTCATAACCAGACCTTTGCCGACATAGGCTTGGGCAACGACCAGAGCATCGATATCGAGGCCATGGTTATTTTCGGCGTTTGCGATGGCCGATTGCAGGCATTTGCGAACGTCGATGGCAATGCGCTTTGGCGAAAACTGAAGTTCAGCCAAGGCCTTGTCCACTTTCAAGCCACGAATGCTTTGTGCGACCAAGTTCAGCTTTTGACCGCTGGTCCGCAGGTTGCGGGCTTGGGCCAAAGCTTCCTTGTCAGACAAGGCGCGAGGGGTTTTTGCTTTTGACATGCGCCTACCTCCGCTTCGACTTCTTGTCCGCGCCGTGACCGAAATAGGTACGGGTTGGAGCAAATTCGCCGAACTTATGGCCAACCATTTCTTCCGAAACGTTCACAGGCACAAACTTGTGACCATTGTGAACCTGGAAGGTCAGGCCAATGAACTGAGGCATGATGGTGGAGCGACGCGACCAGGTTTTGATCGCTTCACGACGGGGAGAATCCGTCGCCTTCTCCGCCTTGGCGAGGAGGTAACCGTCCACAAACGGACCTTTCCATACCGAACGAGGCATAGTCTTAAGCCTTCTTTTCGTGACGACGACGGATAATCAACCGGTCAGTCGTCGTGTTGCTGCGGGTTTTAGGACCGCGGGTTTTCTTACCCCAAGGGGTTACGGGGTGGCGACCGCCAGAGGTACGGCCTTCGCCGCCGCCATGTGGGTGGTCAACCGGGTTCATGGCAACACCACGAACCGAAGGACGAATGCCCAACCAACGCGAACGACCGGCCTTACCCGAGTTTTCGTTCATATTGTCTGGGTTGGAGACTGCACCAATGGTAGCGATGCAGCTATCTGGAACCATGCGCAACTCGCCCGAGGACAAGCGGATCTGAGCATAACCGGTGTCGCGGCCAACCAATTGGACGTAGCAACCAGCCGAACGTGCGATCTGAGCGCCCTTCAAAGGCTTCATTTCGACGTTGTGAATGATCGTACCCACTGGGATCGACTTCAACAACATGGCGTTGCCTGGCTTCACGTCGACCTTTTCGCCGGCGACAATGGTGTCACCAACGGCGAGGCGCTGCGGGGCCACGATGTAGGACAGCTCACCATCTTCGTACTTGATCAGTGCGATGAAGGCGGTGCGGTTTGGATCATATTCCAAACGCTCAACCGTTGCTGGCATATCCCATTTACGACGCTTGAAGTCGATGATGCGATAGGTGCGCTTGTGACCACCGCCCGAACGGAACGAGGTTACGCGGCCGGTGTTGTTGCGACCACCCGTTTTGGTCAAGCCTTCGGTCAACGCTTTGATCGGCTTGCCCTTGTACAAGGACTTGCGATCCACGATCACCAACTGGCGACGACCTTCAGAGGTCGGCTTGAATGTCTTGAGTGCCATTCCTTAGAGCCCCGTCGTCACATCAATCGTCTCGCCTTCGACCAGCGTGATGATTGCTTTCTTGAAGTCGTTCCGCTTGCCCATCACGCCCTTGAAGCGCTTGGTCTTGCCTTGAACGCGAATGGTGTTGACGGCTTTCACCTTTACCTTAAAGAGCGCTTCAACAGCTTCTTTAATGGCTGGCTTGGTTGCCGTCAGCGGTACCTGGAAGATCACTTGGTTCACTTCGGAGAGCAAAGTGCCCTTTTCCGTGATCCAAGGGGCCAGGATGGTATCGTAGTGGCGTTCGGAAAGTGCCATTATGCAGCCTCCCCTTTGCTTGCAAAGCGTGCCGAGATGGCTTCAATCGCTTCACGCGACAAAACCAGCTTGTGGCGACGCAGGACGTCATAAACATTGAGGCCTGCAGCTGGCAAAACGTCCACATTTGGAACGTTGCGGGCTGCGAGTTGGAAATTGGTGTCGACTTGCGCGCCGCCGATAACCAAAGCATTGGTCAGGCCGAGCTTGCCGAAGTTTTCCAACAACACCTTCGTCTTTGGCGCGTCGAGGGCGGCTTGATCCAGAATGATCAGCGAACCTTCAGCAGCCTTAGCCGAGAGTGCCATTTTCATGCCCAAAGCGCGAACTTTTTTGTTCAAGCTATGTGCATGTGAACGTGGGTGCGGGCCGTGAGCCACGCCACCGCCCCGGAAGATCGGCGCGTTGCGGGAACCGTGACGTGCGCCGCCCGAACCCTTTTGCTTGCCGAACTTAGAATGCGTGCGCGAGACTTCGCCACGATTTTGGGTGTCATGCGTACCAGCGCGGCGCTTGGCCAATTGATAGCGCACCACACGGTGCAGGATGTCGGCACGAGGTGCCACACCAAAGATGGCGTCGTCCAGCTCTACCGAGCCAGCCTTGCTGCCATCTAATTTCAGGACGTCGAGTTTCATTATTCGGCTCCCTCTTGAGTTTCGACAGGAGCCGCGACTTCCGCGTCAGCTTGAACGATTTTCAGATCGCCTGGCTTACGGAAAGCGGCTGGCTTTGGCAGGTCAGCAGGTGCTGCAGACTTCACCGCATCACGGATTTCAACCCAAGAACCTTCAGCACCTGGAACGGCGCCACGGATCAGGATCAAGCCACGCTCAACATCGGTACGCACGATGACAAGGTTTTGGGTGGTGACGCGCTCAACACCATAGTGTCCAGCCATCTTCTTGCCCTTGAAAACCTTACCTGGATCTTGGCGCTGACCGGTCGAACCATGTGAACGGTGAGACAGTGACACACCGTGCGTTGCGCGCAAACCACCGAAGTTCCAGCGCTTCATCGCACCGGTAAAGCCGCGACCGATGGTGATGCCCGAGACATCGACCTTTTGGCCTGGCAAGAAGTGGTCAGCGGTCAATTCCATGCCGACGTCGACCAAATTGTCGGCGCTGACGCGGAACTCACGCAGCTTCGCTTTAGGCTCTACGCTGGCCTTGGCATAATGCCCACGCATGGGCTGAGTGACGTTCTTTGCCTTGCGGGCACCAGCGCCCACTTGCAAAGCGGTGTAGCCGTCTTTGTCATCGGTCTTTTGGGCAACTACTTGGCAGCCTTCGAGAGCCAGGACAGTGACAGGCACGTGTGCGCCATCGGCAGCAAACACGCGGGTCATGCCCATTTTCTTTGCGATCAATCCTGTACGCATAGCCGGCGCCCTTACAGACTAATTTGGACGTCAACACCGGCAGCGAGGTCGAGCTTCATCAGCGCGTCCACCGTTTGTGGTGTTGGGTCTACGATGTCGAGCACGCGCTTGTGCGTGCGGATTTCAAACTGCTCGCGCGACTTCTTATCGACGTGTGGCGAGCGGTTTACGGTGAAACGTTCAATGCGCGTTGGCAAAGGCACGGGGCCTCGTACCATTGCGCCAGTGCGCTTTGCCGTGGAGACGATCTCCTTGGCGGACTGATCCAGCGCCCGGTGGTCGAAGGCTTTGAGCCTGATCCGGATGGTCTGTTGAGCCATATTTACCCTCGCGAAGCGGTCATCCAAACGATAGGACCGCATGTCAAACATCGAACGAAGCCCGCTACGACGCCATTTTGACCGGCGACGCATCAGGCTGCGCAAACTTAATTTTAGCTGGAAAAGCCATCTGACGGGGTCGAAGAAGCAAAGACGCGTATGACCGCGCCATCAGAGGCGACATACCCTTTTCGGCGGTATGAACCCTGCGCTTTTATCGTCCCGCGTCTGAAGAACATTGAAGTTCTCCACAGCCGGTCCAAGCAAGAGCGGCGTTACTAGCTAGGTGAGTCTGTTTTGTAAAGGGTATCTATCAGACGGGGTGCAGTGGGGGTGGTCACAAACCGCCATCAGCAACCTAGCTTGCCTTTAACGTCTCAACTAGTTGTTGCACGCTAGATCGTTTTCCATACTTTAATGCCAGCAGATCAGCCAGTTCAAGCAAGCGCGGACTGGAAATATTCTCAATCTCAAATGGGCTGATCGAAGCCAAAGCGTTTTGGATTGGTTGACCATTGACGCCACCAGAGGCCACCATATTCAACTTGCTGTCGTAAACAACAATAGTAGGCTGCCGATCCCAATCGTTCACAAAGCCTGCAAGTCCGCTTCCAGATGAAATTTGCTTTGATTTGGCCCGAATACCACCAATCTTGACAGTCTGATTACCAACGGGCGCAATGAAGGCAGTCCCGCCATCCGTCACAGCCCATCCAAGCGACCCATCACGGGTTTTGTCGAGCAAGAGGGAATAGAGGGCAGATACATTCTCATCCATGATCATGTGTTCCCAATTCAAGCTCACCGTGGATATCAGAAATAGTATTTCCAATGGACTGAATCAAGCGCTTTCGGGCATCCTTAACGTCTTCCTCATCGCCAACTTGGCTTTCGAACAGATCGTCCAAACTGATGGTCGCATTCCGAAGTCGTTCCTGAATGTCAGGATAATTTCCCGCAGCAGCATTCGCACAATTCGAGAGTTCCCGTCTCAGCTCAATTTGCATAGGCTCAAACTCCTTTTCCACCAGATTTCCTGGATTCCGCCACATCGTGTTCGACGTCGAAAGAAGTTGCGTCAACTTGGTAAGTAGTTTTGCTTTGCTATCCTCTCTGCGAACCGAGTCTCTGGCTGTTTGGGCGGCAGTATCCGCACTTTCGGCTGCCTTCTTAGCAAGGATAGCTTCCTTCCGCGACATATAGGAGACCCAAATCCCAACCAAAGATGCCCCCAGGCCCAAAGCGCCGATTAGGGTATCAAAGGTAGGCGTCCATGTCATAATTACCTTATATCGCCAATTTCGTAATGGGCAACCCATTGGTCCGGATTGGTTGCGCAGAGACTATATCCATGTTATCTAAAAATATAACATAGAGGATCGAAGGCCATGCACACCACAAAACTTCGCAAAGTTGGCGGCTCCGTGATGCTTGCTGTTCCACCAGCGCTTCTGGATGTCATGCAATTGCAAGCCGGTTCAAGTGTGGGTGTCACGCTGGATGGCACGAAACTGGTGGTCGAAGCCGCTTCACCCATCCGATATAGCCTCGAAGAGCTTTTGGCTCAATCTGACTATAGTGATGGCACCTCACAGGAAGACCGTGACTGGCTGGATGCACCATCGGTTGGTGGAGAGCTTCTGTGAACAGAGGCGACATATATCTGGTGTCCTTAGACCCAACATTGGGGCGCGAACAAAGAGGTAGCAGGCCCGTCCTGATCATTTCCCCAACGGCCTTCAATCTTGCAACCAAATTGCCAATCGTTTTGCCCATTACGAATGGCGGAAACTTCGCGCGGCGTTTAGGCTTTGCCGTCCCGATCTCGGGTATTCAAACCACCGGCATTATCCGGTGCGACCAGCCGCGTGTATTAGACATTGCCGAACGCGGAGGCCGAAAAGTCGATCAACTACCAGCCCCCATTCTTGCGGACGTGATGGCACGGGTTGCAACAATCCTAACCTAGCCCACTACACCGCCCCCTTGAGGTTCGCGCCCGCATTAGGCTAAGCAGCGGGCATGACCGATGAAACCAGCCCCACCGCCCTGCCCGACCGCCTCAGCGTCAATCCACGCAGCCCCTATTATAATGAAGAGATCTTGGCCAAAGGTGTCGGGATCCGCTTTAAGGGCGAGGAAAAGACCAATGTGGAGGAATATTGCATTTCTGAAGGTTGGGTGCGTTTGGCTCTAGGCAATAAGGTCGACCGCAAGGGCAATCCGTTGACGATCCTGCAAAAGGGCCCGGTTGAGGCTTGGATCAAAGGCGCTGAAACAAACTAACCGGGCCTGCCGCCAGCGTGATCTCGGCGAAGCGCTCATAGCCCAGTTTATTGGCGACCCTGATGGAGCCTGCATGCACCGACTCAATCATGCAGACCGTGCGTGCGCGGCCATAGCTGGCCTCATACCAATCGAGAATGGCTTGGGTTGCCTCTGTCGCAAGCCCCTTGCCTGCCATATTAGGCGTGATCACCCAGCCTGCTTCAGGTGTGGCATCAAACTCTGGATGTATGCCGCGCTTATGATCAGCAAGGCCAACATCACCGATATAAAGGCCCGTCTCCTTGTCGCACACCGCCCAATAGCCATAGCCCAAGGCGGGCCAATGGCCCAAATAACGCAACAAGCGAAACCAAGCTTCTTGCGCAGTCGAGGCCCGACCGCCGATATGTTGGATCACCTGCGGGTCTGCCCACATGGCCGCTAAGCGGTCATAGTCTTCCACTGTATGGCCACGGAGTGTAAGGTTAGGGGTCGTAAGGACCGGCGCGGATGTGATCATGCGCCGACCCTAATTCATACAGGCCCGTGTGCAAACCCATTTGCACTGACGCAAAGGACTAAGAGCTCATTGCCCTTTAGCCTGCTTCACCGCCGCATTGACTGCGGCTTGTGACGGCACGGGTGCACAGCCGCCAAGGCCTTTGGCTTCGCAAATCTCCTGCGGCGAGCGCACGCGCGACGGTGTATTTCCAAAGCGCACGCAGGCCCCCATCCCTGTCATTTTGACCTTTTGACCATCCTCCAAGCAAGGCGGCGGAATATCACGCCAGCGCAACTCATTGCGTGAAAAGCCTTCGGCATTTTCAGGGCGATACTTTGGCCCTCGGGCGGCTTGTAACAGGCGCTTTAGCTCGGCATTGGGCGGGCAGTCGGGCGGCCGATCCTTCATGTCAATTTGCGCACAGGCTTGTGCTTTGATGATGGCCTGGCTTTGCGGGGTAAGGCTCGGATGGGATGGACCTATATTGGCTTGGCTGGCCCCAGTAGCACTAGGTGGGCCGCTGGCAATACCAACCGGGGCGGCAGTTGAGCTTTGCCCCCGTCCAACCCCGCTTGCAGCGCTTGGGCTGCCCCGAACCGAGAGATTTACTTTCCGCGCCGCATTATTTGATTGGGCCAGGGCCATCGCGCCTTTTGCATCCTTCACGGAGGCAGCTGCAGGCTGCCGAGGGGCCGAAACCGTGGCTGCGGGCGGGCGTACCAATGGCTCAAGCCGGACAGCTGCCACACCTGCAGGCTCAAAAGACGGTAGCTCTTGGGGTTGCGTCGACAAAAGCGCAAAGCCAAGTACCAGCCAAACCGCGACAGCGGCTAAACGCGTCATCAGTCGCGTTTGCGCTGATATCCCCCCAGGTCCCGTTTGCGGGGGAACACCCCAGTCCATGACCATGCATTCGTCGTGAACGAGTGCGACCTGTCTGGCACGTTAAAATGTGGTTAGAAAACCGGAAATGACAGCAGGTTTTGTGCGTTAGGTCCCGACGGTCCCACCATCTTGTCGGCGTACATAAATCACGGCGTCGCGTGGCCAACCACCATTGGGGAAATTGGAATAGGGCCCAGCCGCTTCACCGCGATAATTCTGGCCTTTGACATTTTCTGCGCCTACATGCTGTACGCCACAGAAGAAGGTCTTTTGGTCCCACGCTAGCAGTGGCCCGCAACACTCAGCCCCGATCGGCACAGTCAAAAAGCGCTTCACAGGACGTGGACCCTTGCCAACCATCGGCAGCACATAGACGCCATCATTACAGGGGAAGGTTTCCGGCGTGCCATCGGTTGTGATCCAGCAGAACTTGCGGTGATCAAAGGTAATGTTGTCTGGCGAAGCAAAGCGGTCACCGGTTGTCGTCGGCTTGCCATCCATCCAAGACGACGCATTGACGACTTGACCCTCAAGATTGGTCACAGGGGCGACTTCGGCAGCGGGATCGCCTGCTACGGCGAAAATATCCCACGTAAAGGTCAAAGCGGCAGGGTCTTGGCGGGCTTCTTCGATGCGCACGATATGGCCCTGATAATTGCGCTCTAAGCCGTCGCCAGCGATGGTCTTGCGGCGCGGATTGGCTGCATTTCCCGCCCGACCTGAATCGGAAAGATTGCCAGTGCACATGACAAACACGGTGCCTGTGCCGCGGAATGAACCATCGGTGGGGCTTTCTACATCTTCTGGGCGGTCCATTTTGGTCGCACCCAGTCGCAGCGCGGCTTCGCGGCATCGCACCATGACGTCGCCATCATCGGCAAAAGCGGTCTCGCCAGGGCCACGTGGCGCGCGATTGGCTGCAGCCGCGGACAAGGCAATCCAGCGCCCCGTACCATCGGCTTCTAGGCGGGCGGCATAAAGCGTACCATGGGCCAAAAGTTCACGATTGGCGATCCGATTGGTCGGATTGAACTTGTCACGCGAGACGAACTTATAAACGAACTGATTATTGCTATCATCGCCCGTGTAAACCACCGCTTTATTGTTTTTGGCCAACACCGTGGTCGCACATTCATTGCACTTGCGACCAAGGGCTGTGTGCTTATGGGGGCGCCAATCTGGATCATAGGGGTCAATTTCGACGATCCAGCCATACAGCGATGGGCCATGCGGATTGCGGCTTAAGTCAAACTGAGCTGGTCCACCCAAGCGCCACACATTGTCATAGCGGTAAATCGACTGGTCAACAGCAAACGCCGCATCGGCCTGTGCTTCGCTTAAAGCCGGACTTGCCTTATCGGATGTGAAGAATTGATTGTTAAAATTCTCTTCTGCCGTCAGATAGGTGCCCCAAGGGGTAAAGCCCCCGGCGCAATTTTGGAAGGTTCCAGCCTTGATTGCGCCTGCGACCTTTGGCGCGCCAGAGCGCGCGCCTTCAACCTCATTCACAAGGGCCCCAGCTTTCGCGATCCAAGGATGGTTGGCGGCAGACCCGTCAAAAACGACTTCGCTATAGGGCGTTACGCGGCGGTTTCGACCGACGCCAACGGCTGATCCTTTCACGACCGACCAAGCCCCGCTTGAAGGATCATGGCTCACATCAAAGACACTGACCCCCATACAGGCATAGAGCGCTTCTAAAGCCTCCGCGCTTGTGTCAATTGGCTGACCATCCTTGCCAGGTGCCGCCATAAAGGGGCTCACCGCTTCATGGTTCACGCACATAATCGCCCGGGTGACACTGCCTTCCGGCCAAGGATAGGCCCAATTGGCGGGGAATAGGGCTAACATATCATTATGGGTACCAAAGCGGTTTTCTTGTTCCGCCCGGGTGAAGGCAAACGGCGCACCGCGCTTGGTCAAGTCTAAGGGTGCCATTCCTTCAAACAAAGGATCGCCCCAGGAAATCAAAGGCTGCCAAGCATAGCCATCGGGCACCACCACGGTATCCAACCGATTCTCCGCCACGGCTTTAAAACCAGCCGGCGCGGCAACCGCTTCAGACGTCATCAGGCTCAATGCCGGCAGGGCCGCCGTCGCGGTTAAAAACCCACGGCGCGACAGCGATTCACAAGCAAGCTCGGCGAAATGATTGGATCGTTTAGGCATGGGGAGATGCGGCCCTTTTTTGGGAGGATGGTTAGGCCGTGACATAGCGCGACAATGCAAATGGTTTACGACAAATCACAGTTATTCAGCCAACAAAAGCAGCCCACTCAGCCTCACTCATCACCCGTACCCCCAATTCGCTAGCCTTAGCCAATTTGGACCCAGCACCGGGACCTGCAACGACAATATCGGTCTTGGCAGAGACACTCCCAGCAACCTTGGCCCCGAGTCGAATGGCTTGCGCCTTGGCCTCATCTCGGGTCATCGTTTCAAGGCTTCCCGTAAACACGATGGTGAGGCCCGTCACGGGGCTGTCGGAGGCAGGGGCTTCTTCATCGCGCGGGCGAACTTGTTCTAATAGACGATCCACCGCCTCGCGATTATGTGGCTCGGCAAAAAAGTCGAGAAGCGCGTCGCAGGCAACCGGGCCCATACCGTCAATCGCAGCCAGCGAGGTGTAGCCATCTTGGGGTCGGCCAGCTGCGGCAGATTTCAAGGTGGCCACTAAACCCGCCCAGTCTGGGAAAACCTCGATTAATGCTTTCCGCGCCGGCATGGCGACTTCGGAAAGGCGCAGCTTAGCGAGATTTTCTGCTACATCCTCAAACATACTTGCCTGTGCCGGAGGTTCAGCACGCGCAGCCCAATTTAACAACGCCTCCAGGGCACGTGGCCCCAAGCCATGGATGGCTTCCAGCTGCCGATAGGCTTCATTCGCCCGCTGTGTTTGGGCCAGATCTATGGCCGCCTTAAACGCCTCCCACGACCCGAACGCACGGGCTAAAACGCCGCTGGTCGTTTCCCCCACGTGGCGTACACCCAAACCAAAGATGAAGCGGGACAAATCAATGTCGCGCCTTTGGTCAATGGCGGCAAACAAATTGTTGAGCGAGGTTTGGCCATAACCGTCGCGGCCTTCCAATTGCGCGCGATGGACTGCAAGCTTGAAAATGTCTGCAGGTTCTTTGACAAGGCCCCAGTCGAAAAAGTCCTGCAATTGGCGGGGACCTAGGCCATCAATGTCAAAGGCCTTGCGACTGACGAAAAGTTCCAAGTGCCGCAAGCGCTGGAAGGGGCAAGCAAACTCACCCGTACAACGTCGCACCACGTCAAGATCGCCACCTTGCTCATCCCCACCGCGAATGGCGGGTGTTTGCAATGGACAGGGGCAAACATGGGGAAAAGCGAAGGGCTGGCTTCCTACCTCGCGCTTGTCTAACAAAACGTCGACGATTTGGGGGATCACATCACCGGCCCGTTGGATGACAATATGGTCGCCCGGCCGCAAATCCTTGCCGCCCCGAACGGGCAAGCCCGTCACCCGGTCCAGCGCTTTGCCCGCGATAAAATCCTCATTATGCAAGGTAGCGTTGGAGACGACGACACCGCCAACCGTCACCGGACGGACGCGGGCAACAGGCGTCAAAGCCCCAGTGCGGCCGACCTGAATATCAATCGCGTCGAGAATGGTTATGGCTTGCTCGGGTGGAAACTTATGGGCGATGGCCCAACGTGGAAAGCGCGTTACAATGCCAAGGCGTGCCTGCAAGGCTAGATCATTGATTTTATAAACCACCCCATCAATATCATAGCCAAGTTCGGCCCGGCGCAAACCTAAATCCTGATAATGGGCCACAAGGGCTGCGGTATCGGCACAGAGCTTCATATCCGCATTGGTTTTGAAGCCCCAGCGCGCAAAGCACGCCACAGCCTCCATTTGTGTGGTCGCAAAAGGTGTGCTCACCTCCCCCCAAGCATAGGCGAAAAAGCTCAACGGGCGTTGGGCTGTGATGGCGGGATCAAGCTGGCGTAGACTGCCTGCCGCTGCATTGCGGGGATTGGCATAAAGGGGCAAGCCTCCTTCGGTCTGGGCTTGGTTCAAAGCTTCAAACGCAACATGGCTAAGGTAGACTTCGCCGCGAACTTCCAAAACTTCCGGCCAATCTGAGCCCAATAATTGCTTGGGAATATCGCCAATCGTCAGCACATTGGCGGTAACATCCTCGCCCTCTTTCCCATCACCGCGCGTCACCGCATGTTTGAGTTGGCCCTTCTCATAGCGCACTGAGAGCGACAGGCCGTCAATCTTAGGCTCAGCCGTGCAGGCGAGCGCGCGTTGATCGTCAAAGCCCAAAAAGCGCTGGGCGCGGCCGAGAAAATCCGCGACATCTGCATCCGTAAAGGCGTTGTCGAGGGAAAGCATCGAGACTTGATGGGTAATTTTGTTGAACCTAGCCGAAGCCGCACTTCCAACGCTCTTGGATGGACTATCGGGCCGGACCAAGGCGGGAAAGCGCTGTTCAATCAGCAAATTGCGCCGTTCTAATGCGTCATACTCTGCATCGGAAAGGACTGGCGCATCCTGCTCATAATAGGCTCGGCGATTGGCAGCAATTTCCGCTGCAAGCCGCTCGAGCTCCAAGCCAGCTTGGTCTTTGGTGAGGGAATCGACGGGAAGTAATGAGAGGTCCATGGCGGGGAAACTAACGCCAAGCACCCCGCACGTGAAGCCCGAACCTTCGGCTTTGCGCGTATGTCCACACCCCGCTTCAGGCGTATCAGTCCTGACTGGCGGCAACCAAGGCGCGGGCAGCCGCGCGGGCTTCAGCGGTGATCTCTGCCCCAGACAACATGCGCGCCAATTCTTCTTCTCGTGCCGCATCGGGAAGCGTACTGACGCCCGTGCGGGTGATGCCGTTTTCCACCCGTTTTTCGATGCGCCAATGACGGCGGGCACGGGCGGCAACTTGTGGGCTGTGGGTCACACACAGGATTTGCGCAGTCTGAGATAGGCGGGCCAAGCGCCGGCCAACGGCATCGGCCGTTGCCCCGCCAATGCCTTGATCCACTTCATCAAACACCAAAGCCAAAGTGCCGCCATCGGTGGACAGGACCAGCTTGAGTGCCAACGACAGTCGCGAAAGTTCGCCACCCGACGCAATCTCAGACAAGGCCCCAAAGCCTGCCCCCGGATTCGCGGCGATTTCAAACGTCACTCGATCAATACCATCCTTCGTCGGGCGAGCAGGATCACTATCCACGCGGCTACGGAAACGAGCTTTTTCTAGTTTCAGTGGGGGCAATTCTAATTCGACCGCTTTATCGAGTGCTGCGGCAGCCGTATGGCGGCGTTCTGACAATGTGGTGGCAGCCTGATCATAAGCCACTTGCGCCTTGGCCAAGGCGGCTTTGGCCGCTTGAATGGCCTCATCAGCATGATCAATATTGGCGAGATTTCGCTCAGCCCGGGCTAAAACCTCCGGCAAAGCCTCTACCGTCACGCCATGTTTGCGGGCAGCCGCACGCAGGGCAAACAAACGCTCTTCTAACTGATCGAGGCGACCGGGGTCGCCATCTAAGGCATCGCCTGCGCGCGCCATCCAACCTTGGGCGTCGGACAATTCGCTCAATGCACGTTCCAGCGCGGCTGCGGCTTGATCGACGGCCTTTGACAGGGCATCGGCCCCCTCGCCTTCGGGCTTGCCCACGCGCGACAAGGCCCGCGCGGCGGCCGCCATGCGTTGCTCCGCTTTGCCATCGGCTAAGGCGTCGGTTGCGTCCTTTAGGGCCGTTGCGGCCTTTTCTGATCCCATTAAGGCGCGGCGTTCGGCGTCTAAGGCGGCCTCTTCCCCAGCCGTTGGGGCAAGCTTTTGTAATTCGGCCAGAACATGCGCCAGATAATCGCGGTCCGTTGAGGCCCGGCGCGCACGCAATTCAGCCTCTTCCAACTCAGACCGTGCCGCATCCAGTGTGCGCCATGCTTCGCCAACTTGGGCCTTAAGTGGACCAGCCTTGGCAAATACGTCCAACAGATCCCGATGGGTAGAAGGGTCCATCAGACCAACCGAGGCATGCTGACCATGAATCTCGAGGAGGCAGGCCCCTAGCCTGCGCAGTGCACTGACCGAGGCAGGACCATCATTCACATAAGCGCGGCTTTTGCCGTCCAAGCTGATCGATCGTCGCAACACAATCCGCCCGTCTTCCGCCTCAGGCAGGTCCAACTCTTCTAAAAGCGCAATAGCTGGGTGATGGGCACCAATCTCAAAGATCGCGCTGGCTTGCGCCCGGTCGGCACCTTGCCGCACCAGGCCACGATCCGCGCGCTCGCCCAAAGCAAGGCCCAATGCATCCAACAGAATGGATTTTCCCGCGCCAGTCTCGCCCGTCAGCGCGGTGAAGCCCGGCTCGATATCGAGGTCCAAGGTCTCGATTAGGACGACATCACGGATTGAAAGGGCGATCAGCATCGGCCATCCCGTCGGACAAGCCTCCCCCCGCACTTAGCGGACGTGGAACGAGGGAAAAGGGGTCTCATTTGCTCGCTTGCGGGGCCGAGACTTGAGGCGGCTCAGGCGCACGCTCAAGACCACGCTTTGGCTTGACGATACGCTGGAACAAACCGCGCCTTTCTGGCTTGCCTTCTGGTGTAAAGCCTTTGGCCGTCAACAATTTATAACTGGCCTCATACCATTCAGAGCCCGGGTAATTGTAGCCCAAGACTGCCCCAACCTTGGTAGCTTCATCGACGAGGCCCATGGATAAATTGGTTTCGACCAAGCGGTGTAGCGCTTCAGGTACATGTGTTGTGGTCTGATAGAGATCTACCACGCGACGGAAGCGGCCCAAAGCCGCCAAATGCTGGCCATCGCGCAGGTAATAGCGCCCGATCTCCATTTCCTTGCCAGCCAACTGGTCTTGGGTCATGTCGATCTTCAAGCGGGCATCGCGAGCATATTCACTTTGGGGATAACGCTGCACCACATCGTTGAGCGCAGCCAAGGCCAATTCAGTCATGCGCTGATCACGACCCACGTCCACAATCTGTTCGAAATAGCAGATGGCGATTAGATAATAGGCGTAAACCGCACTGTCATTGCCGGGATAGAGCGAAGCGAAGCGCTGAGCGCCGGCAATCGCGTCTTCATATTTGTTCTGCTGATAATTGGCATAGGCTGTCATCAATAAAGCGCGCCGCGCCCATTCTGAATAGGGGTGTTGGCGATCCACTTCTTCAAAGCCCGTGACGGCTTCCGTGTAATTCTTTTTGCTCAGTTCATCGCGCGCATTGTTATAAAGCAGGTCCACAGGCCGCTCGACATAAGCAGGGGCCTTTTTGGCGTTGCTGCCTGGAATAGATTGGCATGCGGCCACGGCCACAAGCATAGTTGGCACAACAAGCAGAATTCGAAATGGCGAGTGCTTCACGATGTAAACTCCGGGCCGTATGCCCTTCCCCAACACATCTTTAACCAGCTTCCGTTCGCACGGGAAGCCGCTAAAGGCGGTTGGACGCGTCCTGGTCCATCTGGACACAGTTTGAGTCAATTTGAGGACAAAGCTGACCCTCGCGGCAAACACTAAGGCCTTTGGCTATGCGCCGCTTGACCGCTCCTCGCTTACAGGCACTATGGGAAACCAAATGGGCAAGCGTCCCTGAGACCTATGCGAAGGGCAAAGATGACAGAGAAGAGATGCGGCTGGGTTCTCGAATCAGACCCGATCTATGTCGCTTATCACGACAAAGAATGGGGCGTACCCGTGCATGATGCCCGCGAGCTGTGGGAGCTTTTATGTCTGGAAGGTTTCCAAGCAGGGCTTTCGTGGATCACGATTTTGCGCAAACGTGCTGCTTTTCGCGAAGCCTTTTGTGGCTTTGACCCAGTCCAAGTCGCGGCATTTGGCGACGACGATATTGCGCGCTTGATGGCCAATCCAGGCATCGTTCGTGCCCGAGCGAAAATCATCGCAACAATTGAATCCGCGCGCCTTTTTCAAGCGATTGAAAAGGAAGTAGGTGGCTTTCATGATTTTATCTGGTCGGTTGTGGGCGGCAACCCTATCCACAACCATCCTGTCTCATTCCGCGATGCGCCGACAAAGTCAGCTGAATCTGAAGAACTGGCGCGGAAGCTGAAGGCCCGCGGTTTCAAATTCTGCGGCCCCGTCATTTGCTACGCCTATATGCAGGCGGCTGGCCTTGTCATCGACCACGAAACCTCCTGCCACCGCTACGAACCAGCTTGAAACTTGTGGGCAGGCCAAGGGATTGCGCATCAAGTCAAAGCCTTTAACGTGGCGCAAAAACAAGGGAGTGCGCCATGAGCTTACGAACACCAATTTGCGATCTATTGGGCATCGAACATCCGATCATGCTGGCAGGTATGGGCGGGGTGTCCTATGCTGAAGTCTGTGCAGCCGTTTCTGAAGCCGGCGGCTATGGGTGCCTCGGCATGGCGGGACGCTCACCCGATGAAATTCGTGACGAGATGCGTAAAGTGCGCGCCTTGACCGACCGTCCTTTCGGTGTCGACCTTTTAGCCGCCGTTCCAGGCAGCCTTGAAGCCTCGGTGGATATCATCATTGCTGAAGGTGCAACCGCCTTTATCGCGGGACTTGGCGTGCCTTCTGCCATTATCGAAAAGCTCCATGCGTCAGGCCTGAAGGCCATGGTCGTCGGCGGGGCCGTCAGCCATGCCGAAAAGGCCCAAGCGGCAGGCTGTGATGCAGTCATTTGCCAAGGCTCCGAGGGCGGCGGCCATACGGGCCTTGTGGGAACCCTGCCCTTGGTTGCCCAAGCGGTCGAGCGGGTGACGATCCCGGTGGTAGCCGCGGGCGGTCTTTATGACGGGCGCGGCCTCGCCGCAGCCCTCGCGCTGGGCGCCCAGGCCGTCTGGATGGGCACGCGCTTTATCGCCTCAAAGGAGGCCCATGCCGGGCAAATGTATAAGGATGCCGTTATTGCAGCCAAAGACACCGACACCGTCAGAACACGCTCCTATTCTGGCAAGCCGATGCGGGTGAAGGATAATGCATGGGTCCAGGATTGGGAAAGCCGCCCCGCCGACATCAAGCCCTTCCCCCATCAAGCCATGATCAGCATGCAGGCAGGCGCGATGGGCGGCATTGGCGGTCAAACCGAAGGCCTTGAAGCCGACAAGTCTTGCTTTGCCATGGGCCAATCGGCAGGCGGCGTACATGACATCCTCTCGTGCAAAGAAATCATCGAGTCCATTATGGCCGAGGCCCATGAAGCGATCACCCGGGTGGCACGCTTACAGGCAAGCTCCCCAGCTTGACCTAAAGGCCGAACCAGCGGCTTTTAGGGGTCATGAAATCACGCGTATGGATGGTCAGTGCGGTCACGCTACTCGCAGCCTCTGGGGCTGCGTTCAGCTTTGCGCAGCCCGCTGGCCAAGACCCGCAAAATCAAGGGTCCTCGCCCACTTTGGAAACCTATGTGGTATCAGGTGCCCCGGTTGAATCCTATAGACGGGAGCCCACGGCCCAAGTGGAAGACGCACCCATCGATATTCCCCAAGATTCGCCGATGGAATGGACACCAGATGCCAGCCCAGACCCCGGCGAGAGTGCCCCTTATCGCCCGGTTCGGCAAAAGGCGCGCAAAGCCCTTCGCGATGTCGAAGGTCTGAATATTGAAGACGGTACCTATGAAGAGCCCGCCACAGATGCCCAGGCTGTCGCTGCGGATAACCAGCGCCGCGCCCGGGCAATAGATCCTGCCAAACGCGCCGATTTAACGCGCCTAGCTCGTGTGTTAGGGGCGCTTCATGCACTGCGGGTTTCCTGCTCTGGCCGGGAAGACCAGACCTATCGCTCCCGCATGTCGACTTTATTGGACCTTGAAGCCCCGGACGAGAGTGCGTTACGCGATCCCCTCGTAGATTCCTTCAATGCCGGCTTCCAAGCTTATGGCCAAGGCGCAGCGACCTGCCCGGCAGATCGAAGCGCACAGGAAGCCAAATTAGCGAAGGATGGTTTCCGCCTCGCCAAGCACATGGCTTCGCTTTATCGGCCTGTTGAAGCGACGCAGGAGCCAAAAGCCAAGCAAGTAGAAACCAAGGCAACTAAATAGTCAGGAAAGCGCCCGTCGCTTGTCCGGTTGGGATAAGTCTTCGTACTACGTTAACGCATCCGGCCTAGAGAATATGAGTCCAAGCTAAGGGGTGGCTTTTGTCGAACTACACCTGCCTGTTGATCGAAGACAGCATGATACAGGCGCGCGTGATCTCCCAAATGATCCTGCGAACGGGTTGGGTTGCGCTGGTGGCTTTGGATCTGAGCTCCGGGCTGGCCATGATGGCCGAAGAACCCATTGAACTCGTGATCTCTGACTTGATGTTACCAGACTCCACAGATGGCGGCACGATTGCGCGAATCCGCGAAGCCGCCCCTGATGTCACCATTGCCGCCATCAGCGCCGGTGGCGGTCGCAATTCGGCCTCAACCCTTTTGGACCGCGCCAAGGCCGATGGAGCAGAATTCCTGTTGCAAAAGCCATTCTCGCAAGAGCGCTTGCAAAGCCTGTTGAACGAAGTAGCCGAGCGGCTACAGTCGGGCACGCGTCGGCCCCATGTGCTGGTCATTGAACCCAGTCGCACGTTGCGCAAGATTTGCGAAACAGGCCTCAAAGAGCATGATTTCCGTGTGACATGCGGGGCGACGTTGGACGAAGCCTTGGATCAAATTGACGTCCTCGACCTAGATGCCGTCGTAACCCAAGTCGATGTTACGTCCGAAGACGGCGCAGAACTCGTTTCCATGATGCGTGAAGCCTTCCCGGGTGTTGCCATCATCGCGGTGTCCGACAAAGGCGAGAGCGAAGTTGCGCGTCGGGCTTGGTTGAAAACGTTGGAGGCCGGTGCCGACATAGCTTTGCCGAAACCGTTCACGCCTGAGGAACTTGTCAGTTCGGTCCGCAATGGCATGGTATTGGCCGCCTCCGCCTTCCTCGAAGCGGCGCGCCGCTCAGCCTAAGGGGCTGCCATTTGTCCCCAAACCGATAGGATCACGCCTGCCACAATCAAGGCGGAGCCGAGGCCACGGCGCAAGTCAATCGTCTCCTTAAAGCGGATCCAGCCCAATAAAGTTGCAGTTGGGGCCTCTACCAAAGCATTCAATGCCCGCACCAAGGCAGCAGGTGCCAAAGTCAGGGCTGCAAACCAGCATGCCGAAGCCGCAGCGCCTGTAAAGCCTGCCAACCAAGATGCGCGCCCATCGGCGGCCAAAGCCGCCAATGCGCGGCGGTCCAAGACGAGCAAAATGCCGCCTAGAACCAAGCTTTGCATGGCCTGCACGCAAACTAACGTAAAGGTAGCCGAAAAAATGGGTGCGCTTGGGTCAATCGCAAGCCCGCATAGTCGATAGCAATTGGCGGAAACTGCAAAGCACGCCCCAGAGGCCAACCCAAAGAGGCCTGCTTTGAAACCGGCCATCCCCCCTGCAATACCGCTGGAGGGCCAAGAGGCAACCAAGAGACCCGCTGTCGCGCCGCAAATGCCCAGCCAGCCCCAAAAACCGAGTTGGTCGCCGAGGAAAAGCGCACCAACTAAAGCTGCCAAGGGAAGGCTCATGTGCTGAAAGGTCGAGCCAAGGCCAAAGCTCGAGGCACGCATCGCTTGGATCAGCGCAGCGGTCGCGCATACCTGGGCTGTGGCTCCAAGCGGAGCAGCAAACCAAAAATCAGCCCCAATGGTGAAATGGGCTGGTGGGGCCAGCCACCACACGAGGCCCAAAAACACACAGGCAAAGGGCAAACCATAGAGAAAGCGGACCAAGGTGGCACCCCACGGGCCTGCTTGATCAGAAAGTCCTCGTTGTGCGGCATTGCGCAGGATTTGTAAGAGGCCAGCAATCAGGGCCAAAGGCACCCACATCCCGTTCATTTAACAAGCCTTGCAATAAGAAAAATTGGGGCCAGCATAAACGGCGGCTTTGGCGCGCTTCTTCCGCGCTTCCGCCCTAAACGCGCCATAAACCAAGCTCACACGCAGATCGAGGGACTTGGTATTGCACCCTAGGCATTTCAGTGGCCTAGTCTTTGGTGTGGAGGGCGTAATCATGACAGAACGGACAAATCTTTTAGCTGCAGCGGGTATCTTAGCACTGGGGATCGCCTTTGCTGGCTTCTCGGCCGGCCAATCCCTCGTGCATTCACGTTTGGGCTTTCGGACGGTCACAGTCAAAGGTCTTTCAGAGCGCCCCGTCAAGGCCGACCTGGGCTTTTGGTCCATCAGTTTTGTGGCCACAGGTGATTCCCTTGAAGAAGCCCGCCAAGCGCTGACCACATCGGAGGCGGCGGTCAAAGCGTTTCTGACAGCGCGCGGCTTTCCTGCCACCGCCTATCAAGTGCAAAACATTCGGGTCGAAGACAAGTTGGCGAATGCCTATTCCAATGGCGGATTAAACGGCCCGCGCTATATTTTGACCGAAAATCTGATGGTCAAAACCACAGAAGTCGACAAACTGGCCGAAGCCTCGCGCAACAGTGGTGATTTATTGAAGGAGGGTGTGGTGTTTGCCAATGACGGCTCGTCCTCTGGTCCCTCCTTCCAATTCACGGGGCTAAACGACCTTAAAGGCACCCTGCTGACCGAAGCCACGCAACGCGCCCGCGAAGCAGCTGATAAATTCGCCAAAGAATCCGGTGCCAAAGTCGGGGCCATTCAAAATGCCAATCAAGGCGTTATCGAAGTCAACCCAGCCGTCGAAATCCCCGATAGCCCACCCGACCGCCAGATCGACAAAAAAGTCCGTGTCGTGACAACAATCACTTACTTTTTGAAGGACTGATCAGGCAAATCCCTTCTCATCCCCGGTGTCGTCAGCCAATCGCGGACCTTGTGCCGCAAAGTGCCATGGGGTCCCCGCATTCCGGCGGGGATGGTGGTGGTGAAAGAAGGTTTTTTGTCTGGAAGCGGTTTTGGTGATCCCTTTGGTCCACCAAACCGCACCCAAAATTATTTTGACGACCCAAATGTCGCGGCCATGCTCGATCATCCATTTTGGTGAAACAGGGTTTCCACGAAAATGGGTTTAGACGGAAAAATCCTCAAGCAATGTCATCCCCGATGGCGTCAGCCAATCGGGGATCTCCTGCCGCAAAGTCGCCTGAGGTCCCCGCATTCCGGCTG
>JAIXQA010000078.1 GCA_027485915.1 Alphaproteobacteria bacterium | reverse complement strand
TGCAGCGCGACGGGACAGATTGCGTCAGGCGCAAACCTGATCGCCTTTACCACCGGGCGCGGCAGCGTATTTGGCTCCAAGCCCAGCCCGTGCTTGAAACTGGCCTCTAACCAAGCCCTCGCCCGCCATATGGATGAGGATATGGATATTGATTGCTCGCCGATCCTATCGGGCGAGAGCATCGAGGCGGCAGGTGCGCGCATTTTTGAAGCGCTGATCGAAACCGCCTCTGGCAAGCTTACCCAGTCAGAAGCCTTGGGGCTTGGCGATGAAGAATTTGTGCCGTGGCAAATTGGGGCTTATCTTTAGGGGATCAGTGGATATTCCGCCTCGACGCTATAAAGGTTTGAGCCCTTCTTCGAGATGTGGCTGGCGTAGAGATAAAAGCGATCGGCTGTCCAAGGACCTGCCTTGAACAGATTGTGGCGCGTTTGATAGGCGATCACCGCTTCCAGATTATGGCCATCTTGCAGATAGCACGTCGTGACATGGGGCGTATAGGCGCGGGTATCGGGTTCAAGCCCCACCTGTCGACAAGCCCGTTCACACGCCCGTTGCAAGTGGTTCAGCGCCGCATTGGGGGCAACGCCCATCCAAGCCGCATGGGGCTTTGAATGGCCGAAAAAGCCAGAGCCCTGCAGCGCCAACTCAAAGGGGGCGACACGGATATCGGCCAAAGCCAAGTCCAAGTCGGCCGCCTTCGCCTCATCCACCTCGCCCACAAAGCGCAAGGTGATGTGCAAATTGTCCCGCTTGCTCCACGACGCGCGCTCTAAGCCGCTCTGGGTCTTCGCCACGGCTCCCGCAATGGTGTCGGGCAAGGGCAAGGCAACAAAGAGGCGCAGCATGGGTTTAACTGATCTTAGGGGCAGGGATTGGGGATGGTTGAATGCAAGGTTTCGACAGCGGTTTCGAGTTCCGGCGTCCAAAGCTTATCAAAGGCCTCAATTGCATGGCTCAATTGGTCCATCGTCGTTGCACCAATGATGACGGAGGTCATGAATTCCCGCGTCGCGCAGAATTTCAACGCCAATTGCACCGGAGTCAGGCCATGGGCGGCGGCCAATTCCATATAGGATTTGATCGCAGGCTCTGCCCCCGGCCCCTGATAGCGCTGACCGCGCTCGAACAAAGTCGTCCGCGCGCCAGGTGGACGCGCGCCACCCAGATATTTGCCCGTCAAATAGCCCTGCGCCAAAGGCGAATAGGCCAGAAGGCCAACATTTTCGCGCATGGAAACTTCGGCAAGGCCCGTTTCAAACGTGCGATTGACGAGATTATAGGCGTTCTGGATGGTCGCAATGCGCGGCAGACCATGGCGCTCTGCCTCTTCCACAAAGCGCATCACGCCCCAAGCGGTTTCGTTCGAAACACCAATATGACGGATCACGCCCTTTTCGACCCAAGGGGCCAAGGCTGCCAATATGTCTTCGAACGCGGTATAATCATCCTTGTAATCGCGATAGCTCCAGCCGCCGAACATATTCACGCGGCGGTCGGGCCAATGGATTTGATAAAGGTCGATATAGTCTGTCTGCAGACGCTTCAGGCTCTTCTCGATCGCCTCATCAATATTGGCCTTGTTAACGCGGGAGCCTTCGCCCGAGTCGCGGAACCAATTCATGGGTGAACGGCCAGCCACTTTGGAAGCAAGGAAAATCTTGTCGCGATTGCCGCGCGCTTTCATCCAAGTGCCAATGATCCGCTCTGTCGCGCCACTGGTTTCAGGGCGCGGGGGGATGGCGTAAAGCTCTGCCGTGTCAAAGAAATTGATCCCGCGCTCAAAGGCATAATCCATTTGGGCATGGCCTTCGGCTTCGGTATTCTGCTCGCCATAAGTCATGGTGCCGAGGCAAATCAGCGGGACGGACAGGCCAGTACGGCCAAGTGGTTTCATGATCATGGGTGAATTCCTTATAGCGGCGAGCAGGGTTTAGGGGCGCTTGGGCTTAAGACCAAATGATTTTGCCACAAAGGGCACAAGGCGAGCGGCAATCCGGTCGGCACCAACCGGGTTGGGATGGATGCCGTCAGCTTGATTGAGCGCGGGGTTGAGGGCCACACCTTCCAATACAAACGGGTCGAGCGGAATGCCATGCTTGCGGGCAAGGCTGGGATAGATCCCATCAAAGCGTGCACGATAATCTGCGCCCCAGTTGCTGGGGGCCCGCATGCCGAGCAAAGCGACTTTAAGGCCCCGCGCTTTTGCCCGCGTAATCATGGCATCAATATTCTTCTTGGCGTCTTCTGGGCTGCGCCCTTGCAGCATGTCATTGGCCCCAATGGCCAAAAGCACCGCGTTCGTCCCGCGCGGGACGGCAAAATCAAAGCGCGCCAAAGCCCCAGCAGTTGTGTCGCCCGATAGGCCCGCATTGGCGATACGCAGATCATAGCCAGCCGCTTTCAACCGCGTCTCTAAGCGGGCAGGAAAGGCTTCACTGCGCTTGACGCCCAACCCTGCCGTCAAGGAATCGCCAAAGGCGACGATCGTGAAAGGCTTGGGCCGTGCCGCTTTGCCCGCTTGGGCGGCGGCCTCCTTGCCCGTCAGCACCAGTGCAGCGCTCAAGGTCACAAAAGCTCGACGGGTGGTGAAAAATGGTGGCAAGTGCAACATGACGCTTATTTAAGCCTTCGCACCCATTGCGACAGCCCCTTTCTAGATTATGTGCAGTCTATGACCCAGAATGAAATTGTCCTCTCGCTTGAAAACGTAACTCTATCCCTGCCGGGGGCCGATGGCCCCGTCCACATTCTCAAAGGGATTGACGGCGAGATTCGGGCCGGCGAAATTGTCGCTATCACCGGCAGGTCAGGCTCTGGCAAGTCCAGCCTGTTGGCGGTCTCGACCGGGCTCGAACCGGCAAGTGGTGGGTCGGTCAAGCTATTGGGTACCGAGCTTGTGGGTCTGAGCGAAGACCAATTAGCCGCTGTGCGACGGGGACGGATTGGCATTGTATTTCAAGCCTTCCACCTCCTGCCCAATATGACGGCGCTGGAAAATGTCGCAACCGCTTTAGAGACTGCCGATATTTCAACCGGCAAAGTGGCCCGCGAAGCGGCTGCCACCGCGCTTGAAAAAGTAGGCCTCAGCCACAGGCTCAAGCATTACCCCAGCCAGCTATCCGGTGGGGAGCAACAGCGGGTTGCCGTGGCGCGTGCTACTGTGATCCAACCCAAACTCATCTTCGCTGATGAACCAACGGGCAATCTTGACCAAGCGGCGGGCCAATCGGTGCGCGATTTGTTGTTTGATGCCGCCCGCAGCCAAGGCGCGGCTTTGGTATTGGTCACCCATGAAGCGAGCCTAGCTGCGGCCTGCGACCGGATTGTGCGCTTGGAAGATGGGAAGGTCGCTTCGTGACTCGCTGGTCCTATGCGTTCAACATTGCGGTGGCAGAGCTACGCAGCGGCATTAAGGGCTTCCGCCTGTTTCTCGTCTGTCTCGCTATTGGCGTTGCTGCCATTGCTGCCGCAGGTAGCATGGCGCAAGCCTTTCGATCTGGTCTCGATGCCGAACAACGCCGCATCTTAGGCGGTGACTTTGTGTTGAACCTACGTCAGCGCACCCCAAGCCCCGAACAATTGGCCTTCTTCAACGCGCGCGGCACCACATCGCTCGCTATTGATAGCAATACAATGGGCAATTCGGGTGAAGTGCGTCGCTTGATCCAATTGCGCGCAGTCGATCAAGTCCATCCGCTGGAAGGCAATGTCACCCTTGCGCCACAACTGCCTTTACAGGGGCTGTTGGTTGAGAAGAATGGTGTGTGGGGCGCAGTTGCTGAACAGGCCTTGCTCGATGCCTTCAAGCTAAAGGTGGGCGATGAAATCGACTTGCCTTATGGCAAGGTTCAAATCCGCGCCGTCCTGTTGAAAGAGCCGGACGCTCTTGGCCGTGGGTTTGCTTTTTCGCCGCGCTTGATGGTGTCGACGTCGGCCCTCAAACCGCTCAATCTCGCCCAACCCGGCGCGCTCTTTTCTTCCGCCCTACGGGTGAAGCTAAAAGATCCAGCCACGGCACCTGCTACTAAAGCCGCCTTCGACAAGGCCTTTCCAAATGACAAGGTATCGTTGCGCGATAAATCCCGCTCTGCAGAAGGTTTTGATCGTGCACTGGACCGTGTTGAACTCTTTTTATCATGCGTTGGCTTTGCCGCGCTTCTAGCCGGGGGCCTAGGCGTCGCTGGTGCGGTACGCGGGCATTTGCAAACCCGGCGTGGCTCGATTGCCATTCTCAAAGCCATGGGTGCTTCGGGCGGCGATGTGCGTCTGGCCTATGGCTTACAAATTTTGTGTTTAGCCCTTCTGGGTGCCCTTTTGGGTGTCGTGATTGGCGGGGCCGCCCCCTTCTTGACGTCTTGGGCTTACGGCAATGCCCTGCCCATCCCGATCGAGCTGACCCTGTTTCCAAAACCGCTCGCCTCTGCCGCCGGGATTGGGCTTTTGTGTGCCTTTGCTTTTGCTGCCCCACCCTTGGGGGCAGCCCGCGCGACGCCGCCTTCCCATTTATTGCGCGGCGGCGGTGGCGACAGCCCAACGCCTTTGGCAGAGCGTATCGCAGCCATGCTGGGCCTGGTCGCCCTGGCTGGCCTCTTTGCCATGACGAGCCCCGATCCCGTCATGGCGATCCTACTGGCGATTGGCGCAGGTCTTGGTTGGCTTGCCTTTTACGGTTTGGGTAAAGCCGCCCAAGTCATAGCCCATCGTGCGCCTCGGCCCGGTGGGGCTTGGGGGCTGGGGCTTGCAGCCCTCGGCGGCCCAGGTTCGCTCGCACCAGCAGCAGCCCCTGCTTTGGGTTTGGGCCTCGCGCTATTGGTCGCGCTCGGCCAAATCCAGTCAAACCTTGTAGCTCAAGTACGCGATACCGCCCCCGCTAAAGCCCCAAGTGTGGCCTATACCGAAATCCCCGACTTGAAGGCCTTAGAGTTCGATGCACTGGTCAAAGCGACCGTTCCGCGCCTGAAGCCGGATGATTATGCCCGCACGCCCGTCATGACGATCCGGGTCATCTCGCTCAATGGCGAAGAAATCGATGTTGAGAAGGTCAAACCGTCCGAGCGCTGGTTTGTCGAACAAGAAATCGGTTCTACTTGGCAGGCCAAACAGCCCGAAGGCGCGAAACTAACGGAAGGCACGTGGTGGCCGGAAGACTATAACGACCCGTTTGAAGCAAAAGTCAGCCTTGAAGCCGAAGCCGCCGAAGGCATTGGTGCCAAAGTTGGCGATACGATTGGCATTTTGGTTTCAGGTCGAGAGATTGAGGCAAAAGTTGAGAACCTCCGCAAAGTCGATTGGGGTGGGTTTGGTGCCAACTTCGCCGTTGTCTTTGCCCCAGGTGCCTTTGAAGGCGCACAATTCCGCCATTTCGCGATTGCCCGCCTTACGCCCGATGAAGAGGCAGAAATGACCAAAGCCATGGCGAAGGATTTTCCAGCTGTTGGTATTGTGCGGGTGCGCGATGCCTTGGCGGCGGCTGGCGACTTGTTTGAAAGCCTCGCCATTGCCATCCAGGCCATTGCCGCTGTCGCTTTGGCGGCAGGGGGCGCGGCAGTTGCAGGTGCATTAGCAGCCGGCAGCCGTCGACGGCTCTATGAAGCTGCGATCCTCAAGAGCTTAGGGGCTAGCCGCGCCCGGATTGTTGGCGCGATGGCGATTGAACAGGGGTGTGCAGGCCTAATTGCTGCTCTCATCGGCGCAGGCCTTGGCCTTGGCGCGGCCTATGTGATCGTCATGCAAGTGTTGGAGGCCGATTGGTTGCTGAACATCGGACTGGTTGCTTCCATTGTCGGCGGTGCGGTGACGGTCTTTGCACTGGCTGGTGTCGCCATTGGCTTTGCGGCTCTGGGTCGTCCGCCCTATCGAGTGCTGTCGGCCGCGGCTGAGTTTGGCTGAGCTATTGCTTCGTGTCTGAAAATTTGAGCGCAACTTTGATCCAGCTGGACCAAATCGCGCTCAGCCACCTAAGGCTTGAAGTTGGCCGCCTTGGCTTTTTAGCCAAGCACGTGCTGGCTTCCAATCCGGCATTAAGCGCGCCACGTGGCGCCAGAAGGCTGGCGAATGGTTGAGCTCCAACAAATGCGCCATCTCATGGGCCACCACATATTCGAACACTTTCGGTGGTGCGCCAATCAAGCGCCATGACAGCATAATATCGCCGCGCGACGTGCACGACCCCCAACGCGAGCGTGTATCGCGCAGCACAATAGAGGTCGGAAGTTTGCCCAAATGCGGCGCAAAGCCCTCGGCGTAATGAACGGCATCTGATTGCGCGAAAGCCTTTAGGGCAGCGGCGACACGCGCACTGAAGCGGGCGGGCGTAGCAGCAATCACCAAGCTTGGCTCAACACCATCGTGATAAATCGGTGCGGCGCGGCCTGAGACCCGCACGAGCCGGGTTGGCCGGCCGCGAAAGAGAATATCAGCTCCCTCAACAAAAGGTGCAGGCATGGGTAAAGCATCTAAGCGCGCCTCGATCCAGGCCGCATTTTCCTGAACAAAGCCCAAGGCCTGCTTCTGCGAAACGCGCAACGGCCCGCTGACCACCAAGCGACGCTTTATCGGGTCGACCCGCATGGTTAAGCGCTTGGCACCGCGACGGCCAGTAAAACAGGTTTCGACACAGCGCCCAGATGGCAAGCTAAGCTGGGCAATCCGTGCCACCATAATGCCAGCTGCCCTTAATTTGGCGTGACAGGAGCCCCGGAAACAGGGCCGTCGGTCGGCTTGGTTTCAGCGCGGCGCGTGGTGATGGCCGGCGTACGCTTAGGCAGACCTTTCGCGAGAAGCTCATAAGCACGCTTCAGCTGATAATCTTCTTTCTCAGGCCAGCCGACAGGCGGCATCTCTGCCGGCATATGCGGTGCCTTACGCTTCACACCGCTTTCATTGTCGAGCGCGTGGGGAAGATCTTCCTCACCTTGGAAGAGGGCTTTGCGCTCTTTCAATTGTTCTTCGGTAATGCGTACTGCGCTGATCTCAATGTCGGGTTCAATCCCTGCACCTTGGATGGAACGACCCGCGGGCGTGTAATATTTCGATGTCGTCAAGCGCAAGGCACCATCCTGGCCGCCACGCATGGCGAATACTGTCTGGACGGAGCCTTTACCGAAGGAGGACATGCCGACAATCGTTGCGCGCCCTCGGTCTTGCAAGGCACCGGCAACAATCTCGGAAGCCGAAGCTGTGCCTTCATTGATCAAAATCACCATCGGCACGCCTTCGAGACTTTGGCCTTTGGTGCCATAATAACGTTGAATGTCATCGGGGCGGCGGCCACGCGTGGAAACAACTTCGCCACGATCCATGAACATATCGGTGACTTTAATCGCTTGATCGAGAAGACCACCGCCATTGTTGCGCAGATCAAGGACAATGCCTTTCAAGCGACCGCCCATTTGACGCTGAATATCGGCAACCGCCTTTTCAAGCGCTTCAGAGGTGCGTTCATTCACAAAAGTGGAAATACGAATATAGGCATAGTCGCCTTCAATCTTACTTGTTACCGGCTTGGTGACGATGGTTTCGCGCTTTACTTTCGCCACGAAAGGCTCTTGGCCTTCGCGGGCAACCGTTACATCAATAGTGGTGCCAACGGGTCCGCGCATCTTTTTCACAGCTTCATCCAAGGGCAGCCCAAGTATCGAGACCCCATCAACCGCAATCAGCTTGTCGCCAGCTTTAATGCCGGCGCGAACGGCGGGACTGTCATCCATGGGCGAAATCACTTTCACCGCACCGTCTTCGCTGGTCACTTCAATGCCAAGGCCACTATATTCGCCCTTGGTCGCCGCCTGCATGTTGTTAAACTCGTCCGGGTCGAGCAAGCTTGAGTGCGGGTCGAGAGATTGGAGCATGCCATTAATGGCGGCGGCGACCAGTTTATCATCCTTGGTCGGCACCACATATTCGGTTTTGACCCGCGCCATGACATCGGCAAAAATCTCAAGCTGGCGCAGCGTATCTTCGCCTTTTGCTGCCGGTGAAGCCAAATCGGAGCTGCCGCCAGCCGACCAAGCAACTGCCGTCGCGCCTAAGGCGGCCCCCAGTCCCAATGTTCCGGCTAAGACTGGCGCAATCCACCAGCGCGGTGTCTTTTGGGAATCTGTCATAAGCGGCTACTCCGAGTGGCTAAGGCCATGAGATCATCAACAAACTTGTACAATCTATATAGTCTAATCAAAGTGGTTAAGCACCACCTACCGCAGTTGATTGCGGTGATTTAATCTACAGTCAGATGAAATCAGCACTGCCAGATTACGTGCCGTTTGGTCGTTTGAGCCAGAGGTTGGGATTTTGCGGCGTGCTCTGCTTGCGCACTTCCATATAAAGATCGGGCACAATGCGGCTATCGGTCGCCATCTCGCCAATCGGCTCGCCTGCCAAAACCTCTTGGCCCGCTTCGGCGTAAATCGTCGCCATGCCTGCCAAAACAATGTGATAGCCATTACCGACGTTTAAAATCATCACCCGCCCGTAAGAGCGGAAAGGGCCTGCAAACTCAACTTCACCATCAAAAGGGGCGACAACTTGGGCCGCCCGTCGCGTCCGAATGGTGATACCTTCAGACCGACCGCCGCTTTCTAATGCCGCCCCAAATCCGGTGACCACTTGCCCGTAGGCCGGATAGGTCACCGTGCCCATGGCGCGATCAAACCCGCGCGCAAAGTCTGAGCCATCCTGTTGCTGTTGCAGGTTTAAGCCGGGAACCGAGCCGCCTAAGCGGATCACCAAGTCGCGAAGATCATTCGCACGCCGCACAATCTCGGAAATTCGTGCGCGCTCGGTGTCAGCATCCCGCATAATACGGGCCTGCAACATGCGTCTTTCTTGGATCAAGGAGCCAATCGTCTGCCGGGCAATCATCAAGCGGGTGTTGCTATCGCGATAGCTGGTGTTCTGCATCAAGATCGATTCTCGCAGGCCCTGCAGCCTCGCGATATCAGCAGCAGCCTGCTTGGCGCGATCATCCAAGAGGGGCGCTATCTCGCCCATTAAGATCGCGACACGGGCTGCCTCAGCCGCATTTTCCGGACGCACGGCCAAAGCGGGCGGCCGATCGCGCTCCATGGCGATCAATGCGATGACGACATCTTCCAAAGCATCACGATTGCTGGCCAGCTTTGTGTTTAATTGCTTTTCCTGCGCCCGCATTTGGATCAAACGCACCTCAGAACGTTCTACTTCGCGCTCCAGCCGATCGCGATCTTCCGCTGCCGCGACGAGTTTCTTTCGAAGGGCTTCTGCGTCGCTCGCGACCCGATTGGCGTCGTCGACAAGGGCTCCAACCCGCTCCTCGCGCCGCTGTCGTTCAGCTTCAAGGCGCTTTAATTCCTGTTCAGCCGAGCTTTGACCATAGACCGGCATTGCTGCGCCCAGCGTCAAACACAACAGAAGGATCGCCCGAAATTTCCGCATGATTTAAGAGATAGCCAGATTTGGGGCTGCGGTCATCTGACTGTTACAGGCGCACTAAACCCGTCTAAACACGGTGATAGGGCGTCCCGGCGAGGATGGAAACGGCCCGATAAATCTGCTCTGCCGCCATCGCACGCACCAGCTTGTGCGGCCAAGTCCAAGACCCAAAAGCCAGTTTCATCGAAGCGGCTTCGGTCAGGGCTTTCCCGTGTCCGTCTGGCCCACCAATTGCCAATACAATTTGGCGTTGGCCTTGGTCACGCAGGCTCGCTAAGCGATTAGCAAATCCAACAGAGCCCGGCGCTTCACCGCGCTCATCCAATGCGATGATAAAACTGCCCGTCTCAATCGCCGCCAATAGGGCGGCTGCTTCTTTGTCGCGGTCCGGCTCACGAAGACGGGGGTCAATTTCAATCAAGCGAACGGACTTGATACCCAAAGGTTTGCCCATCATGTCGGCACGGCTGAGCCAGTCCAAGGTCATCGCTTGTTCAGGTTCTTGCGCCTTAAGCCGCCCAATGGCAGCCAAAGTCACATTCAAGCAGCACCTGCCGCGTGACGGGTTTCGCCAGTCCAAATGCGTTCAATCGCATAAAATGCGCGCACTTCTGGGCGGAAAATATGGGCGACGATGTCGCCAGCATCGATCAGCACCCAGTCCGCATTGGGTAGGCCTTCGACCCGCGCCTTACCGACGCCTGCATCTTTTAACTTGCGCACAATATGGTCTGCAATCGCTGCGACATGGCGCTGCGAGCGGCCAGAGGCGACAATAATCGCATCTGCAATGGAGCTTTTGCCTGTTAAATCAATGCACAGCACATCTTCTGCTTGGTCGTCATCCAAAGATGTGAGGATGATGTCTTTCAGATCAGGGTTTTGAGTATCACTTAGTTCGGACGACAGGGTCTTGGCCTTTCAGAAATTTGAGGTCCTCTCTAGCACAAGTGAAGTCAAAATGCATGCCCTGTTGCAGGCAACTCTGAAGCAAGGCGGAAAATGGTTTTTTAAGGCCAAGCTGTTAGACGATCCAGAAAGGGGTTTTGTGATGAAAGAGACGGTGGCGTTGGACAATGCGCAGGCCCAGATGCGGCTGCCTGAGGGCATGGCCGACGCCCGCGCGACCACCTATGACCTCATCCAAAATCGCAGCATGATCGTGTGGGGAGAACATTGCTCTGAATGCGCCGCACCTAGCTGTTATCGCGCCTGCAGCTTTTACACTCCGCGTCCGGATGGACATTGCCGCCGGTTCACACACGGACAAGAAACGATCGATGCGGGCCTGCCAGCCTCCACCCCCTTAACCCGTATTGCCTTTCGCCGCTGGGGCAAGCTAGAGGGGTGCGGCCCCGTTCGCCCTTTGACCAAACTTGAAGCCGCCGCTGAAGAACAAGCAGCGCGACCCGCGCTGGGGTTAGGACTGACCTTTTTGGCACGCCGTGAGGCGCGCCAACGCAGCGCAAGCCACAGGGCGAAAGGCCAAGGCCCCCATGGCCCATTTGATGCCTTCCTAATTGAGGGGGCGGCACTTTCGGCGCGACCCATATCTTTCACTCTGACTTTTGTACCCGTGGACAAAGCGAACCCCGCGCTATTTCAAAGCCAGTTTTCGCTAAACGCGGACTGGACCCGGGTCTCAATCCCAGTCACTGACATTGCGCGCACCATCGACCTCACACAGGATTATCTGGTTCAAATAGAACCTTTGGGCGAAGCCGAAGGGTTGGAAGTCCTGTTTGGCCTGTGTGATTTCGTGACCTGGGCCAAGACCGCCCAAACCACGACACCCCTTAAACTCAGCGCGCCGGCTGCGAAAGCCAAAGTTGTTGTATGGGACCTCGACCATACAATCTGGGACGGCATTTTGGTCGAAGATGGGCCTGAAGGCGTGGTGGTGAAACCTGGCATTCGCGAGATGATCCAAGCGCTTGATGCGCGCGGCATCCTCCAATCGGTCGCCAGCAAAAACAATCATGATGAGGCCGTGGCTGCCCTCGCCCGCCACGGACTTCTTGACTTCATGCTCGCCCCGCAAATCAGTTGGGGCCCAAAGAGCGCCGCAATAGGCCGCATCGCAGAGACACTGAATCTCGGCCTTGATTCCTTCGTCTTTATTGATGACCAGCCATTTGAGCGTGGCGAAGTCGGCGAAGCCCACCCCTCTGTAACTGTGCTGTCCGATACTGACGCATTCACTTTGTTGGAACGTCCGCAATTTGACGTGCCGGTGACGGCTGAAAGCAAAGGCCGTCGCGCCCTTTATGCGGTAGAGGCGGCACGCGCACTGGCTGCGGAGTCTGCTTTTGGTGATATGGACCAATTTCTGCGCAGTTGTGACCTGGTTTTGACGCTCGCGCCCATGTCGCCAGAGGATGCTGAGCGGGTTTATGAATTGTCGCAGCGGACTAACCAACTCAATATCGCTGCAACCCGCTATAGCCGCGACGATGTTGCCAACATGCTTTCTGACCCACAGGGCGGCGAGGCTTGGACCTTGCGCTGCGCGGACCGATTTGGCGATTATGGGCTGATTGGCTTTGCTTTTGGTGATCCCCGGGCTGGCCAAATCCAAGACTTCTTTATGAGCTGCCGCGTGCAGCGCAAGCGCGTAGAAGCCGCTTTCTTTGCGTGGTTGGCGGCGCGCTACAGCGCCGCTGGGGCACAGACGCTGTCGATCTCGTACCAAAAAGCGGCTCGCAATGGCCCGGCACTCGATCTCTTCTTGGGCCTCGGTTTTACACTGGAAGCGGCCGACGACAATCACGGACAGTTGCGGAAAAACCTGCCGGCTAACTTTGAGGGCAGCGACATTGTGCGCATCCATTTGCCCGCACCCGAACCCATGCCCGCACGTACCACGGAGGCCGTGTAATCATGGCGACTGGACTTCTTGCTCGGATCGAAGGGGCCCTCACCCGCGCGATCCCCTTAAACCCGATCCAATCGCGTCTGACCGATGCGGTCGCCTCAATCAGCTTTGACGATATTCCGTTTTCAGCAGCACGGGTCGGTGCACCCATTCTTGAGCGCGCACAGATTCAGGGCACATTTTATGTCTGTGGTGGCCACACCGGTCAGACATTTGAAGACCGACCCCAGCATGAAAGCCATGACTTACTGGCTTTGCACCAAGCTGGCCACGAAATTGCCTGCCATACCTATGCCCACCCCTTTGTCACGAAACTAACAGACGCAGGCCGCGATCAAGACCGTCAAGCCAATGCCGACTTCATGCGGCAAACACTTGGCGATGTTAAAATGACGAGCTTTGCCTATCCCTATGGCGCGGTGAGTTTGGCGGCGAAAGCCTATTATGCGCGCCAATTCTTTACTTGTCGGGGCGTCTACCGCGGCCTCAATGCCGGTCGTGTAGACTTCTCAGAGCTCCGCGCCATCGGAATTGAACGCCGTCAGCACGATATTGGCCGCGTCCGCGATCTCGTGGCCGAAGCCAAAGAGCGGAACGCGTGGATCATCTTCTTCACCCACGACGTGGGGCCAGACCCGTCAGCCTATGGCTGTACGCCGCAGAATCTTGAGGATGTGATCACAACTCTCAAAGACGCAGGGATTGAGACCCTGCCTGTGAAAGCTGCAGCCGCCAAAGTGATGTTCGGTTAAGCCCGCAAGGCGCGGATCTTCTCAATCATCGCCACACTCGATGGGTCGCGACGATCACTTGGGCCATTCTGCAAGTCAAGGTCGATCTCTGTGGCAATTACTTTGCCGAGCTCTACGCCCCATTGGTCAAAGGAATTCACACCCCACAATTTGCCTTCAACAAAGGTACGGTGCTCGCAGAAGGCCAGATACGCCCCAAAATTCTTGGGGCTCAAACGGTCCATCAGCACAAAGCTCGACGGGCGATTGCCTTCGAACACGCGGTGTGGGGCGATGGCGGCAATTTGCTCAGCACTTGCCCCTGCAGCCTGCATGGCCTCGGTTACCGATGCCAAGCTCTTGCCATGGGTTAGGGCCTCAGCTTGGGCCAAGACATTGGCCAAAGTCATGCGGGTGCGGACAGGTGCGTCTTCATCGTCCTGGGCCACAGCCAAGAACTCCACCGGGGTGACGTCGGGGCTCTGGTGGAGATGCTGGAAGAATGCATGCTGGGCATTGGTGCCTTCCGCGCCCCAAACAACCGGGCCAGAGGTTTGGACAGGGTGTCCACGGAGGTCGACGGACTTGCCGTTCGACTCCATTTCCAATTGCTGCAGGAATTGCGGCAACAGGCGCAAGCGCTTCGCATAAGGAATGACGGCGCGACTCTTGAACTGCAAGCAGGTACGATTCCACCAACCGATCAGACTGGCGATGACAACGGGGTTTTCCGCAAACGGGAGTGCCTCAAACAGATTGTCCATGGCTGCGGCCCCTGCATGCATCTCTGCTATGACTTCGGGGCCCAAAGCGATTTCGCACGAGAGGCCTACGGCAGACCATAGCGAGAACCGGCCACCCACCCATTCTTTGAAGTCAAAGACGCGCTCAGGCTTAAAGCCTGCTGCTTTGGTTTTTTCAGGTGCCGCACTGATGGCAACCAAATGTGCGCTATCGTCTGGGCCAATCGAAGCCTGAAGCCAAGCGCGAGCCGCTTTGAGATTTTCCAAGGTCTCCAGCGTGGTGAAGGTTTTGGAGACGCACAGGATCAAGGTCTCACGCGGGTCTAGGCCAACCAGGGCTGCAGCCAATTCGCCGGGCTCAATATTGGCCGCAAATCGCAAAGTGATGTCGCTACCCGCCGTCGGGGCCAAGGCTTCATAAACGAGGCGGGGGCCAAGGTCTGACCCACCAATGCCGATATGGACGATGGATTTAAATGGCCGACCATCTGAAGCCGCAAGTGAGCCATCGCGAACAGCGTGCGCAAAGGCGGTAGCCGCTGCACGGCCCGCGCGCACTGCGGCACTGATCTCTTCGCCCTTGGCCATGAAGTCCCGCTCTGGCTGACGCAAAGCCATATGCATTACAGCGCGATCCTCGGTCACATTGATTGCTTTCCCGGCGAAAAGATCGGATCGTGCTTGTTCCAGCCCGATTTCTTGGGCATGGAGCAAAAGGGCGTCTAAATCCGCTTGGCTAAGAAGGGCGCGGGAGAAATCAAAGGACAGGCCGCCTGCCTGAAAGTTCAAGCGTTTGTGACGCGCTTGATCAAGCAAAAGGGTTGATAAGGGGGCGGAGGCTGCCGACTGGCCACGGGCGATCAAATCATTGTGTGTCATGGCTCACCTCTGCCAAGACCGCCCGCACTTGTCGAGACCTCATAACCCTGACTATCAGTCATCATGCGCCACCAGTTTGAGGAAACCCAATGCCGCAACCCGCCCATGAGACAGATTTTGAAGAAGGCCATGGCACTTCCGGTCTTGGCCAGAAGATTGGCTTTGTCTTGGGGCTCGTGGTCGCGGCGATTATGCTGTGGGTTGGCGCACCGGAGGGCCTCGATCCCAAGGCTTGGAAGGCCCTTAGCCTATTGGCTCTGATGATCATTTGGTGGGTGAGTGAGGCGATCCCCGTTGCCGCAACTGCCCTATTGCCGCTGGGAGTCTTGCCTTTATTAGGCGTCCTAAAGCCGGTGGATGCCGCAGCCCCCTATGCCGATCCGATCATCTTTTTGTTCATTGGCGGCTTTATGATTGCCGCCGCCATTGAACAATCCGGCCTGCACCGACGCATCGCCATTCATGTCTTGTCCGCTGTTGGTTCAAGCCCGGCGGCCATTGTCGGCGGCTTTATGATCGCCACAACTTTGTTGTCGATGTGGATTTCCAATACGGCAACTGCTCTGATGATGACGCCGATTGCCTTGGCAGTGTGCACCGCAGCGGCACCCTCTGGCCCGGATCGGCGGAAACTGATGGCTGCGTGCGTTTTGGGTGTGGCCTATTGCGCCTCGATTGGCGGGGTCGGCACGCCCATCGGCTCGCCGACCAATCTGATCGGAGCCAAATGGCTGGACGCCAATGGGGTGGGGTTGAGTTTCCCAGAGTGGATGGCGATCGGGGGCGCGATTATCCTGGTGATGGTACCCTTGGCTTGGTTGATCTTAACCAAAATCGCTTATCGCCTTCCCGCCCATTTGGGCGATGACACAGCCCGCGAAGTCATTGCGGCTGAAGCACGCGCCTTAGGCCCGATGAGCCCGAAAGAAGCCCGCGTGATGACCATCTTTCTAGCCGTCGCTTTGGCTTGGATCCTCCGCGAACCCTTAAGCAAATTACCCGGCCTACAAGGCCTGACCGATATGGTGATCGCAATACTTGGCGCTGTTGCATTATTTGTCGTGCCAGCAGGCGACAAGGCAGACCCGAATAAGGCCCTGCTCGGTTGGGATGTGGCCGAGCGTATCCCTTGGGGCATCGCCATCCTATTTGGCGGTGGCTTATCGATGGCAGCAGCTTTGGAAGCGACAGGCCTGTCCACCTTTATCGGCGGCCATATGACCGGCATTGGTGCGCTGCCTATCCTATTAGTAGTTTTGATCCTTGTGGCTGCGACGGTCTTTCTGTCAGAGCTTGCCTCTAACGTTGCGACGCTTACAGCCATGCTGCCGGTTTTGACGGCGATGGTGGCAGGGTCTGGCGGGGATGCCTTCTTGATTGGGGCGTCTGCAACCTTTGCGGCCAGCTTTGGATTTATGTTGCCGATTGCCACCGCGGCCAATGCGATCGCCTATGCAACCGGTGCACCCAAACAGTCTGAAATGCTGCGCATCGGTTTTGCATTGAATCTGTTCGGAGTTCTGACCATTGCCGCAGCTGTAGGCCTGATTGGGCCCTTGGTGACGGGTTAAATTCCCGCCCTTGCCCTTAACAAGTTTGACGGACCGCAATAAGGTGTACCTAGGCCTTTTCTCGAGCATTTAGAAGGATTTGGTGTAACCCATGAGTGAGTCCATTCTGATCGGCGCCGGTGGCGAGCCACTTGCCTCTATTGAGCTTTTGTTGAAGCGGGCCAACCGTCATGGTTTGGTCGCAGGTGCAACCGGCACGGGCAAGACAGTGACGCTCCAAGTCCTTGCCGAAGGATTTTCGCGCGCGGGTGTGCCGGTCTTTGCTGCCGACATTAAAGGCGACCTTTCGGGTATGAGCCAATCTTGGGAGCCTTCGCCCCCATTCAAAGCACGGGCCGAGCAAATTGGCCTGACCGACTATAAGAGCGAATCGACCCCGGTGGTTTATTGGGACCTTTACGGCCAAAAAGGCCATCCCATCCGCACGACGATTACAGAAATGGGCCCCACCCTGCTCGCCCGCCTGATGGAAGTCAGTGACGCGCAAGAAGGGGCTTTGGCGGTTGCCTTTAAGATGGCCGATGAAGAAGGCCTGTTTCTCTTAGACATGAAAGACCTCAAAGCCATTCTCGACTTTATGGCCGAAAATGACGGTGTTGTTTCGAAGAAATATGGTCTGGTGACGCCCCAATCGATTGCCGCGCTCCAGCGAAAAATCATGCAATTGGATCAAGCCGGAGCCGATGGCTTCTTTGGTGAACCCGCCCTCGATCTGCGCGACTTCATGCGCACCGATTTGTCCGGCAAGGGTATTGTCAATATTCTTGCGGCAGACCGCCTGGTCCAAAGCCCAACACTCTATTCGACTTTCCTCCTTTGGATGCTTTCGGAATTGTTCGAGCAATTGCCCGAAGTGGGCGATATGGACCGGCCGAAAATGGTGTTCTTCTTTGATGAAGCCCATTTGTTGTTCCGCGACGCACCAAAAGCGCTGCTCAATACCATCGAACAAGTGGTGCGCCTGATCCGCTCGAAAGGGGTGGGCATTTATTTCGTCACCCAGAATCCGCAGGACATTCCAGAAACCGTACTGGCGCAATTGGGCAATCGGGTTCAACACGCCTTGCGCGCCTATACGCCCAGTGAAACCAAGGCCGTGCGAATTGCTGCGGAAAGCTTCCGACCCAATCCAGCCTTTAAGACGGAAGATATGATCACCGCTTTGGGCGTGGGCGAGGCTTTGGTCTCTACCCTCGACGCCAAGGGCATTCCCACCATGGTGGAGCGTACCTTTATCCGCCCACCCTTAAGCCAAGTTGGCCCCTGCTCGCCCGAAGCACGCACCCGCGTCATTTCAGCCAGCCCCATTGGCCCGCGCTATGATGCCGTTGTTGACCGTGAGAGCGCGTTTGAAATCCTAGAGCGCAAGGCCGCCGAACTAGAAGCCCAGCAGGCAGAGATGGAAGCGCCAGAACCAACCCGTGCTAAACCTTCGCGCCAAGAGGAAGAACCTCAAGACAATGGCGGGATCATGGGAGCGATTTTCGGCACCACTCGTGGCCGCTCTGGCCGGTCCCGTCAGAGCTTGGCCGAGACTGCAATGAAGACCATGGTGCGCCAAGCCAGTTCCACCATCGGGCGGGAATTGATGCGCGGCCTGATGGGCTCGCTACGCCGCCGTTAGGCCTTGCATCGCCATCTTTTGTGCGTGCTATGCAATAAAATTCATGTGTAGGTCCCTCGCCATGGCGCTTGGACCTTGGTATGAAGAAGCCGCTATGCAAAAGCCCCGATCAACGGGGTTGAGAAACGCACAAGGGAGTCTGCCATGATTGAACGCAAACAATTTTACATCGACGGCGCATGGGTTGATCCAGTCACACCGCGCGATCACCATGTCATCAATCCGGCTACGGAAGAGCCTATTGCCGTCATCTCACTGGGCAGCGAAGCCGATGCCGTGAAGGCCATCCTTGCAGCCCGCGCTGCTTTCCCTGCTTTCTCCGAAACCAGCCATGATGAGCGCATTGCGCTGCTTGAAAAAATCATCGCGCTTTATTCGGCCAGACTGCCTGAAATCGCCCATGCGATCAGCCAAGAAATGGGCGCGCCCATGTGGTTGGCAACGGCCGCTCAAGCCCCAGCGGGCCTTGGCCAATTGATGGGTGCTTTGAATGCGCTCAAAGAATTCACGTGGGAACATTCGCGCGGCAATACCCGCATCCGCTATGAAGCGATTGGTGTGTGCAGCCTGATCACCCCGTGGAACTGGCCGATGAACCAAATCGGCTGCAAGGTCGGCCCCGCTTTGGCGGCTGGTTGCACCATGGTGCTGAAACCATCCGAACTTGCCCCGCTCGATGCCATGATTTTGGCCGACATCATACATGAAGCCGGCGTGCCTAAGGGCGTGTTCAACCTCGTCAATGGCGATGGCCCAGGCGTTGGCAGCGTTTTGTCGACCCATGAAGAAGTCGACTTTGTCTCCTTTACTGGCTCCACCCGTGCGGGCATTGAGATCGCCAAGAGTGCGGCCCCAACCGTGAAACGCATTGCCCAAGAGTTGGGCGGCAAGTCCCCCAATATCGTTTTGGAGGATGCCGATATTCAAAAGGCGGTTTCGTCGGGCGTCATGCAAGTCATGACCAATTCGGGCCAATCGTGCAACGCACCAACCCGCATGTTTGTGCCGCGTCCAAAACTGGATGAGGCCGCAGCCATCGCAAAGGCCACGGCTGAATCGGTTGTGGTGGCAGACCCTGCTGGCGACAAGCGCTTTGCGATGGGGCCACTGGCCAATGGCCGTCAGTTCGAAAAAGTTCAATCCTTGATCGAAGTCGGCATGAAGGAAGCCACTTTGGTGGCGGGTGGCCTTGGCCGCCCCGAAGGCTTCAACAAGGGCTATTTCGTGCGCCCGACCGTGTTTGTCAGCGAAACCAATGACACCACGATCGCACGCGAAGAAATCTTTGGCCCCGTGCTGACCATGATCCCCTATGACACCGAGGCGGACGCCATCCGCATGGCCAATGACACGGTTTACGGCTTGTCGGGCTATGTCCAGTCGGAAAACCTCGACCATGCCCGCGCTGTCGCCAAGCAAATCCGCGCTGGCATGATCCACATCAACGGGGCCAGCACTGACACTGTCGCGCCGTTTGGTGGCTATAAGCAATCCGGCAACGGCCGCGAATGGGGCGACTTCGGCCTCGAGGAATTCCTCGAAGTCAAAGCCGTCATGGGCTATGGCGCGGTCGCGGCGGAATAGGGTTTAGGTCACCAAGAGCCCCTTCGCGATAGGGGCAAACTTAGCTATCACATGGACGCGGTTTGGTGCCCATTCTGGTCACCAAAACCGCTTCCTCTAGCGTGATCGGGCGATGTGTCGCGTCAAGTCCAGATTTCCTTTGGAAATCTGCCGCGGAGCGGCGCGAAGCGGACTTGACCCGTCAAATCGCCCGCAAACAATAACGTGTGGCCTTTGGTGAAGGCACAGCCTGCACCAAAGCCTTCTAGAAGAAAAAGCAACACCAAACGATGTCATCCCGGACGGCGAAAGCCGATCCGGGATCTCCTGACGCAACGACCCATGGGATCCCCGCGCTGCGCTCACGCTTCGGCGGGGATGACGGGTGACTTAATGGCTGCGTCTATGGTCACCCCACCAAATAATCCGCTGCCGCATGGAACACGAAGCTATGCCGCCGCGCGACGGCGGTGACATCGTGGCCATAACCGCCACCTAGCACTGTGACCAAAGGAATGGCCCGCCCACGGACGGCTTCGATCACGCGGCGTTCGCGCGTCATGAGGCCTTGGTCGGTTAAGGCGAGTTTGCCCAAGCGGTCATCCTGATGCGGGTCCACGCCGGCAATATAGAACACCAGATCTGGGCGAACCTGATCCAACATGGCGGGCAGACTCTCATCCAATGCAGCGAGATAGACCGCATCGCCCGTCCCTTTAGGTAAAGCAACATCCAGATCTGAGGGTGGCTTTTCCAGTGGCCAATTGTCTTCGCAATGCAGGGAAAAAGTGAAAACGCGGGGTTCGTCGCGGAAGATCAAAGCGGTGCCATCGCCGTGGTGAACATCTAAGTCCACCACCAAGATCTGCTTCACAGACCCTTCGGCCAAAAGGACTGAAGCGGCAACTGCTACGTCATTGAAAACACAAAAGCCTGCGCCTTGATCGGCCCTAGCGTGGTGACTGCCGCCAGCACTATTGCAGGCGAGCCCCTCTTGTAAGGCGAGGCGCGCGGCGAGTAGCGTGCCGGCTGTAGCCAATTGTGCGCGCAGGACCACACGCTCTGTCAAGGTAAAGCCAATGCGCCGCACCGCGATAGCGTCTAAAGTTCGGTTCAACACCCCGTCCACATAAGCAGGCGTATGGGCACGGATCAAATCGTCCCGCGAGATGGGTTCAGGGGTGACAAAGCCATGCGGGGCGAGGCCATCGGCGCGCAATATTTCCGCCAATTGGGCGAACTTTTGCATCGGAAAGCGATGACCGTCAGGCGTATCGGCGGTGTAATCTGGATGGTGGACAATGGGCAGGAGGCGCATGGGCTCAGCCGGTCCTCAATCCGTCCTTGATTTTTTGGACAAGGCCCGGCCCTTCAAAGACCAGCGCGGTATAAAGCTGGATCGCGTCAGCCCCCGCTTCAAACTTGGCCTGCGCATCCTGGGCGGAAGCCACACCGCCTACGCCGATCAGGGGCATGGTGTTGCCGAGTGCGCCTTTGAACTCTTTTAAAAGTCGGGTCGACTTTTTAAAGACTGGCCGACCCGACAATCCGCCCTGTTCGCCCTTATGCTGGGCTTTGAGATGATCGGGGCGGTCGACCGTGGTGTTGGAGACAATCAACGCATCAATCTTTTGCGCCACAATGGTTTCGGCAATGGCGCGCACTTCGTCTTCGTCTAAATCGGGGGCGACTTTTAGGAAAACAGGTCTGCGACCATGAGCGCGGGTTTGCGCTTCAGCAAACACCATCACTTGACCCAAAAGATCTTCTAGCGCCGCGCGGGTTTGTAAGGCGCGCAAGCCCGGAGTATTGGGTGAAGAGATATTGATGGTGATATAGGAAGCATGCAGCCACACCCGGCGCAGGCCTTCGCAATAATCGGCAATCCGGTCTTCGCTGTCCTTATTGGCCCCGATATTGGCCCCCACAACGCCGGGCCGATGCGCGCGCGCGCGCAGACGGTTCACAAAGTGCATCAGGCCTTCATTGTTAAAGCCCATGCGATTGATCACAGCCTGATCTTCGACCAAGCGGAACAGGCGCGGCTTGGGATTGCCGGCTTGCGGGCGCGGCGTGACGGTGCCGCATTCCACAAAGCCAAAGCCAGCGGCCAACATCGCGTCAGGCACTTCAGCATTCTTGTCAAAGCCAGCGGCTAGGCCGATCCGGTTTGGTAGAGTAAGGCCCGCAAGCTGCACCGCGTCTTCTGGCCGATCGGGCTTAGCCTTTGGGCCAAAACCTGCTTTGAGACCGGCAATCGTCGCTTGATGAGCGGTCTCAGCTGGCAGGGCGCGTAAGGCCTCGGTGGCCTTGGCATAAAGGTCGATCATGGAAAGCTCACTGGGAGGTTGTGGCTACCATCCGCTAACAGAGGCAAGTCGATGACGTCCTGCACCCCTGACATCGGGATGGGGCCGTAAATGTGCGGGAACAAGGCCCCACCTCGCGAAGCCTCCCACACCACGGTGTCGCCTAAGGGTGCCAAATCAATCTTGGCTAAGATGAGATCGGGTTGGCCCTTGAACCAGAGCGTCAACGTGGTGCGTACCTGGTCCAGTGTAGACAGATGGATGAAGCCATCGGTTACATCGAGCGCAGAGCCGGTGTAGACGCCATCGCTCTGAGCCTTGGCCCAAGCGCTACGTGTTTCGATCTTATAAGCAACTGAATCCATGGCCGTGACTTAAAGCCAAAACCGGCAGAGTCGACCCCTGACCATCATTTTAGCGCTAACAATGGCAGGCTAGGCTGCTTGCAGCAGGCTTTGGAACACCAAGGCCCCATCGGCACTGCCCAATTCAGCTTCAAACGCACGGTCTGGGTGGGGCATCATGCCAAGGATGCGGCCAGTCGGGTCCACAATACCCGCAATGCGGCGTAGCGAGCCGTTGACCTCGTCCTTATAGCGGAAAGCGACGCGGTTTTCCTGCTCGAGTTCATCGAGTACGCCGTCTTCGGCAAAATAATTCCCCTCGCCATTGCCGACGGTCATCACGGCTTCGGAACGATTTCCAAACGCGCGGGTGAAGGGGGTGGCGACATTGGTTACTTCCAGCGCCACGGGCTTGCAGACATATTTCAGACTGGCGTTGCGCAATAAAGCACCGGGCAGCAGGCCCGTTTCACACAGAACTTGGAAGCCGTTACAAATCCCCAAGACGGGCACGCCGGCTTTAGCCGCGTCCACCACCGCGCGGGTGACAGGCGAGAGAGCCGCCATCGCGCCACAGCGCAAATAATCGCCGTAAGAAAAGCCACCGGGCAACACGATCAGGTCCAATCCCGCTGGCAGGCTGGTCTCTTTATGCCAAACCATGGAGACTTGTGCACCGACTGAGCGCTCTAAAGCGACCTTGCAATCGCGGTCACAATTTGATCCGGGGTAGATGATGACAGCAGCTTTCATAGGTTCGACCTACGCGGTTTTGGCCCCAAGGTGAAGACCAATGGGCCACCTCCTGCAGCCATTGTGCAACCGGCCTGCATAAAAAGGCGTATCAATGGGTGACAATAGGGTAGAACTGATCATGATTTCGCGCAGAAACCTCGTAATTGGAAGTGCGGCCCTGATGACCCTGACCCCGCCTGACCTAGAAGCGGCCGCTGGAAAAACGCCACAGGCGATGTGGGATGAGCTTTTGAGCCGCTATGTTCGCCCTGATTCTGCGGGCCTTAACCGGGTCGATTATGCGGCTTGGAAAGCCAATGCTGCGGATATGCGCGCACTCGATGCCGTTGTGGCTGGGCTTGCGGCGATCAAGATTTCAGGCCTGCCCAGAGCTAACCAGTTCGCCACATGGGCCAATCTCTATAACGCTATCACCATTCAAGTCGTGTTGGCGCGCTTCCCGGTCAAATCCATTCGCGACATTAAGCCAAGCCTATTGGCTGTGGGCCCGTGGAAAGAACCGCGCGTGCGGGTCGAGGGCAAGCAGCTCTCGCTCGACGATATTGAGCATGGGATTTTGCGCAAGCAATGGAGCGACCCGCGCGTCCATTATTCAGTGAATTGCGCCTCAATCGGGTGTCCAAACCTTGGCCGACGCGCCTGGCGGGCAGAGAGCCTAGAGACCGATCTAGACGCAGCAGCGCGGGCCTTTATCAACTCCCCGCGCGGGGTGCGCGTCGTTGGACCGCAGAAACTGCGCGTCTCTTCCATTTATCAATGGTTCAAAGTCGACTTTGGGAATAATGAGGCTGGAATCCTCACCCATTTACGCCGTTACGCGGCCCCCACCCTCTTGGCCCAAATGAATAATGCCCGCATTGTAGGCGACGATTATGATTGGTCCATCAATTCGACGTCAGGTTCATAAGCATGCAAGCGATCAAACGTTTCGGCCCTTTGGTGGTCATCGCCCTGGGTCTGATCCTCGCCATTTCGATGGGCTGGCACAAATATCTGTCGTTTGACGTTTTGGCCAAGCAAAGTGAGGTGCTCCGCGACTTGGTGACGACCAAGCCCGTGCTCGTCATTGCGTGCTATATGGGCATTTATATCCTTGCTACGACGATTGCTTTGCCAGGTGCGATTTGGATTACGATTGCGGGCGGGTTTTTGTTTGGACCGATGTTTGGCCCGATCTTTGGCCCAATCTTCGCGACAGCAATCGCCTCGACCTCGGCGACTATTGGCGGCACGATTTTGTTTATTGCGACCCAGTCTGCCCTGGGTGGGGGCCTACGTGCCCGCGCTGGTGGCTTTATTGATCGGCTGGAAAAAGGGTTTCAGAAAAATGCCTTTGGCTATCTATTGACTCTGCGGCTTCTACCCATCGCGCCCTTCTTTGGTATCAATCTGGCCGCTGGCTTCCTAGGCGTGCCGTTGCGCACCTTTGTTCTGGCCACCGCCATTGGCATTCTGCCCGGCTGCTATGTTTACGCCTCGCTGGGCAATGGGATTGAGCATTTGATCTCGCAAGGTCAAACGCCAGATCTCAAGATTATTTATAACCCGGAAGTGATGGGGCCCCTCGTCGGATTGGCCGTGTTGGCGCTCTTGCCGAGTGCGTGGAAATTTGTCCAATCGAGGCTGAAACAAGCATGATCAAGCAAGAACTCAACGTCGACATCTGTGTCATCGGCGCCGGGGCCGCTGGCCTGTCGGTTGCCGCAGGCGCAGCCCAACTTGGCCTCTCGGTTGTCCTTTATGAAGAAGGCGAGATGGGGGGTGATTGCCTCAATACAGGCTGTGTTCCCTCGAAAGCGCTCATCGCAGCGGCTAAGACTGCCCATTCGATGCAGCATGCGAGCCGTTATGGCTTCGCCAACACCCAAGCCGTTGTCGATTGGGACAGGCTGCGCGGCCATATTGATGGCGTGATCGAAACGATCGCCCCCATCGACAGCCAAGAGCGCTTTGAGGGCTTGGGCTGCACCGTCTTCCGCGAACATGCGGTCTTCACCGATCCACGCACGGTGCAAAGTCCATCGGCCATTGTGACGGCGCAGAAGTTTGTGATCGCCACAGGTGCAACCGCCTTTGTGCCGCCAATCCCAGGCCTAGCTGATACCCCTTTCCTGACCAATGAGACCGTCTTTGCCCAAAAAACCCAGCCCAAGAGCTTGATCGTTTTGGGTGGTGGCGTCATTGGCGTCGAACTCGGCCAAGCCTTTGCCCGTCTCGGCACGCAAGTAATTGTGATTGAAGCCCTGACCATTATGGGACCACAAGAACCTGAAGCGGTGGAGATTGTACGCGCCAGCCTGAAGGCAGACGGCGTTTCGGTCCAAGAAGGCGTTAAGGCAGTCGCAGTTTCAGGCGATCACGCCGAAGTGGCAGTTACTTTGGACGACGGCCGGATCCTCAAGGCAGAGCGCCTGCTGGTTGCCGTTGGCCGTGCAGCGCGGGTGGAAAATATTGGCTTGGATATGGCCGGTGTCACTTTTAGCCGCAAGGGCGTTACGACCGATGATCGTTTGCGCAGCGTGTCGAATCCCCGCGTATGGGCGATTGGCGACGTAGCGGGGAAAGAACAATTGACCCATGCAGCGGGCTTTTACGCCAGCGTCTTCATTCGTAATGCGGTGTTTAAAGCCCCAGCGACTGCTGTGGTTCCTTATATGCCTGCTGTGGCTTATTGCGACCCGGAAGTTGCCAAGATCGGCCTGACTGAAGCCCAAGCGCGCGAGCAATTTGGCAGCGACGTAACCGTCACTAAGGCTGAGTTTGAGGATAATGACCGCGCTCAGACTGAGCGGTCTACCGAAGGCTTCTGTAAGCTTGTTTTGGGCAAGGGCGGCAAAATTCTGGGTGCCACCATTGTCGGTGAAGGCGCGGGCGAAGCCATCCAGCTGGTGGGTCTGGCCATGGCCAACAAAAAGGGTGTCGGTGCAATCACCAGCCTCATCTCGCCCTATCCAACCCGCAGCGAAATCGTCAAACGCGCAGCAAGTGCCTATTTCACGCCAAAGCTATTCTCAGACCGCACCCGGAAATTGGTGAAGGTCCTGAAGCTGTTCGGCTAAGGCGAATTAAGGCGCAAAGGCCTTACGCTGGGTCTCTGCCTCCTTGGTGCATAGCCATCGGGTTCGGTGGGTGTTGAGTTTGTTGTCGACCCAACCGGTCACGCGTGGATTAACCAGCGACCGACCAGTGTCGAAGAATACTGGCGCTAGAGCGGCATCTTTCACCGCAATCTCTTCAGCATTGCGTAGAAGTTTCGCGCGCACCCCTTCATCGCGTTCCTGATCGGCTTTGGCGAGAAGCGCGTCATAGGTTGGATTTTCATAGCGACCGGAATTCATCTCGGCGCTGCGAGACTCGAGGATATAGAGGAAGGACTTGGCGTCATCATAGTCGGCATACCAACCCATATTGGCCACGTCGAAATCGCCACGCTGAACTTGCGAATAATGGATTTGGCCGTCTTGGCCCAGAAGCTCAATCTTCACCCAAGGTGCGATCTGTTGCCACGTGTTCTGCAGAATAGGCACATAGCGCGGTGTGTCCCCATTTGTGACATGTGACAAGGTCAGCGTTAAGGGCTTGTTCGGCCCATAACCTGCTGCGCTCAACAGGGTACGCGCTGAGGCGAGCCGGGTTGCTAATTCGGCCTCAAACATGCCTGTAACCGGGCCGCCCGCGTAGCCCAAAGTGTCGGGCGGTATGATGCTGTGTGCTGGCTTACTGGCACCGCCAATGATTTTGGTCGCGATCAGGTCACGATCAATTGCCAGTGACAAGGCTTGGCGGACGCGAGCATCCTTAAGTTTTGGGTTCTTGAGATTAAACAACTCATATTGGATGAGCGCATAGGGCGCTTCGCGGACATAGCCGGGCAATTCTTTTTTGAGGATCTCGCGGTTTTGGCCGGCAAAGGTCGCGTTGGTATCAAGCTCGCCAGCCCGGACAGCGCGGGCTGCGGCGGCAGGGTCGGTTGTTGGGAAGATCAGAAGCTGGGTCAGACAGACGTTAGCTGCATCACGGAATTGCGGATTTTTTTCCAGGCGGATGAAGTCGTTTGGCTGCCACTCTTTCAAGACGAAAGCGCCATTGCCTACTAAATTGCCAGGCTTCGTCCAGTCGGGACCCAATTTATCGACGACATGGCGCGGGACCGGATAGGCAAGCCAGTGCGACAAGAGGGCCGGCAGAAAAGGCGTAGGATTGGTCAATTCAATCACAAGCGTTCTTGGGTCCTTAGCCGAGACCCCCAGACTATTGCGCGGCGCACCCTTCACATTTACCGCTTCAGAATTCCTGATCATGTAGAAGAGTGAGGCATAATTGGACCGGGTATTTGGGTCCATCAGGCGCTGGAACGAAAAGACGAAATCCTCTGCGGTGACAGGAACCCCGTCCGACCAGTTGGCGTCCCGCAGCTTAAAGGTCCAGGTCAATTTATCTTCTGAGACATTCCAGCTTTCCGCGACACCGGGAAAGGGATTGCCTTCCGTGTTTAAGACGGTGAGGCCTTCAAACAAGCCTTCGATAATCCGGTCTTCAGTGACAATGGTTGCCCGGGCTGGATCAAGAGTTAAGGGCTCTCCCGCATTGCCCATGCGCAGGGTGGTGGCCTTATCGGTTTCATCGACAACTTTGCCACAAGCTGAAGTCAGGACGACCAGTGCCAGTGTCGCCAAAAATTTCTGTTTCATGCCAAGCCCCCGATCCAAGTCAGCCTAGAGGAGGCTGACTATTACGCAAGGCTTTGCTAGATTTATCGTCGCGCCGCCCTGACTTTTACCCGATAAAAGGCGCAAACCAATTCCAGTTTGGACTTGTTTGAGGCATTCTCAGCCAACGCCTAACTGGCGCGAAGGCTTGCCGAAGCGCACGCACAGGCTTAATCGGTTTGTCATGGTTGAACGTCCTGCATTTCTCGACTTCGAGAAACCCATTGCCGATCTTGAAAAGAAGATCGAAGAGCTGAACGCGACGGCGGAAAAGAGTGGTGCGAAAAGTGTCCGCACTGAAGTCTCGAAACTCCGCCAAAAGGCCAATCGCGCCTTAGCCGACCTGTATCAAAATTTAGACCCTTGGCGACGGACGCAAGTAGCGCGCCATCCCGACCGGCCGCATTTTAAGGATTATGTCGAAGAGCTGATTACCGACTATGTCGAACTGGCCGGTGACCGTAAGTTTGGTGAAGATGCGGCCATCCTTGGTGGCATGGGCCGCTTCCGGGGCCGCCGAGTTGTGGTGTTGGGCCATGAAAAGGGTCGGACGACACCACAACGCCTGAAGCACAATTTCGGCATGGCGCGGCCTGAAGGCTATCGGAAAGCCGTGCGGCTCATGGATATGGCCGAAAAATTTGGCCTGGGCGTGCTCACCTTTGTCGACACAGCCGGTGCTTATCCCGGCCTTGATGCCGAAGCGCGTGGCCAAGCTGAAGCCATTGCACGGGCGACAGAGCGTTGTTTGACTTTAGGCGTGCCCATGGTGTCGGTCATTACCGGTGAAGGTGGTTCGGGCGGTGCAGTGGCGATTGCTGCAGCCAATAGCGTGCTGATGCTGGAAAATTCCGTCTATTCGGTGATTTCACCGGAAGGTGCCGCCTCCATCCTCTATCGTTCGGCAGACAGGGCGAAGGATGCAGCCACAGCCATGAAAATTACCGCCCAAGACCTTTTAGGCTTTGGCGTGATTGACGGCATCATTCCAGAGCCTCTAGGTGGCGCACATCGCGCGCGTGCCAATGCCATGAAGGCGGTGGGCGATGGCATTGAGAAAGAGCTCTATAGGCTAGAGTCTCTCGATGCTGAGGGTCTTCGTGCACAACGAGCAGATCGCTTTTATCGGATCGGGCGTTCCTTGGCGGATTTGCCAAGTTCATCCAGCGATGCGCCGTCCAAAACGAGCTAAATCCTGCACGAAAAGTTCGGGCGCTTCCCAAGCCGCGAAGTGCCCACCAAAAGGCATGTCCGTCCAATGCTGCAGATTATAGCCTAGTTCGACCCAGTCACGGGGAGGATTTGGGAAGATGTTATCGCCCGGGAAATTGGCAAAGCCTGTCGGCACTTCGATGCGTTGGCCAGCCTTGAGGAAGTAGCCGCTCCCCTCTTCCAACACCCCCCGATAAAACCAGACCGACGTCGCGAAACGGTCGGTCAGCACATAATGCATGATATTGGTGAGGAGGTCCTGTTTACCAAAAATACGATCGAGCGAACCGCGCGAGGCATCGGACCAATTTTGAAATTTCTCAACAATCCAAGCCGCCTGCCCAAATGGTGAGTCTGTCAATGCCATCGCCAATAATTGTGGTCGTGTGGTTTGAAGCTGAAAATAAGCCCCGCCGGCTTGCATCATACCCGCTTTTTGAGCCCACGCACCCCGGTTGGGTGTTGTCAGGGTGGACATATCCGGTCGTAACCCCATCATATTGAGGTGAATGCTTGAGACGACATCCGCATGATCTAGGCCCAGCCAAGAGGTCACCACAGACCCCCAATCCCCACCTTGGGCAATGAAGCTTGAATAGCCCAAGACCTCGACCATCAGCTTTCGGAACAAGCCAGCTGTTGTGCGCGGTCCAATAGGGTTTGCCGGACGGCCAGAAAAGCCATAGCCAGGAAGACTAGGGATGATCAAGTCAAAGGCATCTTCAGCCTTGCCGCCATGCTGGGACGGAAACGCCAATGGGCCAATGACCTTATGAAACTCAAACGGCGAGCCCGGCCAGCCATGGCTGAGCAAAAGGGGCCGTTTGCCACCCGCCTCACCCAAGATGTGTAAGAAGTGAATTTCCTGGCCATCTATCGCGACCTGAAACTGTGGCACACGATTAAGGTCGGCCTCAACTGCCCGCCAGTCGTAAGTATTGAGCCAATAGTCCTGCAACCCTTTGAGCCAAGCCGTCGATGCGCCACGCGACCAATCATCAGCCCCTTCGTCTTGGGGCACATCGGGCCAGTGGAAAGCCTCAACGCGCTGGCGAACCTGATCCAGTTTTGCTTGGGGGATATGGATTTCGAATGGCTGCATGGTGATTTGAAGTCCTAAGCTGGAACCCAAAGATGCTAGCGGACACCATTCTGTTTGACCATTCGCTTCGGTGACCTACGAAATAGAAACCCAGCAAAAAAATCCTTCGATAGGCCTATTCACAATAATAATTTATGGTAGCTATTCTCATCGAGATTATTTAGGCAAGATTGGATTAGATCATGAAGACACCCGGCGCTGGGGCCGATGAAGCCACGCCAAATGAGAAAGTGGCTGCCTCAAATCGAGATCTTATTCTGCAAGCCATGTTTCTGATTGCGATTACTTTGATTGCGACGTCCATTCTCGTCTGCGCCGATATGGCGAGGAGTTTTCGGCAAGCCGATGTGGCTGGCGTGTATGGCGGCCAAGCCATGTATTCAGCCGCGGCAAAACTACGGCTGCTGGAAACACAAGAGAACGTCCTGAACACGGAGCGCGCGCGCCTCACGACTAAATATGTTGAAGCCGTTGTGGACCTAGATCGATTGAGCAGGGTCGAGCATGCCGCGCGGGTACAATTTCAACGGATTCTGTTTCAGTGCTATCCCACGCAGTATTACAAGGCCGTTGTTGCCGACGAGGGATTGCCAGTTGATCAGCGCCTGGGTGTCTTGTCGCAGAGATTCTTGAGTAAAGTGTATGGCGAAATCGGCCAAGATGCCGAGGCAACGCCGACCTGCAGCCCATCAAATTTGAGGACGAATGGCACCGGATCGGGGCAGGCCAGATCGGCTGCTTTGACACTCATCCCCTTGCGTGAACTCGCTTCTTCGAACGCTTCGGGCGCTGACGACTTCTTCAAGAATTCGCCGGATTATTGCGAGATCAAGCAGGCGGCCACATTGACGCCGGACCAAGCCAAAGAGTGCAGCTATTCGAACGTTATCGCCTATGTGAGCCTTCATGAGGGGGCCAAAAAGCGGCTGGATGACCTTAATGCGCTGCAAAAGACGCTCTCCGACCAAATTGCCGCCTTAAAGACCCAACGCGACCTAGATCCTGCCTTGAGAAATCCTGCATCGCTGGAGACCACTCGGCTTCTGCTGAGCTTTCAAACAAGAGATGATGCACATGGCTCTAGCAGCTACTTAGACCATCCAAACACGACCATGGAGCGGATTAATGCCTTTCTCGCAACTTATCTCTTTTTACCGATAGAAGGCCTGTTTGACTATTGCTTCCGAACCTTATTAACGGCACCCGCCCTGGCCCTAACCATCCTCTTATCCTTAACGACGGGCGCGGTTGGCGGCGCTTATCGCTCCGCTTGGGTCAAATATAGCGCGCTGGAGGATGATGTCGCTTTCCTGAGCGTGAAGGATTCCTTGTTGCTAGGTGCCTTCCTCGGTGCGGCTGTGGGTCTTTTAACCTGGCTGGGCTTGATGACCACCGGGGCTGTTGTGGGCGGGGAAGAAGGCCCTGCGGCCCACCTCGACCCCAAACTCCTATCAGCCATTGCGGTGGCTGCTGGCCTTGCCAATCGCGAAGCCATGCAATTCTTGGTAACGACTGCGCAACAAAAAAATGGACAGGCCGATCCAGCCCTCCTGCCTAAGCCCAAACCTCAAGGCGATGCGCAGCCAACACCTGCGCCCACGCCAATGCCGGACGTCGATCGAACTTAGTTCGGCCAATAAGCGATGGTGTCTTCCTTTGTGGCTTTGGTGCCTAACGCCCGATCAATCGCAATCGGGCCTTCCAGCATCGCGGGGTAAAGCGGCTTGCGGCCGCTGGCCTTATGGTCATCCAACAATTTGCGGAGTTTCGCGACCATATCGGGTCGCGCAACGGCTAGATTCTTCCGCTCGGTGGGGTCTGAGGCCAGATCATAGAGATAGACCGCGCTTGGCTTGTCCACCAATTGCAACTTCCAATCCATATATCGCACGACCCGGTAGCCATCGCTTTGCCAGAAGATGGTCTCATGCGGGCGGGTATCGCCGGCCTTACCCTTCGCATGGGGCAAGATATTGACGCCATCAATCGCGACGCCTTTAGGAAGCGACGCCCCGGCGGCAGCGGCCAAGGTTGGCATCAGATCAATATGGGCAACAGGGGCTTGCACTTGGCTGCCCGCCGGAATCTTGCCAGGCCAAGACATGAACATCGGCACACGAATGCCGCCTTCAAATAATGAGAGCTTCCAGCCTCGGAAGGGTTTGTTGATTTCCGGCAGACCGATATAGCCCGGCCCGCCATTATCGCTGGAAAACACGATCAGTGTGTTTTCTGCCATGCCTTGTTCTTTCAAAGTCGCGACGATCCGGCCGACGCTGCGGTCGAGCGCCACAATCATTGCGGCATAGACGCGCTCGCGCTCCGAACTCATCGGCCCAACGGCATCATAGTCGGCCTTCTTAGCCTGCAGAGGCGTGTGCACCGTCCAGTGCGAGAGATTGATGAAGAAAGGACGATTCTTATTAGCTTTGATGACTTCAATCGCTTCATCGGTCCAATAATCGGCCAGATAGCCACGTGGTTTGAACCAAGGCCCATCATTATAAGAGGCCGCATATTCCATGCGTGCCCACAAGAATTTGTCGATCGGGTCAAAATCAAGCTTGGCATTGACAACATCGGGGTCATCTTCGGGCAGATGTAGGCCGCTGGCCATCAACAAGCTCTCGTCGAAACCTTGCGCATTGGCCCCAAATTCAGGGCCAAGGCCGGTGTGCCACTTGCCAATGTGGACTGTGTGATAGCCCCGCGTCTTCAAGACTTCGGCAATGGTTACCTCAGAACCCGGCAAGCCTTGCTTGTCGAACTTCGGCATTTCGGCCACCCGGTCGGCATGGTAGATGACGGACGGCATGCCACTTTGACCGCGCATCGAGTCTGAAACCATTTTCACCACCCGTCCCATGCCGTCTGGTGTTGGGGTGAATTCAAAGCCTGTGCGGGTTGGATAGCGGCCCGTCATGATCATAGCGCGCGACGGCGCACAGCTTGCGGTACCCGAATAGGCCTGACGGAAGGCAACACCAGAAGCGGCTAAGGCATCAATATTGGGGGTCTTGATCTTGCCATTGCCAAGGCCACCGCCAAAGGTCGAAATATCATTATAGCCCAAATCATCGGCCAGAATGAAAATGATGTTGGGCGGGCGATCACTTGCTGCCGCTTCGGCGTTCGCTGGACCCTGCATCCAAGCAATAGACTTATTCGCGGGAATATCTGTGCGCTTTTGGGAGGCCGCCAAAGCCAAAACGATGTCGACGCGCTTCACATAGGCCAAAGCGCCTAAACCCACGACCGCGACCAAGCCGCCTAACAGGATTTTCTTTAGCATGACGTCCGTCTCCCCCAAGTCTTGTTTTAATTTGTCTCGAAAAGCGCTTCACAGCCGCTCCCGGCAAGGATAGCGCGGCACGCCGCCCCATCGGATGCAGACAAGGATTTTGCATGATCTTTCAGCCAAACCAGACATTTGGCCTGATAGGCAAAGGTCGGCTGAGTCCACGTTCGCCCATCAATGATGGTCTCAAAGCTTGCCGCCCCAGCTTGGGCGGCTTGGGCATTGGCCAGTAAGAAGGGCACATAGACGCGACCAATCTCGGCCAATAGTGGCGCAAGGCGCGCTTGCGCGTCGTCTCGTGACAGCCAATCCGTCTCTTTCGGCTCCAAGCCCGACAAATCTTCCATCCGGTCGATCCAAGCGCGCAGGCGTGGCGCATGTTCGGCACAATGGGCTGCTGGTGTTGGATCCACGACACCCAATTGAGTCAATTGACCATAGAGGCCAAAGTCTGATGTGCCGGGCCTGGCCCCCATCACAAAGCCTGCAGGCTGGATCAATGCCTCCAGCACGCCGACCAAGCGCGCATAGGATTGTTCAATCGTTGCAGCCGTCACCTCATTGGACCCCACGACATAGAGGCGATCAATTTGGCGCATGGAAATGAAATCGGAGGCAGCCTTGGCGTCGGAATCTGACGTCGTTGTGTCATGCCAAAACACCAGTTGCGGACCAGCATGGGCGATATCGGCTTCGCGCGCCCAGCGATAGTGAAACATCGCCTTGGTCAGCCATTCGTCGGCAAAGTCTTCGATCAGATGATCGAGAAAAGCCATCACAGGGTCGGTCGGCACCAAACCGCGACCCGCATAGTCCCGCTCTAGCCGCGCGAGAATGGGCGTGGAATCGACTTGTGCCTCATAGCCACCTTCGGCTTGCGGGAAATAGACCGTCGGCAAAAGCTTGACTTTGGCTTCAGGAAAGCCCGGCATCGGGCTGCGGTGGCTGCCCCAATGCAGCGCATAAGGGATGTGACGGTAGCGCAAAGCCGCGAGGACCTTGCGGGTATAGGGCGAGCCTGCGGCCCCGAGCACATGGATACGGGAAGAGGGTGAGGCCAGAGACATCAGACAGCTTTCTTTTGACGTGAGAAGAGGCCAATCGCGATGCGAATGAGGGCGAACAAGATGAGGATTAGAACCAGCGCGAGGCCCGCCAATTGCCAGCCATAAAAGCTCAATTGACGCATCAAACTATTGTGCGCCGCAGCCCGCTGAACCTTATAGCCCTTGGGCAATTCAAGCACGCCATTGGCTTTGGCATAGGCCGCATAAGCACGCTCGAGATCCGCGCGAACTTCGGGCAATCGCTGCGATAGATCGGTTGTTTGGCCAGGATCATTGACGACATGATAAAGCCGCCACTGATTATCCCCATACGGAGGGTTATATTTTACGAGCGTGTAATCACCCTTGGTGATGGCGGCGTTTCCGGAAACCTCTACCCCAATTGCATCATTCGGCCCATAAACCACCTCGGCCTGCCCCGACAAAACAGGCACCAAACTGCGGCCCGATATCGGCTTGGTATCGGGAATAGAGGGTGCCCCGCCCACAAGGTCGATCAGAGTAGGCGCGATATCTTGCACAAAGGCTGCGGCATTTACGCTTTTGTCTGCGGCAATGCCCGGACCCGACATCACCATCGGCACATGTAGGCCACCGCTGGAGGTGTAGAATTTGAACAAATAACCCGGCGTTGCTAGGGCGCTGGCCCATTCTGGCCCGATCCAATTATGGCTGCCGCGCTCGCCCAAATTGGCGAGGTCACGCGTATAGCCATGAGTCTTCATCCAAAGATTAAAGCCGCGCTCGCCGCCGGGATTACTTGGCTCTGGACCATTATCAGAGGTGATGACGAAGATGGTATTGTCCAACTCACCGGTCTTGGCCAAATGCGCGACCAGACGCCCAATCTCGGCATCGGTGGCTTCAATCATGCCGGCATAAACTTCCATCGCCTTAGCCTGCAACTTCTTCTCGTCGGCACTCAGACTGTCCCAAGCACGCATGCTAGCATGCATGGCCGGTGCTTTGGCATCCTTTGAAACAAAGCCCAAAGCCTTGGCGCGTTCAAACCGATCTTGGCGCAACTGATCCCAGCCGCCATCAAAGCGACCCGCATATTTCTGGGTATAAGCACGAGGTGCTTGCACGGGGATATGGACGGCTTGCAAAGCAACATAGGCCAAAAAGGGCTTATCATCCTTAGGCCGACGATCCAGATAGCCAAGCATCTTATCTACGATCACGGTCGAGGAGAATTGCCCACTGGGATAAGAAGTGGGCTTGTCATCCTCAAACCAAGGTGCCTCATTATAAAAGGGCATATAGGGCTTATCGTCCCAATTATCGGCACCCGAAGCATCCAGCGCGAACGACCGGTCAAAGCCATGCGAGCCCGGCAATTGCCCCGGTCCGTCACCCAAATGCCATTTGCCACTCATGAATGTACGATAGCCTGCAAGCCGTAACCGCTCTGGCAAAGTCGCGACATTGGCTTCTAAATGCAGGCCATAGCCAGGCTTGCCCGCATGTTCTTTGGGCAACACCTCTTTAATCGTCGCCACACCGGCTTGATGATTGGTGAGCCCTGTTAGCAACATGGCACGCGAGGGTGAGCACAATGGCGAGGTCGCATAACGCGTAAAACGGGTACCGCGCCGGGCGATGGCATCAATATTCGGCGTTTTGGCCTCGCCGCCATAAATGCCCAAATCCATCAAAGCGGCATCATCAAAGAGAATGATGACAATATTGGGCTTAGCCTTGGTTGGCGTAACTTTTACGCTTGCTTGCGCGGCAGCTGGCCCTGCCCCAGCAACGAGCGCCGCAGCACCCAGCAGCGTACCAACAGCGCGCTTCCACCCAAACAGGCGCTTCTCACCCATGTCCACGTTCGCTCCCACCCATTTCTTTTGTTTTGACACAATGATTGTCATTGGATGTGTGAGGGGTCAAGACAAAACCAAGCGCCATCGGTCGCACCTCAATCTCGTATGACACGGCGTTTGGACAGCTTGCCTTGGCTGTCCAGCGAGACCAAGTCGCCATCCTGCATAATCCAGAATGGCCCCTTAAACTTCTGCTTGGCATCACCCAAAAAAGGTCCTTCGAGGCCTTTGAGCGGCAAGGCGGGCACGATATGGGTCAAGGCAACACCCCCGACTTTGGCCGTGTTCGCAATATCGGCAATTTGGCTCGGTGTCGCATGGTAGTTTTCAATGTCGTGGAAGACTTGGCTAACACCTGCTTGCCCAGAATCCTTCGCAGCCCTACCCATAATTTGGGTCAGATTTGGGGCGATGGCCTCATGCACTAAGAGATTGGCACCTTGTGACGCCTTGGTCACGCAGTCGCAAAATTTAGTGTCGCCGCTGATGACAATCTTTTGCCCGCCATACTCAATCCGATAGCCTAAAGCCGGCTCAATTGGACGATGATCAACGCCAAAAGCGATGATTTTTACCCCGTCTTGATGATAGACCACGGCCTCTGCGCCGATAGCTAATGGGGCAAAGGCTCTGGGCTCAAAGCCAAAACCGGAAGGCGGCACAATTGCGGCCCCATGATGGGCGACCCGATAGCCGCGATCCTGCGCATAGACTTGGGAAAGGCCTGCTGCGATCTGCTCCACCCCCGTCGGCCCATAAAGTGGTAATGGTGTCTTGGCAGCGCTGGACGCCCAACGCTGCAGACCCAAGGCACCTAGGCCATCAATATGGTCGGAATGGAAATGGGTGAGGAACACCGCCTCCACTTGCCCCGTTGGCAAGCCCATCAGATTGAGGGTTTCAGCCGAGCCTTCGCCAGAGTCGAACACAAAAAGCTGACCCCCTGCAACAATGGCCAAGCAGGGCCCTGCCCGATCCCGGTCTGGCATTGGCGAACCCGTACCGCAGAAGCCTGCATGCAGACCGGTCTTCAGCCTCTCAAGTGTCGGATGCGCCAAAGCCTGATTGGCCCCCCGCGCCAAAAGGGTCAAAGCGATCTTGTCGCGATTCAAGGCGGCCACTGCGCCAACCCCGACAAGCAGCGCGACAAGGATCGCAAGGATTGGCTTGGCTTTCATGGCACCCTCATTTGCGGCTTGGCTTCGTTCGCGATATTGACACTATAAGTGCTATAACCAGCCTGTCAAACAGCAAGCTCTTTGCCAGAATGCCCTAATTTTTGCTCTAAGGGATATCGCGCACCAAGCGGAAGCCAATGTGATTACTTGAAAAATCAATATCTTGTGGCTGGCGTGCTTGCGGGCGATAACGGCCACAGAAATTATCCGAACACAACCAAGACCCACCCTTCACGGTACCGGACACGCCGTCTTGAAAGGGTGTATCGGTCCATTCCCAGACGTTGCCGATCATATCATAGAGACCAAGTCTACTGGGCGCAAAGCAGCCAACCGGCGCGGTGGTTTCAAATCCATCCTTGCCTTCGTCCAAAATTGGAAACAGACCTTGCCACGTATTGGCGATCGGCTCTGCCTGCGCATCATACGCGCCCGAACGCGTATTGGCTTGATCTGGAAGCCCCGATTGAGCGGCATATTCCCACTCAACTTCATTCGGCAATCGTCCCCCTGCCCAAGCTGCATAGGCTTTTGCATCTTGATAGGAGACATGAATAACAGGCTTGTCCTCCTGGCCTGCGATCGTGCTGCCGGGACCTAAGGGTGATTTCCAGTTTGCCCCTGGAACCAATGTCCACTGGCCGGGTCGGCCGTCCTTGCCGATCTTAAACACGGCAGAGCCTGCGCCGCCATCTTGTCGCGACATCGACTTTTCAGCGTCTGTTACATAGGATTTTGCGGCGACAAAGGCGGCAAACTCGCGATTAGTCACCTCATGGGCTTGCATCTCAAACCCCTTGACCTGTACGCGCAAGGTCGGGCCCTCTTCGGGGAAAGCCGGGTTTTGCCCTAAGATGACAGAGCCCGCAGGTATTTTCACCCAGCCGCCTTGCTTTGCGACCGGCAGACCGCAGCTCGCCTGTGCCACTTCCTGCTTCACCTCCGTCGCAGGCTTGCAGCCTATGCCGAGAAGAAGCGGCCAGAAGATCAGGATGGTTCGTTTCACGATGTCAGCTCTTTCAAGGCGTCTTCAATCACCCACATGCGGTCTTGCCCCCACACGCACACGTCATTCAGACGGAAGCATGGAACGCCCCAATGGCCAATCTCCAAGAGCTCTAGCCGATTGGCTTCCGCTGCCTCGCGCCAAGCCTCACGACCCAATTGATCGCGCGCCTCGGGCCATAGCAGTCCTGCTGCTTCGACAATTTGCTTCATCCCAGCGTCTGAACCTGCATCGACGCCTTGCGACCAAACGGCCGTCAAAAAGGCCTCGACAAATTCATAGCCCCGCCCCTGCTCGAGAGCCCAAGCCAGAATGGCATAGCCCCGCTCAACCGGCTTGCCGACCGGGTCTGCAATTCGCCCAAAAGGAATGTCCAAACGTCTAGCTTCGCGCGCATTGTCGAGGGTAAAATAGCGGCTCTTCATGGGGGGAACAGGCAGGCCGCGCATCACCATCGGCAGGACGTAACGCAGCCGCAGTTCAGCCCCATAGGCATCGGCCAACGCCTTAGCCCGATGGGCTGACAAATAGGTGTAGGGGCTGCGGAACGACAGATACCAATGCAGCACAGGCCGCTCACCCGTCTGCGGTTTGGCAGGTGTGAGGTCTAAATCTGGGGCTGGAAAGATTAGATCCGACGGCGCGCCTGAAACTTGCGCCCCGACACCACGCAGGCGGGCTTCAAGATAATGAAGCCGGTCGATGCCCCAATACCACTCGCCGCCATAATGCAGCATTGCGCCCATGAAATGACCAAGACGGGCGCGCTCTGCATCGCCTTTCGCGCACGAATTGCCGGCTGCTAAGCTGGTCGCGGGTGTAAGCGTGCCAGCCCAGAGCGCGCTACTGATCGCCAAAGCGCGCGGCCAAAAGTCTTCCGCACCCCATGCTTCCACAAACAGGGCTTGCGCCGTGCGCACAACTTCCGGGGCTGGTTGAGTCCCATGATCGACAAAGGCAAAACCGGACTTCTTGGCCAACCGTGCACTATCCTCCCGTGCATAGGCAATTAGGCGATCACGCTCCGGTGCCGCCCAATCATCGGGGGGACCAACCAACCAGACGTGTAAATCGACATCATAATGTCTTCGAAACTGATCGAGAGCCTGCAGCGCCAAATGACCATAAGGATCATCGATCTGATGGAAATAATCGACGCGATGCCGCGCGCCTTGGCGTTGGCGCTCCTTTTCGAACTTATCGCGGGCGGCATCTTGGCGCTGTGCACTGGTGATGGCTTCGGCTACTCGCGAAACCAACAGCGTTTTCAATGACATTGTGCGCCCCCCCTTTAATTTTTTTTAGCCTATGTTTTGGCGCACAGAATGTCAAAAGCAAGTTGACTGCCATTTTTAAATGCCTCCGGCGCAATAGACCCTAGGCTGAAAGCAGCTTAAAAAGGAACATAGTTTTGGGTAAGGACTGGTGATGCGCGCACTAAAACTTTTGGCCATATGCCTCCTCAGTAATGCCGCCTGTGCACAAGCAACCCCACCCATTGCGGTAGAAGTTAAATTCGCGACCGAGATGCGTGCACTCAGCCTGTCGCCCGAAAACCTGAAAGGGATCAAAGCCGCTGGCCCAGTCGATTTGATTTATGTCTTGCGGCTCGAAACAAAACGGCAAAGCCCGAGCATGCCTGAGGAATTTGGTGGCCTTTCCTCCCTCTCTTTTCAGGCGATGGAAGGCGACACCGTCACATTCGATGCCCTAACCGATCAAGGCCATCTCGCCCGCTTCGCCGCCCCTAATCCGCTGACTTGGGGGCAAACCAGCCCTCCGACATCAACCCAAGTTCACCTTACCACGCTGACCGATCCGGCGGATAAGCCGCTGCGTGGGGCTAATCAGATTGATAGCGAGGGCCTCGCGCCAACCCATACCGGCTTCCTCATCAGTTTTGAACGCAACCACCGCATCATTGAATTGGTGAAGACCGAGACCGGATATAAGACCAAGGCTGGCCCCCGCCTCACAGGTTTTGACGGACTGGAGCCCAATGGCGGTATGGAGGCACTTACCCGCTTGCCCAATGGCCACTATCTGGCCTCAGCCGAATATGGGCCAGACCGGCTCGGTGACCCTTCTGCCAAACTACAGGCACCCTATTGGATATTTGATCCGTCGAGCCAAGCCTCGACGGCACCTTACGGCAGTTTTGAGAACCAGGGCCGCTTTGGCATTACCGATATTCGTGTTCTCGATGACGAAGTGTGGGTACTCAAACGATCTTATGACCCCGAAACCAAGGTCAATCTCGCCCAGCTGGAAACTTGCAGGCTTGCCAGCGTTCTTGCGGGCAAGCCGGTCTGTGTGATCAAGCTTTCCTTGTCCCCACCTTTTGTGATGGACAATTATGAGGGCCTTGCCGTGATAAAGGACCCACAAGGCGGCGGCAAACTTATCTTTATCTCGTCGGACGATAATTTCTCGGCCGACCAAGGCACGTTTCTGCTCGCCCTTCGTCTCGACGCCCCCATTCCTGCAAACACCGGAGCCAAGCCATGACGCATTTCAGAACCAGACTCTTTGTCGCCCCCAGCCTGCTGGCCAGTGTCGTGCTAGCCGCTTGCCAACCCGCACCCACCAACAGCGTCGCCGCCTCTGACTCGGGCAATCAGATGATGGATCATGGCGGTATGGACCACAGCCAAATGGATCACAGCCAAATGGGCCATGGGAATATGACGGGCACTGGCGACCCCGCAGCTGCCGCAGCCCCATCGACCAAGGCGTTTGAGGCCGCCAATGCCGCCATGCACCAGAAGATGGCCATCGCTTATACGGGCGACGCCGACAAGGATTTCATCGCCGGCATGATCCCCCACCACGAAGGTGCGGTCGCCATGGCGCGCGTCGTGCTAGAGCATGGCAAAGACCCTGAAATCCGCAAACTTGCCGAGGACATTATCGCTGCCCAGGACCGTGAAATCAGCCAGATGAAAGCGTGGCAAGCCAAAAGCGCCAAGCCCTAAACGCGCCCAAACCCGACTGCCCAAGCGATGTTGAAACCAAAGCCCATCTGGGCTACCGACACTTCTGCGCTGCACCCGTAGCTCAGCTGGATAGAGTGTTGCCCTCCGAAGGCAAAGGTCACAGGTTCGAATCCTGTCGGGTGCGCCATTTTTTCAATAAAACACAATACGTTACAGACAAGAAAAATTCGACGTACTTGTCATTTTTCATTTGGATACCACCTGGATACCACATTTTTGACTGCAAATCAGATAATGGAATCCGCTTCTTCGTTGTTTCGAAGCGTGGCGGAATGTTTCAGATATCCGAGCTTTCTGAGCCATAAACTCGATTCTCAAAATGTTTGGCAGCAAGTTCTCCGCTGATTGTTTAAGCGCCCACTGGTTTTTGTCTCCTGCGGATGAGCAGCAAAAGTTGGAGACTTGCCGCGGATACAAAATATGGTTAGCCCTCAATGCGTCGGCGGCTCTGAGGTCCCGGTCTCGTTGATAAGTGACGCCAGCGATCCCAGCCCGCCAATGTGACTTCGGCTGGGAAACTTT
>JAIXQA010000068.1 GCA_027485915.1 Alphaproteobacteria bacterium | reverse complement strand
GTGGGCAAAACCACAACAGCAATCAATCTCGCGACGGCACTTGCTGCGGTTGGTGAAACGGTTCTGATCCTCGACATTGATGCCCAAGGCAATGCCTCAACGGGCTTGGGCGTTTCTGCGGCGGCTCGCAAACTAACATCATATGACGTCATTATGGGTGAAGCCTCCTTTTCCGAGGCAGCAATTCCGACTCGAATTCCAAATCTCGCAGTCATACCGGCGAGTGTCGACCTAGCCGGTGTCGAGATGGAACTTTCCCAAGCCTCTAACCGGGCATTCCGCCTTCGGGATGCCCTTGCCCGCCACCGCGTAGATGTCAGTCGTGGTGATGGAGTCCATTATAATTTCATCCTCATCGACTGCCCGCCATCACTTAATGTCGTGACCATCAATGCCATGACGGCAGCAGATGCCGTGCTTGTGCCTTTGCAATGCGAATTTTTTGCGCTGGAAGGCCTGACGCAACTAATGCGGACCGTAGATTTGGTGAAGGGCTCGTTGAACCCCACGCTCGAAATACAAGGCATCGTGCTGACCATGTATGATCAGCGCAACAACCTGTCTGACCAAGTCGCTCAAGATGTCCGCACACATTTGGGGGATAAGGTCTATGCCACCGTGATCCCCCGTAATGTTCGGGTTTCTGAGGCACCCTCTTTTGGCAAGCCCGCCCTCCTCTACGATCATAAATGCTCCGGCAGCCAAGCCTATATGCGCTTGGCGAGCGAGGTCTTGCAGCGCGAACGAACAAGGTTAGCAGCATGAGCGACGAAACCAATCTGGCCCCGAAAACAGCAAACAAAGCCGATAACCGCCCTGCGCGAGGTCTGGGTCGTGGCCTTTCCGCACTTTTGGGCGACACAGAAACAACGCGCGCCAGTGAGGAGCGAGGCACAGAGGGTGGAACACGCGAGATTGGTTTGGACTTAATCGTCCGCAACCCCCAACAACCTCGGCGGCAGTTTGACGAACACGACCTGCAAACCTTGGCTGACTCAATCCGACAGCATGGGATTCTTCAGCCCTTGCTGCTCCGCCTCCTTGATGACGGTTCGGGCCGATATGAGATTGTCGCAGGTGAACGTCGCTGGCGCGCCGCACAATTGGCCGGGCTACATGTGGTCCCTGCACTTGTGCGCACATTTGATGATCTGGCGACCTTGGAAGTCTCAATCGTCGAAAACGTCCAACGGGCAGATCTAAACCCAATCGAAGAAGCCCTCGCTTTCCAGCAATTGGCCGAACGATTTGGTCGTACCCAACAGGCCATTGCAGACACAGTTGGGAAAAGCCGTGCCCATATCGCCAATACACTTAGGCTTTTGTCCTTACCGGAGTCGGTCAAGGACCTCGTCCGTTCCGGCGAGCTGAGTGCCGGGCATGCGCGTGCGATTATCAGTGCGCCAGACCCATTGGCCGCAGCACGTGCCATTATTGATCGCGGCTTGAGTGTTCGCGAAGCTGAAAAGTTAGCTACAAAGACCAACAGCTCCAGTAGCAGCAGCCCCCATGCAAAGCGTGACGACCTAGGCGATGCGGACTCACGAGCCCTCGCCCAAGATTTGTCTGCGGCTCTCGGTTTAGAAGTCAGCTTGGCGCACAAAGGCAATAAAGGCGGCGCTTTGACGATACATTATCGCAGCTTAGAGCAATTAGACGATTTATGCCGAAAACTTACGGCAATCGCCCGCTAATCTGCATCATAAGAATCAACAAGGTTTAGTGCCGCCGCCTGCAACGCCATCGGCGAACCAGTCGGAAGGCAGAGACGCATCACGCCTTGCGATCCGGCCTCAGCCAAATAGTCTGAAAATGCCACGGATGGCATAATCTTGAGAACCGTATCAAAAGTTCCGTCATCTTCACCGACATGCACCCAAGGCAGGCCGGTGCGCAATCGCTTCTCAAAGCCCGCAATCTGCGCCCGCCCCTCAGCTTCCAGCAAGCCTAACCTTACCAGAATGCCGTCGGCTTTAAGCCGAGCCACACCGAGCCCCCTTGTTCGAGGGTCTGGATCCAGCACACTGATGGTCACCGACCGAACGCCAGCTTCAATCAAGCTCGAACTACAAGCCGGGCCACGCGAACTCTCATGTGCACAAGGCTCTAGCGTCACATAAGCATGCGATCCTGCTGCCTTTGCCCCGGCCACCGCTAAGGCCATTGCTTCCGCATGAGGTCGACCGCCGGCTTGGGTCCGACCTTCACCTACTACCTCGTCCTCGAAAACCAAGACACAACCCACACTGGGATTGGGCTGAGTAGAACCAAGACCAGAGTGCGCGAGCTTGAGTGCACGGGCCATAAAGGCCGCATCGGCGAGGGACCACTGCTCGACCGACGGTAGCATAGCTTATCCGATAATCGGCAGCGTCTGCGCCCGACTGGGATCGAGATACTTCGCAGAAACTGGCTTTAGGCTGCTATCTAACTCAATCAGCAGGGGGTTGGCCGTCGGAACCTCTACTTCCATAATTTGTGCCTCATCCAGACCAAATAAATGTTTGATGATGGCGCGAAGCGAATTGCCATGCGCGGATATCACGACGTTCTCCTTCGCTAAATGTGGAACGACGCTCGCCGACCAATAGGGCAATACACGTGCCAAAGTCATGGCCAAGCTCTCTCCATCCGGCAAAGCACCAACGGGGACGTGACTGTAGCGTGGATCATGAGACGGGTGAAAAGGATCACTCTTGGCCTGTGGCGGCGGCGGCACATCATAGGACCGACGCCAGACGCGAACCTGCTCCTCGCCGTGCTTGGCTACTGTCTCCGCCTTATCCAGGCCGGTGAGCGCCCCATAGTGGCGCTCGTTCAAGCACCAGCTCTTCTCCTCTGGCAACCAGCAGCAATCCATTTCTTCCAATGCCAGCCAGAGCGTCCGGATGGCGCGGGTTTGCAGGGAAGTGAAGGCGCGCGAAAACCCAATACCAGATGATTTCAGCAGCTGACCAGCTTTGCGAGCTTGCGCTTCACCTTCTGCTGTTAAATTCACATCCATCCAGCCAGTGAAGCGATTTTCAAGGTTCCATTGAGACTGACCGTGGCGAACCAGAGCTAAATACGACATTGATAACCCTTCAGAAAACAAGAAAGCCAGCCTCATGGCCGAGTGCAGCGCCACATAAGGGAAGTCCTCCGGCTTAATCAAGCCAAGAGCCAAAAACTAACTCGCGAACCTAAAGCTACTCACTTTTGCAATGCTGCAGTGCAATATATATAAACCTCTTTTAGAACAGATATTTGCTTGTCATTTCTCAGCAAAATCCTGCTGCTCACGGATTTATCAGTGCAAAAAACCTTGAAAATTTCGCAGGTGCGAGATACATAGGCCCATGGACGCTATGGCGTCCCTGCCCTTTTTGGGCGTTTCCTCCCAAACACCTATATGGCCGGGCCTCGCGCCCGGCCTTTTTTACTTAAAATCAGATCGTCATCCTCCCTGTGGCGAAACTCGCGCAGCCGCGACATCGACAATTCGGGAGATAAGGCCTGCCAAGGTATCGGCTACAGCAGCAAAGCTGGCCCGCTTACTCATAGCACCCTCCACCATATAGAGGGAACGATTGATCTCAATCTGCAGACTATGTTGATTTTGCGCCGGTTTCCCATAACGCTCTGTAGCAAAGCCTCCAGCATAAGGATTGTTCCGCGCCACTCGCAAACCCTTTGACCGCAGAAAGCTCAAAGCTTCGGACATGAAAATCGGCGCGCAAGACGCGCCAAATCGGTCACCGAGGACAATGTCACTCTCAGGTGAGCCTGAGGCAGAGCTTGGCATTGAATGACAATCAAGAAGGACCGCTTGGCCCAACGCCATCTTCTCGCCTTCAATTAAAGCTGCGATCGCGTCGTGCCAAGGTGAATAAACCTCGTTCAATCGCGCTTGCGCCTCTTCGAAGGACAATTGGCGCGTATAAATATCGACGCCATCGCCAACTGTCCGCGGAATGACACCAAGGCCAGCCAAAACACGTGGAGAGGGCACGCGCCGACCGCTCTGTGGCACACCCTCAATCAATTCTGGATCTAATTCATCGATAGCACGATTAAGATCGACATAGGCGCGAGCATAATCTGTGACAATTAATGACGCACCAAGGTCGGGAGCAACAGCCAAAAGCTCATCCACAAAAGCATCTTCAGAACGCCGTAATGCCAATCGGTCAAGCTTGGACCCGCTTAGCAACTCGTCTGGATAAAATCGTCCAGAGTGCGGACAGCACACAATTACGCCGGCCTTATTATTGCTCGGGCGCGATAGACGATAGGCGGGTGGCCGCGGTGTGGGGGCAGCCCTCACCTCGTCGCGCCCAACATCCGTTGCAGTGCCCCATTCCCGCATATCAATCCTTTAGGGGTGTCACCCAGAAAACGAAAGTGCACAGACCTGCACGCCTTTCCCCCACTACATTTTCATACAGTAACCTGTGCAAAAATTGCTTCAAGACAAGACTTGTCAACCTCGCCTTCACCATATTGGGCCAAAGATACCCCTATTAACTGACGGAGCATGGCCACTATGGCGAGAATTCTCTTAGCGGAAGACGACGATTCGTTACGGACGTTCCTTGCCGCTGCGCTTAACAAAGCAGGCCATATTGTTGCAGACTTCCCCGATGGCGATCAGGCGTTAGAGGCCCTAAATGCCATGGGCTTTGACTTGCTTTTAACCGATATTGTAATGCCAGGCGTCGATGGTGTTGAACTTGCACGGCGCGCAGCGGAAGTAGACCCTGCCATGAAGATCGTCTTCATCACCGGGTTCGCTGCAGTTGCCCTTAATCCAGCAAACCAAGCACCCTCAAAAGCTAAAGTTCTTTCCAAGCCCTTCCACTTGCGCGAACTGGTTGCCGAAGTGGAAAAGGTTATGGCGGCTTAGCCAAAAGTCTCAGCCAGAAGCCAATTCCGCCCAAATATGCTGGGCCGCATAAGCGCGCCAAGGTCGCCAACTTTGAGACCTATTCTCTAAGGCTTCACTTGACGGCCGTGACCCGTCGGACTGTGGCAAGCCGCGCGCCAAAGCAACGTCACCAGCTGGGAAAGCATCGGGGTCTCTGAGCGCACGCAAAGCGATATAGCTCGCTGTCCAAGGCCCAATTCCAGGGATAGACTGAAGCCTCGCCACGACTACCGCCGTTTCGCCGACGAGAAGATCAGAATCTTGCACGTAGGCCTGACAAAACGCCTTCAAACACCTGACACGCGCCTGCGGCATGCCGACAAAGTCCAGCGGAGATCCCAAGATCGCCTCCGCTGTCGGAAAGAGCCGGGAAACCCCGGCTAGCTCCGCCCATGATGGCGGCAAAGGCTGTCCAAGATGCGCCACCAATGCTCCGCCTAGCTTAATCGCCGCAGTTACCGTGATTTGCTGACCCAAGATCGCTCGAATACCGACTTCAAATGGATCGAAAGCGCCAGGAACGCGCAGGCCGGGTCTGCGCGCCACAAGTTCACGCAACTCATCATCTTGAGACAAATGAAACTCGACTGTTTCTGGATCTGCAGCCAGATCGAAACCCTCGCGAACACGGGCGATCACTTTTGGTAGCAAGGTCAGATCCTGAAGTTTTACACGAACTTCCAACCAGTCCCCCTTTCCTTTAGAGACCTCTATCAGACAGATTTGGCCTTCCAGACACAGACTTCGCCGATAAAGGCCGTGCTCGAACGTCTCAACGCCCCGGTAGACTCGCGCCTTCATGAAATCCTCCATGGCAGACCAATCATAGGGAGGCCGATAGCGAAGCCTCAAACCTATATCGGCCGCAGGCGTAGCCCCGCCTTCAACACCGATCTCCCTGCGCAGAAACGAAGGGGCTACCTTAAACACATCTTGAAACACCTCATTGAAACGGCGGATGGAGCCGAAGCCCGAGGCCATAGCCACCTGCGTGATGTTTAAGTCCGTCTCATGCAGCAATTGCTTTGCCAATAACAATCGACGCGTCAGCGCTACGCTTACGGGGCTGGCCCCCAAGTGCTTGGCAAACAGTCGGCGCAATTGCCTCTCTCCCAAGCCCAGGCGAGCGGCCATGTGCTCCACACTCCCACCATCCAAAGCGCCTTCCTCAATCAGGCGCAACGCACGACCAACCGAACTTGAGGTGCCGCGCCAAGCCGGTGTGTCTGGGGCCGTCTCAGGACGACACCGAAGGCACGGGCGAAAGCCAGCCTCTTGGGCAACTGCAGCAGAGGGATAGAAGATTACATTCTCACGCTTTGGCACACGCGCCGGACAAACCGGACGGCAATAAATGCCTGTGGTCTTCACGGCGGTGAAGAAGCGGCCATCATAGCGGCTGTCGCGCGCTGAAATGATGGCAAAACAAGTGTCATGATTGAGTTCCATGCCCCCTCATGCCAGCCCCAGCCAAAAGGGTCTAGCGGAATCCGGACATGACTAGAGAAAGCCAAACCTCGTCAGCAGCAGGTCCGAAAACCGCTAGCGCAATCAAAATAATTAGCTCAAACCCTAGCCCTTAACCTCCCCATGTCGTAGGACAACCCCAATGAAACTCTCCCTCAGTCATTTTGAAACCCCAACTGGCCCAATGATGCTATTGCTCGATGAAGCAAAGCACATCCGCTTATTTGAATGGGTCGACCATCAGTCAAGGATGGATCGCCTGCTGATGCGCCACTATCCAAAGACGCGTTTCACCATCCAAGAAGAAACAGCTCCAGCTACCTATGGGGCAGCCATCCATGCCTATTTCGCCGGAGACATTACCGCATTGGAGGCCTTACCCGTTGCTTTTGGTGGCACTGCCTTCCAGCAAACAGTCTGGCAAGCGCTCCAGACAATCCCAGCCGGCAAGACTTTAAGCTATGGTCAACTCGCCGCGAAAATTGGCAATCCAAATGCGATGCGAGCTGTTGGCCTCGCCAATGGTGCCAACCCAATTGCGCTGATTGTCCCATGTCATCGGGTCATTGGGTCAAACGGCACTCTAACGGGCTATGGCGGCGGCATAGAGCGCAAGCACTGGCTCTTGCAACATGAAGGCTCCCTGCCGCAAAAACTTTTATAGAGCTTCCCTCCCCGCTGGGCAAAGCAGACCAGATCGCCTAAACAGGGCCCATGACCACTTTCGGCGATCGCCTAACCGAACAAACCCGCTTGCGCGCAACCCCTCTTTGTGTTGGTTTTGACCCCTTCCCGGAGATGGTGCCCACTCTGTTTGGGCCCCGAGGCAAGCTCGAAACCTTAGAGCGCTTCTTCGGTGCCGTGATCGAGGAAGTTTCCGGCAGATTACCGGTTGTGAAGCCCCAGATCGGCTTGTTTGAACCCTGGGGGGCCGATGGCGTCGCATTAACGGGTCGGTTAAGCCGGTTTGCTCGAGATCAAAAACTCTTGGTGATCCTCGATGCAAAACGTGGCGACATCGGATCAACCGCAGACGGCTATGCCCGGGCATTTCTCGCAGACAATGCGCCCACCCCTTGCGATTGTTTGACAATCAACCCGTATTTGGGCCTCGATTCCCTCGAGCCTTTTGCTTCAACGGCGAAAGCAAATGGGAAGGGTATTGCCGTCCTCGTTCGGACTTCCAACCCCGGTGCCAAAGACTTTCAAGATATTGACTGTTCCGGCGCACCCCTCTGGGTTCGCGTTGGCGAACAATTGGCAAGCCTGCAAGATGATATGCTCGGCCAATCGGGCTTTTCGTCGCTTATGGTTGTTTGCGGCGCGACGTGGCCATCAGAAGCCGTCCGACTCCGCAAAATCCTTCCGAAGTCCCTATTCCTAATTCCGGGATATGGCGCACAAGGCGGTGCGGCGAAGGATGCTTTAGCAGGCCTCGTGGCTGGTCCCAACGGTCATGAGGGCGGCGTGGTTTCATCCTCTCGTGCCATTCTATACAGTAAAGCCGCCGCAGAAGCACAAACGCTCGCCGCTTGGCGCGTCGCATTTCAGGAGACCTTGCAAGCCGCCATCGCCGAACTCAGGACTGCGTCCGCAAATGTCGTAGGGGCAAAATAAACTACACCAATCAGAGAGCCTATTTCAGGATGGATTGACCTATATGCGCGACTTATTTGAGACGCCAATGCCGCGGGTTTTTACCATCCCCCCAGCCGCATCTTTTTTGGATGTGCTGGCCAAAGCCTTGGTGGACGCCCTAGCAAGCGACGAGACGCCCTTTGCCCTTTCTGACGCCATCATCCTCTTGCCAACGAGGCGGGCGGCGCGCGGCCTCGCGCAGGCCTTTCTGAACTGTAGTCCGCAAGCGGCAACCCTTCTGCCACGTATCCGTACTCTAGGTGACCTTGATCCAGACGATGCTGGTCTTGGCGGATTTGGCGACGACATAGATCAAGCCCCTGCGATCGACACGCTCGCGCGGCGGCTAATTCTTGCCCGCATGATCCAAGCCCGTGGTGTCCAATCTGACTGGTCAGCCGATCCAGTCTCCGCCCTCTTGGCAGCCGATGCGCTTGCCGATCTTCTCGATTCTGCCGCCATGATGGCAAGCGGCGCTGAAAGTTTTGATTGGTCGAAACTGTCGACTTTGGTCAGCCAACATGAATTGGCCAAACATTGGGAGCAATCCACCACTTTTCTCTCCATCGTCACAGAAGCTTGGCCCGCCTATTTGGCGAGCGTCAACAAAGTTGATCCGGGCGTCAAACAAAGGCGCAACATCGAAGCCATGGTGGAAAAGTGGCTTGCTGACGCCCCGCAGCAAACCATTGTGCTGGCAGGCTCAACTGGCTCGATGCCTGTAACACGCAAACTGATGTACCTAATTGCGCGCCTGCCAAAGGGCATGGTCGTCTTGCCAGGGCTCGACACCCACATTTCCGCTGACGCTTGGATTGCGGCGCGGCACGATGACCAACATCCCCAGCGTGCCTTATCCGAAGCCATTGAAGCCATCGGCATCGCGCGTGATGCGGTTCAAGTCCTACCAGGCGTGGTTGAGCCTTTCGCGCTGGCACAACGCCGCCTCATCATCAATGAGGCACTGACCCCCCAAGAAACCACGGCTGACTGGCCTTCACGGATTGAAGAGCTTGGGAAGGAAAACATCATCGCAGGCCTCGATGGACTCACGTTTATTGAGGCAGCGAGCGAGGAAGAAGAAGCCAGCCTCATCGCGCATGAACTGCGTGAAACCCTTGAAACGCCCGGCCTCACCGCCGCCCTTGTCACACCAAGTGAGGAGATTGCCCGTCGCGTTGCCGCCAAAATGCAGCGCTGGGACGTTCAAGTGGATATTTCGTCAGGTCGCCCGATCAGCGATACCAGCATCGGCAGCTTTTTGCGTCATGTGATGCAATGGAGCCAAGATCCGAGTGACCCTATTGCCCTGTGCGCGTTACTAGGGCACCCGTTAACTTCTATTGGTCTGGGTCGTGACCATGTTGCAGCCTGCGCGGCCGCCATTGAAATCGCTGTCCTGCGCGGGCCGCGAAAAGCCAGAAGCCTCCCGCACCTCATCCAGCAGCTTGAGGCAATCAAGCCAAAATACTGGCGCCTGATAAAGGTGAATGGCCAGCCAATTGAAAAAGACGCCGGCATCGCCCTCCTTAAAAGGCTGGATGCATTGGTCCAACAGAAAGGGCCGCTCACGGGAGCTCTACCTGATTGTGCGCAGACGATCGCCTCCTTAGCCGAGGCGCTCGCGGCCAACGAGACACAAACAGGGGCCGATATTGTATGGCGGGGAGAAGCAGGCGAATCAGCTGCTCGCTTCTTTGCCGCTTTGATAGAGCATGGCCACCTGTTTCCGCCAATAGAATCCCAAGCAATCGGGCGAACATTGGATCATCTGATGGCAGACTTGGTTGTTCGGCCGCGCGGTACCCATCCACGCCTTGCCATTCTTGGCCCTTTGGAAGCTCGCCTGTTACAGTTCAGCAAAGTTGTGTTGGCCGGCCTAGACGAAGGTGTTTGGCCACAGCCGGCTGCACCCGATCCGTTCTTGTCGCGGCCCATGCGGCAACATTTGGGACTGCCTTCGCCCGATACCCGAATTGGGCTTTCCGCCCATGACTTTGCTCAGTTTGCGACTGCGCCGAAAGTTATACTGACACGCTCTGCCCGTCGAAAGGATGCTCCCGCCGTCCCGTCGCGCTGGCTTTGGCGCCTCAAAACCCTCGCTGCGGGCGCCTTAGGGCAGGCCAAAGCAACTGCAGCTTTAGCCGACGGCTCACACTGGCAAGGCTTATTGCGCGCACATACGCCAAGTCGGCTATTCGACCCAGCCGACGCCATCCCACGACCAAAGCCACCAGTCATTGCGCGCCCGCGAAGTTTTCACGCCACAGAAATCGAGACCTGGATTCGTGACCCCTATCGCACCTATGTCGAGAAAATCCTCCATCTGCGAGCACTTGACCCGTTGGGTGGACCAATCAGCGCTGGTGTGCGCGGCAGCGCGATCCATAAGGGCTTTGAAGTCATTGCGTCCTGGTATCAAGCCCTTCCCGCCGACCCGAAAGTCGCCTTGCGCGAAGCCTTTAAACAGGCCCTCCAACAGGCTGGTTATGACAAGACCGATCTTGAAATCGAGTTGGCGCGTTTGGAACCCACCATTGCCTTTACAATCGACGTAGAAATGCCGCGCTTAATGGCTGGCTGGCGTCCCCTCGTTGAAAAGTCCGGCACCTATGTTCTGCAAACGCCCGAAGGGGATTTAACCTTGACCGCGCGGGCAGATCGAATCGATGTCGGGCCAGCGGGTACCGAAATCCTCGACTTCAAAAGTGGCACTCCCCCCAAAGCCAAGACGGTTCACGCCATGTTTGATCCGCAATTGCCGGTCATTGCGCTGATCGCGGCCAACTGCGGGTTTGAGGATCCCGCCATTAAGCTACCAACGGACTTGCGTCACATCCATGTCGGCGGACGAACGCCAAAGATTGAGCCTGCGGTCCTGTCAACCAGCAGCGTTGAAGAGTTGGTCGAACGCACAATTTGGACGCTTTTGAAGCTCTCAGCGCAATATGGTCAGCCAGAACGGACTTATCTGCCAAAGCCGCGGGTCAGCCTGATTAAGAATGCCACCTATGACGACCCTGTCGACCGTCTATCGCGCCGGGCAGAATGGGCAAATGCAGAGGATAGCGAATGACCAGCGCCATCCTTGATCTTACCACCAAAAACCAAGCCATTGCCGCCACTCCAGAACTATCCATCTGGGCAAGCGCGAATGCAGGTGCCGGCAAGACCAAAGTCCTCATTGATCGCATCGCACGCCTGCTTTTGCGCGGCTCCGACCCGGCAAAAATTCTGGCCGTAACCTATACAAAAGCCGCCGCAGCGGAGATGCAGACAAGGCTTTATGAACTCTTAGGGTCTTGGACGATTTCGCCGGACGATAAACTGACAGAAGCGCTCCGGAAACTGGATCCAAGCCTTGGGGATCGCGACCCAAGCTTTTTGGCCAATGCCCGCGCCTTGTTCGCAAAGGCACTCGAAACGCCTGGTGGCCTAAAGATTCAAACCATTCATGGCTTTTGCCAAACCATTCTACAGCGCTTCCCTTTAGAAGCAGGTGTGCCGCCGGGCTTTACTGTTTTGGAGGATCAGGCCGCGAAAGCTTTGCAGGCAAAAGTCTTTCAAGAAGCTTTTGCGCAAGATCGAGAAGCCTTCCTCAGCGTCGCGCGTCTCACAAGCCAAGATGACCATGAGAAGCTTATTCTGGAGGCCATGACCGCAGCAGGGCCAAACATGCCGATTGAGCCAGACTTGGTCGCGATCGCGAAGAAGCTCGCAACAAAGCTTCAAATTGACCCCAGCCGTAACCCAGAATCTTATCAGCATGAAGCACTCGATAGGTTGGATTTCGCCGTTTTGGCTGCCAGCGCAGCGCGCCTAGAAAGCGGCGCTTCATCCGATATCGAAAGCGCAAAGAGACTCTACCGCCTGATCCATGCGCCCGATAAGGATAGCGCTTGGGCCGCTTGGACTGACCTTATTCTAACCGGTACCGGCACTGTCCGGACGCGACTATATACGAAAAAATATGCAGATGACTTTGTCGTCACAGCCTTGTTCGACCCCAGTGGTACCTTGATTGACGGCTTACTCGCCGCGCAGGAAAAATTACGCGCCGCTCAAACTTATCATCGGTCGCTAGCGCTAACCAAGGCGGTCTTTAGGTTCAAGGCGGCATGGGTCCAAGCAAAACAAGCGATTGGTGCCTTAGACTTCGACGACCTCCTTGTTCGCACCTCTGCTCTACTCCGGGCTGGCGAGGGAGCCGCCGCTTGGGTCCTCTACAAGCTCGATGCCGGCCTCGCTCATATTTTGATCGATGAAGCGCAAGACACAAATCCACAGCAATGGGACTTGTTAGAGCCCTTGTTCAATGTCCTGGAACAAGAAGCGACAACCCAGCCGCGCACCCGATTTATTGTGGGTGACGAGAAGCAATCAATCTACTCCTTTCAGGGCGCAAAGCCCGAACGCTTCTTGGACGAAAAAGCCCGCTTTGAATCAGCCACTTCGGAATTAGCGAAACAAAGAAGCAGCCTTACCTTTGAGCTGTCATTTCGCTCAAGCCAAACAGTCCTTGATGCCGTTGATGCTGTTTGGGCCTGTACCCAAGTCGGTGGCCGACCCGAAGTCTTGGCCGCGGATCACGAAAATTTGCCCTTTGAGCGCAAATATGCCTTCCCAACCCGACACATAGCTCATCGAACGGACCATGTGGGTGCCGTCGAATTGTGGCCAAAGACACAGGCCGGCGACAAGGCGGCAGTGCCGGAGGCTTGGGATCATCCCCTTAATATTGAGCGCGAGGACAGCAGCCGGAACCGATTGGCAGAACGTATCGCATTGGAATTGAAAGCGCGCCTAAACGAAGGCTTTGCCATTCCGACGAAAGACGGGCTACGCCCAATGACCCCGGGCGACGTCATGGTTCTGGTTAAAAAACGCGGACCCTTCTTCCACCAGCTCATCAAGCGCTTAAAATATCATAAAGTCCCTGTCGCTGGGGCCGACCGGATCAAGCTGGTCGAAGACCCGGCCATCCAAGACCTCATTGCACTCGGCCGCTTTGCACTTTTGCCACAGGATGACTTCAACACGGCCTGCGTCCTCAAAGGTGCATTCTGTGGCCTCTTTGATGATGATACCCATCTATTCCCGCTGGCTTGGGGCAGGGGCACCCAATCCTTATGGCATCGGCTTCAAGATTCGGCCGACCCAGTCCACACCCCCGTTGCCGCACTATTGAAGTCTGTTTTGGGGCGGGCGGGCCATATGCCACCCTATGAATTTTTTGCCTCCATACTTGAACGGCCATGCTTAGGCGGCAAGACCGGCTGGACCCTTTTAATTGAGCGCCTAGGCCACGAAGCACGAGACCCAGTAGAAGCCTTCTTAAGCCGCGCGCTCAGCCATGGCCGCACCGAAACGCCTAATCTACATGGCTTTCTGGCTGCCATTGAAAATGATGCCGCCGATGTGAAACGTGAAATGGAACAAGGCGCTGATGGCATTCGTGTGATGACGATCCACGGAGCCAAAGGGCTCGAAGCGCCAATTGTGATTTTGCCCGAAACCACATCCCCCAGAGCCGCGACAAAAACAACCTTCTATTACGACCCAAATGACCAAACCTTTTTATGGTCGCCGACGGCGAAAGAGGACTCAGCAGTCGTCAAAGAATTGCGTGAAGCTCAAGCCGCAGCAGAAAAGCGAGAGGATGCGCGCCTTCTCTATGTGGCCATGACACGCGCGCGCGACCTATTGATTTTATGCGGCTTCCACTATGGCCAAAAAAGGAAAGAAACAGGCGAAGCCGCCAAGGATGATCCTGACGCCAAAGGTGACGATACTTGGTATAGCTTGTTTGAAAAGGCTCTCGACCTGATCGGGCCAGGCCGGGTAGTAAAGGGTCAAGCAGGCGAGAGTGACGCGTTCAATTTCACTTTGTGGGGCGACTATGCTGGAAACTTAGTTGCAGACGCCGTTGTCAGACCGACACCCGTGCCACTTCCGGACTGGATCAATCAGCCGCCACCCCCAGAGAAGCAACGTGCACGGCGGATTGCCCCCTCGGCGCTTGCGCCGGATGGGTCAGAGCCTGCCACCCTTTCACCTTTACACGCAGATGCACGGCTCCGGTTCTTGCGTGGGCGACTGATCCATGAATTGTTGCAAAGGCTACCTGATCTTCCAGAAGACCAATGGGAAGCCCGCGCGCGCCGCCGTCTTGCGCGGGAAACAGACCTCAGCGAAGAAGCGCGCAATACGATGCTGCATGAAACGCTGGCGGTATTGCGCGATCCGACCTTCGCCGCACTATTTGGGCCTGGCAGTCGTGCCGAGGCCACTATTGTAGGGCGCGGACCCGGCTTGCCAGAAGACATGGTGGTGAATGGGAGTGTCGACCGTTTAGTCGTAACACCAACCGAAGTTTTGGTACTGGACTTTAAAACCAACCGCCCCCCCCCTCACACCCTCGAAGGCGTTGCGCAAGTTTATCTCAACCAAATGGCTGCGTATCGCGCCCTGCTTCAGGGCAACTGGCCAAACAAACGAGTTCGCTGCGCGCTTTTGTGGACCGATGGACCGCGCTTGATGGAATTACCTGATCAAACTTTGGACGACGCCTTGCACGTTATCGCAGGTCTACCTAGTTAAAGAGGCAAGCCAATTGGAGTTCACACCATGCCAACCCTAGCCATCACCGACGACAGCTTTGAAACAGATGTTCTAAAAGCTTCGGGCCCAGTTCTTGTGGACTTTTGGGCGGAATGGTGCGGCCCATGCAAACAGATTGGCCCGGCTTTGGAAGAAATTTCCGAAGAAATGGCTGGTTCGCTGGTGGTCGCTAAGTTGAACATTGATGACAACCCCAGCACGGGATCACGCTATGGCGTCCGCGGCATTCCCACCATGATGCTATTCAAAGATGGTCAAGTCGTGTCGACCAAAGTAGGTGCGATGGCAAAAAGCCGTATCTCCGCTTGGATTGGCGAAAGCCTCTAGAGCCCCACAGCGTCACTCGGGCGGCAAGCAAACAACTTGTATCACTTTCAAGTCGCGCCGTAGCCGATTGGCGGCACGGCCAAACTCGTTTCGTTGAAGTGGCGCAATTGCGGTCCCTTCAGGCTTCACGCCAGCATCTTTCAGCGCCTGTATGATACTGTCAGAACTGGTGGTGATTACCCGCCCTCGGCGTAAACTTTCCGCGATGGTGATGCCGATTACATTGCCTTGTGCATCAAAGGCGGGGCCACCGGAAAGCCCACCCAAGGTGCCACGAAGCCCTTTAGACCGCGAAACTTCTGCCCAAGCCAAGGTATTTTCCCGCCCACGCCACGCACCTTCGGTAATCATCAATTCGCGTCCAATCAAGCGGCTGACCACTTCACCGGGCTGGCCTTGTGGAAAACCAATATGGAAGCCAGTTGCGCCGATTTGAAGATCGTCTTCATTGAGGTCGAGCGCTAAAGGCTCAGGGCCACCTTGTGTTTTCAGGATAGCCACATCGGCCCGCTTCGAGACATAGGCAAGGGACGCCGCAACCAACTCTTGATCCTGCCCATTGACCACGCCCAAACGGTCACACCCGAGCGCTACATGGCGGGCCGTCAGCCAAACACCATTATCGCCGATGGCGAAGCCGGTCCCGCTCGACCAAGGGCCCGCGCGTCGCGCCTCTACCATGGACTGATCGTCATAGGGGCTAGGCGCAGGCAACAGAGGTCCAGCCACGTCATCTGAGCCAGTCTCTGGATCGGGCACGACAAAAGTCTCTGCAGGCTCAGGGGTGCGCTCTGCGCCGGCCTGATCCTTGACGCGCCCGAGCATCCAAGCGGCGGCCATGGACAGGACCAAAAGGATCAAAATACCATCGCCAAACCGTCTCAGCATGTCCGATCAGCCATTCAAGGCCGATGCCGTCAACAAAGCGGCACCAATCTTTACGCCAACAAGCACAGCAGCCGAAGCCATCTCGCCATTCTCAATGCGTCGCGACAGGTCTCGAACGACCAAGTCGACCAGGCGAAACATAACCAATTGAAGGACTAAGGCAGTCAGGCCCCAGATGATAACATCCAGCAAAGCATGCGACGTTGCTAAAGTCGCCGCTATGGGGATCGCAATACCGATTGCCGCCCCGCCCAGAGATAGCCCGGCTGCGCTATTGCCCGCGCGCACAAGTTCAATCTCGCGGTGCGGTGTGATCGCCATATAGAGCCAAACCCCAAAAGCCCAAATCAGGATGGCGACACCTCCCTGAAACAAGAAGTCAGGCAGCCCTGTAACAAAGGCTTGCAACGACGGGTCCATACTTCACTTTCCTCGCTTCATGAATGGAACATAACTTCCAGTCCTAACGTTTTGCCTTTAATGCGTCTTGCATCAAATGGAAGTGGCTCTTTGGCCCCGACCCACACCTATCTCGCCAGAATTGGAGCTCAAAATGCCTGCCGCAACCAAAGTCGCCCTAATCACAGGTTCCACAAGCGGCATCGGATTGGCAATTGCTGAGGCCTTTGCAGCGGCTGGCTATGGTGTCGTCATCAACGGATTAGGTGAAGCGACCCAGATTGAAGCCACCCGGGCGAAACTAGCGGCTCACCATCAGGTTGATGTGGTCTATCATCCAGCCAACATGTTAGTACCGACAGAAATAGAAGACATGGTGGCCAAGACTCGGGCCCATTTCGGGCAGTTGGATGTCTTGGTCAATAATGCAGGTGTTCAATTTGTTGCCCCGATTGAAGAATTCCCAGCCGAAAAATGGGATCAAATCATCGGCATTAATCTCAGCTCAGCCTTTCACACAATCCGCCACGCTATACCGGGGATGGCCGCACAAAAGTGGGGACGAATTATCAATATCGCCTCAGCCCATGGCTTGGTGGCTAGCCCGTTTAAATCTGCCTATGTCGCCGCAAAACATGGTGTCGTGGGACTGACCAAAGCGGTCGCGCTAGAGCACGCAAAAGAGGGTGTCACCTGCAATGCGATCTGTCCTGGTTATGTTTTAACCGGTCTCGTGAAAGCGCAAATTCCAGATCAGGCCAAGTCACGCGGCATCACCGAAGAAGAGGTCATCCAAAATGTTTTGCTGGCCGCGCAGCCGACCAAACAATTCGTGACTGTTGAACAAGTGGCTGCTTTCGCACTCTTTCTGGCCAGCGATTCCGCGGCCCAGATCAATGGCGCAATCCTGACGATGGATGGGGGGTGGACGGCGCAATAGAATTTGCGATTACTCCGCCTTCGACTTCTGACAACGCGCGATCAAGCGTTCCAGCTGGGCAGGCTGTGGGGCCGATATGGTGATAGATGCGCCATTGGCGGTTAGTTCGAGGGGCTGGCCGGCACCAAACCGAGCCAAGAATGGATCTGCCGTCACTGCCTCCGCCCGCCCATCTACTTCAAAACCATTGGCGCTCGGCTTCCAAGTCATGGCTTGAGTTGCTGCCTTACCCGCACTTATGAGCCGAACCGCACTGGTCGTACCCTTCGTGGGGCCGGGTAGACCAGACACAGCAATCGTATAGCCACCACCGGCACGACACGCGACAGATGCCAATGCGCCCTTCTGCCCAATGGGCGAAGCAATTCGAGTGACATTGGACTCCCGCCAAGGCGTAAATTCGGCTTGGGGGATCTGCACAGGCGCTGCAGCCATCTCCCATCGGACCAGTCCGGCTTTTATGTCGTAAAAGGCCACGGACTGCAAAGGCTGTGGATCAGAATCCTCTTCTTCAGCAGAGCGGCGCGGGGCTGGCGGGCAAAACCCAGACAATGTAACTCCACGCGCCCCAATTTCGGGACGCACACGATGGCTTTGAAGTCGCTCGGCCAAGGTAATCTTCGTGGCGCGGCGCAGATCAAGCACAATGGCGCGCGTGGAGCAGGGCTTTGGAGCAAGATCTCCCGCCACCAGAACAGCTACCTCGGGCAGCAGGCCTGTTGCAGGCCAAACTGCTTGGATCGACAGCTTTTGCGGCCAACCCAATGTTCCAGCCGGCTTCTGAACCTCGGCTTCTGTCTTATCCGGAAGCAAAGCGTCACCCTGGCCCTTGGTTTCAGACTGACGCGGGTAGATTAAAACGCCATCGAGATAAGCTGCAGAACCGCCATCCACTGACTTTATCTCGATTAGGCCACGACCTGTCAAAAGCTGAGTCTCGGGTAGAGCGGGCAAGCTTGCCCCCGCGCGCACCAGATCCGCAAAACGCTTGCCAGGCGATTGGACAGCCCCATCGCGCCGCACTTCAGCTAAAACTAAGGTGCCTAATTGTGGGCCCGTCTGAAACCGAAGGACCAATGTTTCAGGCATGCCATTCGCGCCTGCCTTAACGGCAGGCCCTGTCTTGAAAACATAGCCAATCTCATGACCTGTCTGCAGACTTTGAAACGATCTAGACGCGGTAAAACCAGCTTGAGACGCCCGCACTTCGATGTCGTTGAGATATTGTTCCACAGATAGATTGGTGGAAATCGGCCCTTGCACCTGGTCAAGCTCAGCCAAAATCGATTGGGGCAGAACAGCAAGCAGACCTTGATCTGTCTGCCCCTTCATAGGTGGCGTGGCAGCCGACCCAATGCTAACCGGGGCGGCCGATCGCAAAAATGGCAGGATAATCCCCCCCGATGCCACGCCTAGCCCAAAAGAAAACAAGGCGACCAACGCCAGCATTCCCAAGCCAAAGCGGGGACCATAAATCGGCTTAGAAACAATTTTCACCGGATCACGTTCTATCGGATGCACCATAGGTGGATGTAGGGCCTATTTGCCCGCTTCGCCAAGTGAGCTGGCGCAACCATTGCGATTCCACTGCAGGGGAAGAAGGCGTTTGCCCTTCAAACCAAAGCCAACGCACGCTAAACACCTCGCATGACCACTGTATCGCCCGCCGAACCGCCAATGACCCCCGCCCTAGTTGCCGAACACGGCCTCTCGGAGGCAGAATATGCCATCATTCTGGACCGGTTGGGACGTGCGCCGAATCTGACGGAACTCGGCATTTTCTCGGTGATGTGGTCCGAGCATTGCAGCTACAAAAGCTCGCGCCGGCATTTGGCTAAATTTCCGACTAAAGGCCCTCGTGTAATCCAAGGCCCCGGCGAAAATGCCGGTGTCATCGATATCGATGACGGTCAGGCTGCTGTGTTTAAGATGGAAAGCCACAATCACCCAAGCTTTATCGAGCCTTATCAAGGGGCGGCAACAGGCGTTGGTGGGATTATGCGTGATGTGTTCACGATGGGTGCCCGCCCGATCGCGCTTGCCAATGCGTTGCGCTTTGGTAGCCCCGAGCATCCTCTAACACGCCGCTTGGTATCGGGTGTGGTGGCCGGAATAGGCGGCTATGGCAATTGCGTTGGCGTACCCACGGTCTGCGGCGAAACAAATTTTCACCCCGGCTATAACGGCAATATTCTGGTCAACGCAATGTGCGTGGGTCTGGCCGATGCTGATAAGATTTTTTACGCTCGAGGTGCCAAAATTGGCAGTCCCATCGTCTATTTCGGCTCTAAGACGGGCCGTGACGGCATCCATGGTGCAACAATGGCCAGTGCCGAATTTGACGAAGCCAGTGAAGAAAAGCGCCCAACCGTGCAAGTGGGCGACCCATTTGTCGAAAAGCTACTTATCGAAGCCTGCCTAGAACTGATGGCGACCGACAGCATCGAAGCGATCCAAGACATGGGAGCGGCGGGCCTCACATCATCCTCGGTAGAAATGGCCGGTAAGGAATATCTCGGCATTGAGCTTGATATGAATTCAGTTCCTGTTCGCGAAACCGGCATGACGCCCTATGAAATGATGTTGTCGGAAAGCCAAGAGCGTATGCTGGCCATTCTGAAGCCGGGCCGCGAGGCTGAGGCCGAAGCGATTATGAAAAAGTGGGACATTGATTTTGCCGTTATTGGCAAGACAACGGACACCGGCAGGATGGTGCTGCATTGGAATGGCGCTATTGTTTGCGACATTCCTGTGGCCCCTTTAAGTGAAGATGCCCCCAATTATGATCGACCTTGGATCCAGCCTGTACTACAGCCTGCCGTGACGAGCGCGATGGTGACCCCAGTCACAGACTGGCGTGACACCACGCTGAAGCTGTTGTCGTGCCCCGATGGTGCCTCCAAACGTTGGCTCTGGGAACAATATGACCGCCATGTGATGGCAGATAGTCTCGAAGAAAGCGGAACGCCTTCAGACGCCGCGATCGTGCGCATTCATGGCAGCAAGAAAGCCTTGGCAATTAGCTGCGACTGCACACCACGTTATGTTTCGGCGGACCCGTATGAGGGCGGCAAGCAAGTTGTAGCAGAAGCCTGGCGGAACTTAACCGCTACGGGCGCGAGCCCAATTGCCATCACCGACAATCTCAATTTTGGGAACCCACAACGCCCTGAAATAATGGGCCAATTTGTACGCGCGACCGATGGAATGGCTGAAGCTTGCGCGACGTTGGACTTCCCTGTGGTATCGGGCAATGTTAGTCTTTATAATGAGACCTCTGGCCAAGCGATCCCACCAACGCCCGCTATTGGCGGCGTTGGCCTTCTGAGCGACTACACCAAGCGCGTTGGCTATGGTGACGTAAACATGGGCGATATGGTCATACTGGTCGGACAAACAACCGACAGCCTTGGGTCCACTTTGGCGCTACGCGAGATATGGGGGCGCGAAGATGGCGCGCCGCCGCATGTTGATCTGGTTCAAGAACGGATCACAGGCGATGCAGTACGAAGCCTAATCCAAGCGGGCCACATCCGGTCCTGCCACGATTTATCGGACGGCGGTCTTTTGATCGCTGCTGCCGAAATTGCCATGGCATCGGGCACCGGCCTAGCGATCACCCTCCCGCGGGACCTCAGCGTGGAGGCCGCCTTGTTGAGCGAGGATCAAGCCCGTTACCTCTTGATCGTTGACCCAACACATGCCGATAGCGTGTTCGCAGCCCTTGAAGAAAAAGCCATTCCCTGTGCGGCCCTTGGCTCGGCAGGAGGATGCGAATTAGCCATTCAAAACGTCCTGATGATTGATATTGCCGATCTTCAGCAGACGCATGAAGCTTGGATGCCCGCGTTTATGGCCTAAGGGCCAAACCCTTTTACCCCCGGAGACAGACATGCCAATGGCCGCTTCTGACATCAAGTCCATGATTCTGGATGCCTTTCCCGATGCAGAAATCGAGATTATCGACCTCGCGGGCGATGGCGACCACTATAAAGCCATTGTCAAAAGTAATGGATTTGCGGGCATGACCCGGGTGAAGCAGCATCAGGCGGTTTATGCGTCGCTGAAAGGAAAAATGGGGGGCGAGCTACATGCACTTGCCCTTGAAACCGGCCTAAAGTCCTAGGCCAAACCCATTATTTCTTGATAATCAACAGGCTGTAGTCGCCGCCTGCCGCTTCCTCTACGCTGGTGACCCGAATGATCTGGGGCCCGCTCGTCGTGACGGTATAAACCAATTTCGCATTGGTTCCGCCACCGCTGTCGTCATCTGACGCATAGTCATCATCTACACGGTCAATCTGGCGCGCCCCAACACTAATGTCGAAGCTTTCAGCGTTCGCCGTGATCTCATAGGTTTCACCGACTAAACCATTAAAGACGTAGCGATCATAAAAGTAGCTATCGTTGCGCATCGGATCAGTCGACCCTAGGCTCCCTTTGATGGTTTCGCCAAACTTCGCGCGCATCGGGAAAGGTGGTGTACCCGGGGGGGGAATTTCACGCACGCTAATACGATAACTTCCTTCGTTCACTGGCTGATTGGCAGTCGCACGAATCATATAGGTTCCGCTGCTTGGGGCCACAAACTTCAGTCTAGCATTCAAGCCATCGCCGCCGTCGTCATCTTCGGCGATTACTTCAAATGCACTTGCGCCCAGAAGGCCAATCTCCAACTTTGGATCGAGATTGGCATCGTCAACCTTTTCCATATTGATTGCGACTTTCTGGCCCGCGCGCAGCACGACCAGATATGTCCTGAAAAGCGCATCACTTGACAGCAGTCGTGCACCACCATCTCGGAGCTCACCTGCCAAAACACCGCCGACGTTGAGATCTTGCGGGGGCTCTGGCCCACGATCTGTCACTGCTTCTGCGACGGAGAGTACGTATCCACCTCCCGTTTTCCCAACTTGCTGGACTTCGATAACATACGGCTGCGTCACCGTCGGTCGGAAGCGCAATTGAGCATTGGACTCATCTCCGCCATCATCATCACTCTCTATAGACGTGAAAGAGCCATCAGCTGAGATCGTGCCAACGGCCAATTTCGGATCTAAGTTGCTTCCCGCAGCAGCAGTCAACTGCATACGGTAGGCTTGGCCTTCGTTCATGGTGAGGACATAGCGTTTGGCGACAATCTCCTCACCATCCACTTCATAGCGCGGGGCGGTATCGTCAATCGTGCCATTTACAGCCTTACCGAGCATGACGGGTACAGGCTGCGGCATCGCCGGCAGACTTTGTCTGAGACCAGTTTTCAAAGTATAGCTGCCAGTTTGCATGGATCCGACCGATGACACCCGCACCTGATAGAGACCTGCCCTAGGCACCACAAAGCGAATACGGGAATTGGTCCCGGAGCCACCATCATCGTCCTCCGCCACCTTGCCCCCAGATGGAGTCAAGAGCTCTAGCTTTGGGTCGAAGTCGTGAGATGATACATCAAGCTGAATTTCTTGGTCAGCGGATAAACGCACCGCATAAGCATCCACCAACGATCCGTCATCTGTCACCGCGTCACCAGCATCGAGAGTTTCAGAGACACTTTGACCAAAGGGCAGAGGTCGCGCAGAAATCCGCGGCGGGGAGCTAGCTGTGGCCAAGAGCGTGAAGGCCCCGCGATCGCCTTTGTCCATTGCATTGACGCGAATCTGAAGCACGCCAGATGCAGGGACAATTTTGCGCGCAATTGCAGGCTTGTCTGTTTCGCCAATCGCAGTCGCACATTCCTCGCACTCTTCCCTAATTTCACTGCCGATCGCCACAATTGGTTGGAAGGCAGAGCTGGTCAAAGTAACCGTTACGAGTTGGCCTTTGGGTGCTTGAACTTGAAATAATTCATAGCTGCTCTCATCGCTTTGCAACACTGGATCTTCTGGTCCCATGGAACTTTGGACTGGCTGGCCAAGCGTTAAGGTGCGCGGGCTATTCTGTGCTATGACGGGCCCTGCAGCAGCAAAAACGAGAAATGAAACCGAGCCTAACCAAAGACAACGCATGATAACGCAGCCACATTAATGTGGCCCCTGCGACGGATGCTCCCTCTGGCCACAGCGCATCGCGTCGTTAGCAAAAAAACAGACCAGATCAATTACCTATAAAAGCCAAGCTACCCTCTTCGCAATGGCAATCGCCAAAGACGCGCAATTCTGGCGCGGACTTGACCCAGAGCCTCCGCGTCCCTAGCTGAGAGATAGAGACATATTTTTCCAGACCCATCTGGCTAAACAATGATTGACGCAGCGGTTCATGTGTTCCAACGAAGGATGCACTCTTCTTTGACACGTTCTGGACCCCAGCAAGGAGCACAAGCCATGAGCGACGCACACGCCTTTATCGATAATCTAGTCAAAACCAATGATGTGGTCCTGTTCATGAAGGGCACATCCCGGATGCCGATGTGCGGCTTCTCTGGAACGGTCGTCAAAATCCTCGACCATGTCGGCGTCGACTATCAGGATGTGAACGTACTTGCCGATGAAGATGTTCGCCAAGGTATTAAGGACTATTCGAATTGGCCCACCATCCCACAGCTTTATGTGAAGGGTGAGTTCATCGGCGGCTGCGACATCATTCGCGAAATGTTTGAAACCGGTGAGTTGAAACAAGTCTTGAGTGAAGCAGGCGTTTCGATCCAAGCCTAATGTAAAATCCTTCTGAAACAAAAAAGCCCGCTCGAACTGAGTTGAGCGGGCTTTTGTATATCTGATTTTGCTGAAGAATTACGAAGCGTAATATTCCACAACCATGTTTGGTTCCATCTTCACTGGATAAGGAACATCTGCCAATTCTGGCACGCGCAAGAAAGTTGCCTTCATCGCGCCGACGTCCATTTCGATATAGTCTGGGAAGTCACGTTCAGCAGAATCCAACGCTTCCAAGACCAAAGCCATGGTGCGGGACTTTTCGCGGACTTGAACAACGTCACCGACACGCAAACGGTACGAAGGAATATTCACCTTCTTGCCATTCACGGTTACATGGCCATGGTTGACGAATTGACGCGCTGCAAACACGGTGGGCACGAACTTCGCACGATAGACCAACGCATCCAAACGGCATTCCAACAAACCGATCAGGTTTTCTGCGGTGTTGCCCTTGCGGCGTGCGGCCTCTTCATAAAGGCCAGCAAACTGCTTTTCAGTGATGTTGCCATAATAGCCTTTCAGCTTTTGCTTGGCGCGCAGCTGAGCACCGAAAGCCGAAACCTTGGCTGGACGGGCGGTTGGGCCGTGCTGACCTGGCTTATAGGTCCGCTTGTTAACTGGGCTCTTTGGCCGGCCCCACAGGTTTTCACTGAGGCGACGGTCGATTTTATACTTCGCAGCAATGCGCTTTGACATGTTTAGTCCATTTACGTTGTTGACGGTCCGGGCGGCACACCATGTGTCGCGATTGCAATGGCCGGAAATCCATCACCCATGTTTTCCCCCAGCGATGGCAGTGCCAACCCAGCGAGAAGGCGCGCTTAAACGGGATTGCCACCTCAGAGTCAAGGATTGAGGGCAGTTTTGCCGCAACCGCACCTACATTCAGATGAGGCTTGACAGATAGTTTATCATTAAACTATATTCGTTGAACGTTAAACTAAAAAGAGGTCGCCATGACAGATCGCCGAACCATCCTCCAACTCCTCGCCCTGAGTTCATTAGCCGCCGTGCCGGCAATCGGTGCAACGCTTACGCCCAGCACGGATCCCGCCGCTGCTTGGCGGAACCCTGGTGCTGACCAGAAAGACCCTCGGCTTTACTGTCTTGCCCATGCGATCCTCGCCCCCAACCCGCATAACCGCCAACCTTGGCTGGTAGATTTGGAAGGTGACGACACCATAAACTTCTATTTCGACACCACGCGTCGGCTCCCAGCTACGGACCCCTACGACAGACAACTGACAATTGGTTGCGGTGCGTTCCTCGAAATCTTATCCATTGCTGCAGCTGAAATCGGCTATGAAGCCCAAATCCGTCTTTTCCCCCTGGGTGAGCCGCAGCCCACCTTAGACGACAGACCAGTCGCTAGAATTCGTTTGGTAGATGGCGGCAGAAGGGACCCACTTTTCACTCAGATTACACAAAGAAGGTCCAACAAAGAAGCCTATGACCTCAAAAAGCCAATCAGCGGGGAAACGCTCAAGGCGCTGGTGGCCGCCGAGCCCAGCGAGAAACTCATGTTTGCAGGTGCCCTATCTGGCGACCCTCGGTGTGAGCGCCTTCGTCAAATCAGCATCCAAGCCTATCGGCGCGAAATTGAAACGCCTGTGGCGCTCAAAGAAAGCATTGATCTGATACGCATTGGCAAAGCCGAGATCGCAAAATATCGAGATGGCATTGACCTCGACTTTCCTGGAATTGGTGCCATGCAGGCAATGGGCATTCTGACACGTGAAAAAATGCTAACGCCCGGTACCAAGGCGTATCAGCAGGGCCTTGATCAATATGAGCCTTTGGCCAAGTCTGCTTCCGGCTATGTCTGGATCATCAGTGACACCAAGGATCGCTATGCGGAGTTGGCGGCCGGGCGCGCCTATGCCCGCCTTAACCTGCGCGCCACAGCACTTGGTATCGCCATGCACCCCATGAGCCAAGCCTTGCAAGAATATGCAGAGATGAGCGCCATTAAGGCCGAGACGGAAAAGGCTGTCAGCCTATCACCTCATGCGCGTCTGCAGATGCTCGCTCGCATAGGCTATGCTAGTAAGGTCCCTCCGTCACCGAGGCGGGGACTATCAGAGCATCTTCGTACATGACCCCAAACCGTCCTAATTCAGACTTTACAACGATCGCCTATACTTTCTTCAACGAAATCGCGATTATTGACCAATTGGGGCGGAACCGCTTTGAGCGTGTCTTGCCGGATGGTCTATCAATTGCGGGCTTTAGCTTACTCAATCACTTTGTCCGTTTGAACAAAGCGCAAGACACGCCAAGCCATTTGGCCAAGGCCTTCCAAGTAACAAAAGGGGCAATGACGAACACAATCCATCGCCTCGAGGCCCTAGGCTTGGTGACGATTATCGCCGATCCTAATGACGGGCGCGGCAAACTCGTCTCGATTACCGAAGCAGGGAAGGCGGCACGCTATGACGCCATTGCCCGCTTAGCCCCATCCTTGCAGCAATTGGCTGGCCTTATCGACCCCAAAGAGCTTGAAGCCCTTTTGCCGACACTCATGAAGATCCGTGCAATTCTAGACGAAAACCGCGAGCCTGACCCACAGTCGTGACTTCGGTTGCCAATGGCGCTATCAGACGACGCCGATCAAATCCATTAAAAATCGCCTCCTCCTAAGACCTGTCGTCAGAAACCGAACGCCATGCTGCAAATCACAGACCTGACCTATCGCCTTGCACGGCGCGTGCTCTTTGATGGCGCTAATGCTGTCATCTCCGATGGTTGGAAAGTGGGCTTGGTGGGCAAGAATGGCTCTGGCAAATCAACGCTTTTGCGCATTATTCAGGACGAGGCCTTGAAGGGCGACGGCAGTGTACGCCTGAAGCGCGGCGCACGTATGGGCTTTGTTGCTCAGGAAATCGCCGCGACGCCGGACCCGATGTTGGAAGTCGTCTTGGCGGCGGATACCGAGCGCGCCAGTCTGATGGCAGAAGCCGAAACGGCAACCGACCCCAACCGTATCGGCGAAATCCATACGCGTTTGGCCGATATCGACGCCTATTCAGCCGAAGCGCGTGCCAGTGAAATCCTTGTCGGCTTGGGCTTCAAACAAGAAGAACTGATGAACCCGGCAGGCTCGTTCTCGGGCGGCTGGCGCATGCGGGCGGCCTTGGCAGGCGTCTTATTCTCCATGCCCGACTTGTTGGTTTTGGACGAACCAACCAATTATTTGGACCTCGAAGGGGCTGCTTGGTTGGAAGCCTTCCTGCGCAAATATCCCAATACAGTTCTGGTCGTCAGCCATGACCGCGAAATGCTCAATCGCTCCGTCACCCATATCATGGCGCTGGAAGATGCAAAGCTGGAAGTCCATGCGGGGGGCTATGATACCTATTTGCGCCGCCGGGCAGAGCGTGCCGCGCTGTTAGCCGGGCAAAAGGCTAAGCAAGATGCGGCCCGGGCCCATCTGCAAGCCTTTGTCGATCGCTTCCGCGCTAAAGCGTCCAAGGCCCGTCAGGCCCAAAGTCGGATCAAGATGTTGGAAAAAATGCAGGAAATCTCGGTCCCAATCGCAGACCGGGCGATGCCCTTCCACTTTGAAGAGCCGAGCGAGCTGGCCTCGCCCTTGATCCAATTGGATGAAGCTGACCTCGGCTATATTGACGGGAAGCCTGTCCTGAAAAAAGTCGACTTCCGCCTCGATCATGACGACCGTATCGTCATCATCGGCCCAAACGGGCAGGGCAAAACGACCTTGGTTAAGTCCATCGGTGCGCGCCTAGATTTGTTGAATGGCAAGCGGCGCGCTTCGAAAGCGGTCAAAATCGGCTATTTCAGTCAAGATCAACTAGATGAATTGCGGGCAGGGGAAACCGTGCTGCAACACGTCCGGGATCTTGAGCCAGATTGGCCGCCTTCCCGCCACCGATCCTTGGCGGCCCGCATGGGTTTCGGCCAAGAAAAAATCGACACCCATGTTGAAAAGCTTTCGGGTGGAGAGAAAGTGCGTCTACTTTTGGGCCTGATGGCCTATGCCAAGCCGCACGTCTTAATCTTGGACGAGCCGACCAGCCACTTGGATATCGACAGCCGTGAAGCTTTGATCCACGCGCTAAATGAATATTCTGGTGCAGTATTGCTGATCACCCACGACGTCTATTTGGCCGAAGCCTGCGCCGACCGGCTGTGGCTGGTGCATAACGGCCATGCGCGCGCCTATGATGGCGACTTAACCGATTATCGCGGCTTGGTGCTGAACGCGGATCGCCCAGATGCGGGTGGTGCGGGCAAAAATGTGCCAAAGTCCACCACCAAAAATGACGTGACTGGCGGCAAAAAAGGGCCCTCGCTTTCCACTCTGCGCTTTCGCTTGGCGGACGCAGAAAAGGCCGTCACCAAGGAACAGCACGCCCTCGACACGATTGATGCGCGGCTTGCCTCCCCTAGCCTCTATACCGAAGGGGCCAAGGCCCTCGAAGAACTCACCAAGAAGCGCGCTTGGCATGCGCAGGCGCTCGCCAAAGCCGAAGCCGCTTGGATTGAGCTAAGCGAAGCGATTGAAGCTGCATCCTGACAGCTACAAATGAAAAAGGCGGCCCCGAAGGACCGCCCTTTAACTTTGAACCGATAGCTTGGCTTATTCGCCGAAGCCACGGCCGTCGGTGCGCTCGGCGATCCGGGCCGACTTACCGCGACGGTCACGCAGATAGTACAGCTTAGCGCGGCGCACTTTACCTTTGCGCACGACCGTGATCGACTCAACGTTTGGCGAATGCAGTGGGAAAACCCGCTCTACCCCTTCACCGAAGGAGATTTTGCGAACGGTGAAGTTAGCGTTGATGCCACCGCCAGAGCGGGCAATACAAACGCCTTCATAGGCCTGAACGCGCTCGCGCTCACCTTCTTTGATCTTCACGTTCACGCGCAGGGTGTCACCTGGCGAAAATTCTGGGATGGACTTGCCTTCGGAGACGCGTGCGACTTCCTCGGCATCGAGTGTTTCGATGATATTCATGTCAGCTCACCTTGCACGATTCCTACTTAAGACTTTGAAACCAGCTCAAAAGCTCAAGAAGGCCGCGGCATTGTTGTTGTCAAAGAGAACTTTGAGGTTGAAAGAAGACGCGCGTGTATACGAATGATCAGGCTTTGTCACCCTTATAAACTGCCCAAAGGTCAGGGCGACGGGCTTCAGTAACCGATTCAGATTGTTGCTTTTTCCACGCTGCAATCTTGGCATGGTCTCCAGACATCAGAACGGCCGGGATCTCATGACCCTCAAAGCTGCGCGGCCTAGTGTAGAGGGGATGCTCTAATAAGCCTGATTCAAAGCTCTCTTCGCCCAGGCTTTCGGCATTGCCAAGGAGGCCGGGTAACAAGCGCACACTGGCCTCCACCAACATTTGTGCGGGCAAGTCCCCACCTGTCAGCACAATATCGCCGACCGAAATCTCTTCCATATTGCGGGACAGAATGGCGCGCTCATCCAAGCCTTCAAAGCGACCGCAAAACAGAACGACACCGGGCCCCTCAGCCAGTTCACGCACCCGCGCTTGCGTCAAAGGCTTTCCGCGTGGGGTTAGATAGATCAACGGCCGACCGTCTCGGGGAATGCTGTCAATCGCACGCGCAGCCACGTCTGCCTTCATGACCATGCCCGCGCCGCCTCCAGCAGGGGTATCGTCAACCTGGCGGTGCTTGCCGTCGCCAAAGCTACGCAAGTCGACTAGGTCGAGCGACCAGACCGATTTCTCGAGCCCAGTTCCGATCAAGGACGCACTAAGGGCACCGGGCCAAGCTTCTGGAGTTAGGGTGATAACAGAAACGGAAAATGGCATCCCTCCTTCTAGCGCAGCAAAGCGCGACTGCGAAGTCGCGCCACACACTCCGCTACATGCTCTGCGAACCCGGACGTGACGGCCCAAAAAAGCCGCGCTAAAGGGTCGAAATGAACATTTATTTTCTCGGAATCGGTGGGGCAGGCGTCAGCGCTTTAGCCAGCGTGCTGCAATCACAGGGCCATCAAGTCACAGGGTCGGATGAGGGGGTCTTCCCACCCGTTTCAACTTATCTCGACCAAGCGGGCATCACCTATGCCAAGCGGTTCGACGTGGCTAACTTGCCAGAGAAGATCGACGTGGCGGTGGTGGGCACCACCGCGAAAATGGACCCAGAGACCAATCCTGAACTCGCCGAGCTGCAGGCGCGTGGCGTGCCATGCTATAATTTCGCAACTTACCTTGGCCAATATACGCAAGGCCGCGAAAATCTGATTGTGGCCGGGAGCTTTGGCAAAAGCTCCCTCACCGCTTTGGTTGCCTTCCTATTGCGCCATGCTGGGCAAGATCCCGGCTGGTTTATCGGGGCAATTCCGCTGGATTTGCCCAAGACCGGCCATGCGGGGACAGATCCTCTCTTCATCATGGAGGGCGACGAATATATCGTCAGCCTGCAAGATCGCCGCAGTAAGTTTGAGCTTTATAGCGTTGGGCATATCCTCATTTCATCCATCGTCCATGACCACATCAATATGTTCCCGACGATGGAGGCCTATGAAGCGCCCTTTAGGAAGCTGCTTTCGTCCTTACCCCCCAAGGGTCTTCTTATTGCCTGCCACACCTATGAGCCGGTCCGACGATTGATTGGTGATAGGCCGGCGGTTTGGTATGGCTTAAAGCCCAACCCCGGCTATTATGCAGAAAACATTCTGATCGGCGAGCTAACTTGCTTTGATCTGGTTTGCCCGAATGGCAATAGGCTCGCACTTGAGACGGAACTGCTTGGTCTCCATAATATTGAAAACATCATTGGGGGTAGTGCCTTTGTGCTCGAGCGCGGCTTAATGAGCGGAGCTCAAGTCCAAGCAGCAGTTCGGTCCTTTCGTGGTGTCGCCCGGCGGCTCGACAAGAAAACGCGCGCCTCCGCCATTCCAGCCTATGAAGGTTTTGGTTCTTCTTATGAGAAAGCCCGCTCGGCCATCGATGCGATCCGTCTGCATTTCCCTGATCGTCGCTTGGTCGTAGTGTTTGAACCCCACACCTTCTCTTGGCGCAACCAAGATGCACTGAGTTGGTATGATCATGTCTTCGAAGGCTGCGATCTGGTTCATATTTTGCCACCGCCCAAAATTGGTGCGACCAGCCAGAGCCAGCTGACACTGCATCAAATTCTGGATCGGGTGCATGCTGCAGGTGTGTCTGCCCATGGCGTTGGAGATACACACGCTTTTCTCGAGACGATGCCCGACACGCTCAGGGGCGATGAAGTCGTGCTTCTACTGTCTTCCGGGCCATTGGATGGCCTCGCAGATAGCCTGCCACAAGCCCTAGATGCTCGCTTTGGGCATCGGACATAAGCCAGATGGACAATTTACCTGTTGACCCTCACGCCTATGCCTCCTTCCTGTTGATTATGGCAGGCATGGCCGCGACCCCCGGTCCGGCCAATCTGTTCGCTTTAGCGACTGGTCTAGCCAAAGGCCCAAGCGCCGGGCTATGGGGCGTGTTTGGAATGAACGTCGCTTCACTCGTTTGGTTTGTGTTTGCGGCCATGGGGCTGGGTGTATTGATGCGCCTTTATCCATCCGTATTTTCTATGCTGGCCGTTTTGGGAGGACTTTATCTAGCCTGGCTTGGATTCAAGGCACTTCGGGCCGCCCTTTCCAGCGATACGCAAGGCTTTCAACTTGCGGGTAAGGCAGCCGGCAGCAACCCCTTCAAAGACGGCTTTCTGGTACAGATCAGTAATCCTAAGGCCTTGTTATTCTTCACCGCCGTCCTGCCACCCTTTATCGATCCTCAGCGCGACACCGTGCCACAATTGGCGATGTTTGCGGCTGGCACTGTACTCTTTGATACGTTGACAATGTCGATGTTTGCTTTGGCCGGCGGGCTTCTGGCGCGACAGTTTGCCCAAGCTCGCTTCGCACGGCTCTTTTCGGCCGTGGTTGGACTACTGCTACTCAGCACAGCCACCTTAATGCTACTTAGAACCCTGCATTGAACCAAAAGGCAAACCACTTCATTGAATATTTTTTCATTGAGATGTGGACATGGCCAAAAGACGATCCCCGGAACCCATTTCTGCCATTGAGGAGCGGCTGCTGCGCGCTTCGGTCGCCTTGGGCGAAACGCTTGACGGTATTTCCATGCCAGAACTAGCTGCCGCCGCCGGAATTGCGGTCGGGACCCTTTATCGCATTGCGCCGTCAAAGACAGCGCTTGCGAAGGTACTTGATGCGCGCGCACAGAGCCATTTTGACCGCCAGGTCTTCGCGCCTTTTCCGGCCCGCCTTAGTCTTGAAGAACGGTTTCATTTAATGTGGTCGCGACTGGCGGCGTTTGCCCTGTCAGAAGCAGATATCGCCGCCTATCTCGCGCGCAAGCCAATGGCAATAGACAGTGCCTTCATGAAAGCCAGCGCAATATTTGCTCGTGATGGTGCGGCTACGGGTGAGCTGAAAGCATTCAGAGGCGAAGAATTGGCGGCGATTGTCTGGGGACCGCTGTCAGCCCTCTTGCGTAACCATGCCTGTTCGGTGGAAAGTCTGAAACAACTCGAACAAGCGGCTTGGGATGGTCTGCGTCGCATATAATCAGGGAGATGAACATGACAGGACGTATGGCCGGAAAAATGGCTTTGATCACCGGTGCGGCGCAAGGCTTAGGCGCTGCAATCGCCACCATGTATGCTAAAGAGGGCGCAAAGGTTGTCGTGACCGACATCAATGGGGCAGGCGCTGATGCAACCGCCGCAGCGATCAACGCCCTCTATCCAGGCCACGCCACCGCATTTCAACAAGATGTGTGTTCAGAGGCGCGGTGGATCGAAATCGTCCATGCTGCCCACGACGCAATGGGCGGGCTCAATGTCCTTGTAAACAATGCCGGGATAGGCAGTCTTGGTTCGGTTGAAAGCGAAAGCTTTGAAAACTGGAAAAAAGTTATGGCAGTCGATGTCGACTCCGTCTTCCTCGGCTGTAAGTATGCGCTTGGCGTTATGAAGCCGTACGGACCAGGCGCAATCGTAAATATTTCGTCCATCGCCGGCCTAATCGCCTCAGCCAATTATGCTGCATATAATGCCGCAAAGGCCGCCGTATGGTTGTTGACGAAGTCGGTGGCACTGCACTGTGCCCGCAAAGTGCCCGGCTTCCGCTGCAACTCCATCCACCCCACTTTTATCAAGACACCCATCTTGGACGGGATGGCCGGCCTAGTTGGCTCCCAAGAAGAGGCCTATGCGAAACTAGCCCGCCAAGTGCCACTTGGCCGACTGGGTGAGCCTGACGATATTGCGTATGCGGCTGTCTATTTGGCCAGCGACGAGAGCAAATTCGTTACCGGCGCAGAACTAAAAGTTGATGGTGGGATCTCTGCAATGTAGGCCTAGGGCCTAACGCACAATTACAGACAAGAGGACCACACGCGCAATGCCAGGGCCGATCACGCGGTCGGTCACGGCTTGCATGCGCTGACCTAAAATCTGGGTGTCAGGTACCCGGCCTGGAATGAAGAAGCTATTGACGAACTCTTGCGCCACACCGCGCCAGGCTGCGCGTAGAGCGGGCGTTGCCGCTTGTGCTCGTTCACGCTGGGGCATTGCACTGACGACAATCCCCATGTCGATTTGAATAATGCCAACCGATCGATACTGCCGCATAATGCTGGCGGTAATCTGGTTCGAGCCGAGAAAGCCCGCTTCATTGCCGCCGCCTTTCGGCACAGGCTTGGCGGCCTGGGGAGCAACTACCCCCAAGCTTGCGCTGGAAACCAAGGCGAGCCCTACGGCGGTCGCAGACCTTGCGAAGCGTCGTCTGCTCAGATTTTGGATCGAATCAGTCATGGCAACGATTTTCAAGCAAACGCGTTAAAGAAACGTGGCAAATCAAACTGGGCTGCATTAGGGTTGCATCAGGAGGATTTGATTTGGCAGGAATGGTGGACATGACGGCTTTTAAGGAGCCAGTCATAATTTTAACGGCCGCAGCCATTGTTGTGCCCCTCTTTCATCGCTTCAAAATCAGCCCTGTCCTGGGCTTCATACTGTGTGGGATTCTTCTTGGCCCGTCGGGTTTAGGTGGCCTCGCCATCCAACATCCTTGGCTGAACGCCTTTACGATTCAGGATCGTGCCTCCATTGCCATGATGGCAGAAATGGGCATCGTCTTCCTGCTATTCGCGATTGGGCTGGAGCTTTCGTTTGAGCGCTTGAACATGATGCGCAAAGTCGTTTTTGGTTTGGGATCACTGCAATTGGGTGTCTCAGCGCTGGCAATTTTCGCAGTCTGTTACTTTTTCCTTGGTACCACCGGCACGGGCGCAGCCGTCATCGGGCTGGCCCTGTCCTTGTCATCTACCGCCGTTGTCTTGCAAACCTTGGCCGAGCAAAAGCGCCTGACAAGCCCTACCGGTCGCGGGGCTTTCGGTGTCCTCTTGTTTCAAGATTTAGCCGTCGTGCCCATCCTATTTGCGGTATCCATGTTGGCCCCTGACCGCATGGGCCTGGGCGTCGGCGGTCTGGTACAGAGTTTGGCCATCGCCATCTTGGCAGTGGCCCTGACAATTGTGGTTGGTCGCATTGTTCTTCGCCCGCTTTTCCGGCAAGCAGCCCGCACGCGCAGCCCAGAAATATTCATGGCTGCCTGTTTACTAGTCGTGATTGCGACGGCGCTTGGTAGCGCCGCCGCCGGGCTCTCCATGGCACTTGGGGCATTTCTAGCAGGCCTTTTACTAGCAGAGACCGAATATCGCCGCGAAGTTGAAGCGACGATTGAGCCATTTAAGGGCTTGCTCTTGGGCGTCTTCCTCGTCTCGGTCGGTATGAGTGTCGACATTGGCAAAGTAATCGAACGCCCATTCGAAATCGCAGGAGCCATTGTCGGCCTTGTCGCGCTCAAAACCGCCGTCGTCGCGGCTCTTGGTCCAAGTTTTGGTATCAAGCGCTCTGCGGCCTTGAAGGCGGGGTTGATCCTCGGCCCAGGCGGAGAATTCGCGTTTGTCGTGCTCGGGCTTGCAACCAGTCTCGCGGTTTTACCAACAGACCAAGCAGACTTCGCCCTGCTTGTCACTGCCATCACCATGTGCCTTATCCCACTCTTAGGCCGGTACGGCATGCAGCCCACCACCGGTAAAGGCGCCACCGAAGCTGAGGAATTGGATCTAGCTCAACAAGCAAGCCAAACTGACAGTCCGCACGTGATCGTCGCTGGCTATGGCCGCGTCGGTGTGGTTGCGGTGGAGTTATTAGCTGAGCAAAAAATCCCATACATTGCGGTGGATTCAGATATTGAACGGGTGCGGCGGGCGCGTAAAGCCGGGAAGAAAGTCTATTTGGGCGACGCGTCGCGGGTGGAGTTTCTGCGCGCTTGCGGGATTGAGCGGGCTCGTGCGCTGGTTGTGACGATGGATGGGGGCTCAGCTGTTGATCAAGTGGTCACCGCTGCCCACCTCGAACAGCCCAATTTGCCGATTGTTGCCCGCAGCCGCGACGCAGCCCACGCCGTCCACCTCTATAGTCTCGGGGTGCGAGAAGCGGTTCCAGAAACCTTGGAAGCGAGCCTGCAAGTGGGCGAAGCCATTTTGGTAGAATCCGGTGTGCCGATGGGCAACATCTTGGTTGCGATCCATGAAAAGCGGGCCTCCATGCGCGCCTCGCTGCTTGAGGCATCAACCTCAGCTACTCCGTCAGAGCGTATGCGGGTCTTGCGCGACCAACATCTCAAAGAAAACTCGTAAGAGCGGCTTGCCCCGCCAGATGGATACTGCTGCCATCCTGATTTGACCTCGCGGGCTCGCGGGCTTAACAGCAACAAAATCCCGGGAGCACCACCTTGACCTATGCGCAAGACCACGCGCTCGCTTTCGCGCGCCAACCCACCGCAGCCCTCGTTTTGGCCGATGGTACTGTTTTTTGGGGCCACGGCTGTGGCGCAATTGGCGAAGCGGTCGCCGAAGTCTGCTTTAACACTGCAATGTCGGGCTATCAGGAAATCCTGACTGACCCCTCCTATGCCGGCCAGATCGTTGCCTTTACTGCCCCGCACATTGGAAATACCGGAACGAACGCAGAAGATGAGGAGGACACCTCACCACCTGCCGCGTTCGGTGCCCGTGGTGCCGTGATGCGCGCCGACATTACCCGTCCCTCCAATTGGCGATCCACCGCATCCCTGGATGCTTGGTTGAAGTCCAAAAACATTGTTGGCCTTACCGGGATTGATACGCGCGCATTGACCGTCCGCATTCGCGAGCATGGTATGCCGCACGGCGTGATTGTTCACGCACCAGACAGCAATATCGACGTCGCAGCTTTGGCCGCCAAAGCCGCCGCTTGGTCTGGCCTAGAGGGTCTAGACCTCGCAAAAGGTGTCACCTGCAAGGCCCCATATGACTTTGATGGCACCCAATGGGTCTGGCCTGCCGGCACAGGAATCGCTGATACCGCCGAAAGCCTAAACGTTGTGGTGCTGGACTTTGGTGTCAAAGAAAACATTTTGCGCTGTCTCGGCTCCACCGGTGCAAAAATCCATGTGATGCCGGCTGACACTGCGGCAGAAGACGTCCTTGCCCGCAAGCCAAATGGCGTCCTATTGTCGAATGGGCCGGGCGATCCTGCTGCAACCGGTTCTTATGCCGTTGAGAACATTCAGAAAATAATCGCTGCCAAAGTACCTGTATTTGGAATTTGTTTGGGCCATCAAATGCTTGGCCTCGCCTTGGGCGCGAAGACCCTCAAAATGGCGCAAGGCCACCATGGTGCGAACCATCCTGTACAAGACCTATCCACTGGCAAGGTGGAAATCGTCTCGATGAATCATGGCTTTGCCATCGACCGAGACAGCCTCCCAAAGGGCGTAGTTGAAACCCATGTGTCGCTGTTTGACGGGTCAAATTGCGGAATCGCGCTGGCAGATCAACCCGTCTTCTCTGTGCAATATCACCCTGAAGCAAGTCCCGGCCCAAAAGATAGCTTCTATCTTTTTGAGCGCTTCGCTGATGCGATGCGGACACATAAACAGGCGCAATGACGCGCTTGTGCACTTGACGTCTTGCGTTTGGGCGGCATTGTCATGCCATGAGCCAAATCCATCGCCGTACCCTGCTTTCCAGCTTTGCCATCATTCCCGCGCTTTCGGGCTTATCGGCCTGTGGCAAAGCCGCTGCCCCCACAGACATCCTGCGGGTGGGTTTAGGTGGTGGGCCAGATTCCCTAGATCCGCTTAAGGCTGAATTTGCCGCCGCCGCCCTTTTATTCCGACAATTCTATTTGCCCGTCGTTGGCTATGGACCGAAGGGTGGACCAGCACCGGGCTTCGCCAAGTCATGGACGCCCAGCAACAACAACAAAACCTGGACCTTCGAAATTGCCCAAGGCTTGACGTGGTCAGACGGTAAATCCATTGATTCGAAAGATATTTTAGATAGCTTACGCTTGGGTGCCGACAAAAAGACTGCTTATGCTGACGCCTCAGAACTTTATATGATCAAGGGCTATCGGGATTGCGTTGTAGACGGCAAAGACCCGACAACCATTGGGGTATCCGCCCCCAGCCCCACGACCCTTGTCATTGAATTAGATGTGTCTGACGCCGCTTTCTGGAGCCGGATGCAAGAATTCTATCCTGTTCCAATGCACGCAATTGCCGCACATGGCGACAAATGGACCGAGCTCGACAAGATTGTCGTTTCTGGCCCGTATAAACCAATCGAGCGCTCCCAGACGCGGTTGGTGTTCGACAAAAATCCAAAGGGCGGCTGGGTTGAGGGCATGCCCAGCCAAATCAGCGTTGAAGCGATTGAGGATTCCTCGACGCGCTTGCGCATGTTTCAATCTGGCGACCTCGACTTAGCCCAAGACCCACCCTTGCTGCGCGCAGGGGATTTCGCCAAGGAATTTGGCAGCCAATATCAACGGTTCCCCGCCCCGCGGCTGATCTATATCAGTTTCAACACCAAGAAGCCGCAACTGCAAGACCCTGATATCCGCCGGGCTTTGGCGATGGGATTTGACCGCAACGTGATTGCCAATGCCGTCATGCGCGGCTCGGTAGAGCCAGCGGGCCGGTTTATCCGCGACCAAGCTCAGCCAAAATATGATCCTGAAGGGGCTCGCGCGATTTTAAGTGCGAAGGGCTATACCCCTGCCAACCCTCTGCGCTTCGAGATCCTGGTCACAAAGGATGACCGGGAACGTGCGGCGATCCAAATCGTGGATATGTGGAAACAAATCGGAGTTGAAGCCACAATGTTCGCGGCTGATTCCAGTGCTATTGTGTCGCGCCTGAATGGCTTTGAATTTGAGGCCGCCATTGTCCGCATCGACAAGGGCATGAAATCCGACGCAATCGACCTTATGGCCTCATGGGGCGAGGGAGGAACGGCATTTTCTCACCAATGGAAAGACCCAGCTTTCAATCAGGCGCTATCGAATGCGCGCGCTGAGAGTGAACCTATGGCACGTCTGACCAAGACATTAGCCGCAGAGAAAATTCTCTTGGCAGCTAGCCCGGTCACAGGAGTTTGGTTCTTTCCATCTTCTTGGCTCGTCAATCCTCGTGTTGTCGGTGGGCTTGAAGGGATCGCTCCCATTATCTGGCCGACACTGCGGATCGATAATACCAAATAGTTTAGGGTCCAAAAGCCTTAGGCCGGCCGTGCATCTTGTGTGAGATTGGTCTTGTAGCCCTCAACATCCAGCTCGCCTTCCCATTTAGCGACCGCGACAGCGGCTGCGCTGTCGCCCAGCACGTTCACGACCGTGCGCATCATATCCATGATCCGGTCAGCGCCCAGGATGATGGCAATCACCTCAACCGGTACGCCCGCAATGCCCAAAACCAGCGGGATGAAGACGATGGACCCTCCAGGGATGCCTGCGGCACCAATGGCACCTAAGGATGCCGCAATGACGATTCCGACCAATTGGCCGCTGTCGAGCGGTATCCCAAACAGTTGCGCGCCAAAAATTGTGACGATGCAAATATACATCGCCGTTCCATCCATATTTACTGTCGCACCCATGGACGACACAAAGGCACTCATCCGGCGAGAAATACCGAGCTTTTCAATCATGCAGCGCATCGTCACAGGCAACGTCGCATTAGACGAGGAAGTTGAATAAGCAACTGCCATGGCCTCGGACATGCCTTTGAAGAACGGCAAGATCGGCAAACCCAACACAAACTTGATAAAGCTGCCATAGACAACGAAGCCATAAATGAAACAGCCGAGATAGACCGTTCCTATTAAAGCAGCGAGTTTCACCAAAGCATCCGCGCCCATCAGCGCCACCGCCCATGCCATCAAAGCAAAGGCACCTAGTGGGGCCAATTCCATAATGTAAGTGACCAGCTTCGTCAGTGCGTGGGCGGCACCATCCAATACATCAGCCACTGGCTTTGCTGCATCTCGAGCCCCTAAAACGCCAATGCCCAACAAAATAGCGAAGACAATCACGCTCAACATATCGCCTTCGGCCAAAGCCTTAACCGGATTGGCTGGAATAAACATGGCCAAAATATCCGCGCCTGTCGGCGGGGGCTTCACGGGTGGCGCGGAAAGGCCAGCTGGGGCTTCAATGCCTGCGCCAGGCTCTAGCAACATCGCCAAACCAACACCTAAACACGCAGCCAAAAGTCCAGAGGGAATGTAAAGCGCGGCGATACGGGCTCCAGACTTTCCAAGACGGCTTAAATCACCAATCGACACGACCGCTGCCGCCACCGATACGAAAATCAACGGAACCGATAGCATGCGGATCAGGCGAATGAATGCGTCGCCCATCAACTTCAACGCCGCCGACCAAGCCTCGCCGTCAATCAGTCCATTCAGATAGCCATCGGGCCGGATGCCAAAGCCCAAAATAATGCCCAGAACCATGCTGACGAGAATGCGCAACCACAAAGGCTGTTGAAGAAAAGAGTTCATAGATGTCCAACATGGTGAAAGCCGCACGGCCGGTGTGTGGCGATGTTGCACAGCCATCGACTCAATGGGTTCAATTCCTCGTGAGCCAATTCTAGTTAGGGCGGGGTTCTACGCGCTTAACCTGCTCATGTTAGGCGCAATTTCACCGCTCCACCCGGTCAGACGGCTATTAACGCTTCACATCAAGTTGAATGAGGCATAAGTCTAGTCTCTAAGTCGCACGGGGGTGGGCCACAGCGGGGCGGGAAAGAACACGAGGCTTTACAGCCTCATTTTCCTGCTGTGCGTCCAAATTAGAAATAGGGCTGCCGCATGAACAAGCATTTCACACTTTTTATTCTCGCTGCCATGGTTTTGGGGATCGCGGTAGGTGCCGCCATTTTCGAATTCGTGCCTAAGGAAGGCCAAGACGTCTGGGCGGGTAACTTTAAAATTGTGACAGATGTCTTCCTACGTTTGATCAAAATGATTATCGCGCCCTTGGTGTTTGCCACGTTGGTTGCAGGGATCGCGCATATTGGCGACACCACTACATTGGGCCGCGTCGGCATTAAGACCATGGCTTGGTTCCTCGGCGCATCTTTGGTCTCCCTGACCCTTGGTGCCGTGATCGCCAGTGTGCTGCATCCAGGTGTTGGCCTCAATCTGCCCATTCCGGCGGCTGATGCCGTCAGCGACATCAAGCCTACGGCGCTAACCTTGAAGGATTTCATTATCCACTTGGTTCCGAAGTCCATCGTTGAAGCCATGGCCAACAATGAAATCCTTCAAATCGTTGTGTTCTCCATCTTCTTTGGTGTTGCCGTTACGGCGATGGGTGAAGAGGGTAAACCACTGGCAGACCTTGCAGATAAGGTTTCCCATGCCATGTTGAAACTAACTGGCTATGTGATGTCGCTGGCACCGTTTGCGGTTTTTGCCGCTGTTGCGGCCGTAATCGCAACCAAGGGCTTAGCTGTATTAGGAACCTATGCGTCCTTTATCGGCGGCTTCTATTTGGCGCTGGTCATTTTGTGGGGCCTTTTGCTTCTGGCAGGTTTCATCGTCATCGGCCCAGCAATTGGCAATTTGATCGCTCGTATCCGCGAACCCACTTTGCTCGCCTTCTCCACCGCGTCGTCTGAAGCAGCTTATCCCAAAACCATGGAGCAATTAGAGAAGTTTGGCGTGTCGCGCCGCATCGCCAGCTTCGTGCTGCCCTTGGGCTATTCGTTCAATCTCGACGGCTCGATGATGTATTGCACCTTCGCGACACTGTTCATCGCCCAAGCCTATGGCATTCACTTAACCGTGCCCCAGATCGCCACCATGTTGCTATTGCTGATGGTGACATCCAAGGGCATGGCTGGGGTGCCGCGCGCCTCGCTTGTTGTGATTGCGGCTACACTTTCCTTCTTCAAAATTCCAGAAGGCGGTATTTTGCTGATCCTCGCGGTCGACCACTTCCTCGACATGGGCCGCTCCGCCACCAACGTGATTGGCAATTCGGTCGCAACCGCTGTCGTGGCCAAATGGGAAGGCGATCTGACCGATGATGAACTCTTGGCGGATCAAAAGGCCGGCATCAAGAACCAAAGCTAGAGCTTAGAGGCCCAATGCTTGGCGTTGGGCCTCAAACAAATCCTCACAGCCAGATTTTGCGAGTGACAGAAGGACTTGCAGCTCTGCTTCCGTAAACGGCCGCTCCTCACCCGTGGCTTGAACTTCGACAAGACCGAGGCCCTGAGCCAAGACAAAATTGGCATCGGCTTCAGCGTTTGAATCTTCAGCATAGTCAAGATCGAGAACCGGAACGCCTTGATAGATACCGCAAGAAACGGCAGCCACTTGTGCGCGGATAGGCTCCTCGGTGATCAAGCCTTCTGCCTTTAAATATAGACAGGCTTGCTTTAAGGCGACCCAAGCGCCCGTCAGCGCTGCCGTACGCGTCCCGCCATCGGCTTGAATGACGTCGCAATCGATGGTGATTTGACGCTCACCCAAGGCGACTAGATCGACGACAGAGCGCAGGCCGCGCCCAATCAAGCGCTGAATTTCTTGCGTGCGGCCAGATTGCTTGCCCGAAGCGGCTTCACGACGACCCCGCGTGTGGGTGGCGCGGGGCAGCATGCCATATTCGGCTGTCACCCAACCCCGCTTTTGCCCACGCAGCCAACCGGGCAGGCTTTCTTCCAGAGAAGCTGTCACCAACACGTGCGTGTTGCCGAATTTGGCAAGACACGAACCTTCAGCATAGCGGGATACGCCGGCCTCGAGGCTCAATGGGCGCAATTGTTCAGCCGTGCGGCCAGAGGGACGGATCATGCGGATGGGCCTTTCGCTGACTTATTTGGAGATTTTGGACGGGCAGGAGGTGCTGGGGGTTCTTCTGGTATCTCGCCAACCATCGGGATCAAGCCAAGCGGTACATCGCCAACCAGCTTTTTGCCCGGCAAATCAACAATCGGGACGAGAGCCTTGGTAAAGGGCAGAAACCAACTGCCCTTTGCGCCGGGCGTCGCCTCAATCTCGAGCAAATCTTGGGGTCCGGGAATAACCGCTCGAACACGACCCAAGTCCGCTCCATCCAACGCCTCCAGACGCAGCCCAATCAAGTCAACATGATAGAATTCGTCTTCGTCTGCTTCAGGCAGGCGATCACGCGGTACGAATAGTTTCGTATTACGAAGAGCCATGGCCCGTTCACGCGTGGCCACTTCCTTGGAAGTCACCACAATGCCATCCTTGATCGGCCGCCAAGACTGGACCGACAAAATAACTTGCCCCTCTTCGTTACAAAAAGGGGCATAGTCGACAATGGCTTCTGGATCAGCCGTAAAGCTGCGCAGGCGAACCTCTCCGCGCACCCCAAAGGCACCGGCGATTGCGCCTACCAATACGAAAGACTTAGGCAATATCGGTGCGCTTGGTAACAATCTTGCCAACAAGGCCATAGGCCACGGCTTCTTCGGCGCTCATCCAATAGTCACGGTCCGTATCGGCCTTGATCTTCTCGATCGGCTGGCCGGTCGCGTCGGCAAAGATGGCGTTCAGCCGTTCGCGCATGCGGATAATTTCACGGGCTTGGATTTCAATATCCGACACCATGCCACCGACGCCGCCGCGTGGCTCATGCAGCAAGAACCGGGTGTTGGGTAAACAAAACCGACGCTCACGCTCCGCAGCTGCATAAATCAGCGCGCCGGCAGAGGCGACCCAGCCAGAGCCCAGAACATTCACAGGCGCGGAAACGAACTTGATCATATCATGAATCATATCGCCGCTTTCCACATGACCGCCTGGTGAAGAGATGATCAAAAGGATAGGCTTGTCGGACTCACCAGACAACGCCAGCATGCGCTCACAAACCCGTTGGGCCAGTTTGTCGTCAACGCCACCAGTGAGTAGAATGGTGCGGCTGTCGAAGAGCGCCTTTTCTACAATGGCTGGGGCTGGATTTCCCGCTTTGCTTTCGTCTTCTTCGTCCATGCGAAACATGCTTTTAGGCTCCTCGTTCACTCGCTCTTTCCGACACGCTTTTGTTGATTTGGTCAACCTAGCGGCAGCCGCAGCGCTGTTATCGTCTGCTCTAAGTGGTAAAGCCTGATGGATTATGAAAGAGCGTGCAATGCACTTGACGCATTTGGTCAAAGATGAAACCCAAAAGGGAAGGAGTATTGCGCCATGAATTTGACCCGCCCCGAAGGCCCAGATGCCACCGTAACCCTATCCCGCCGCGGCCTAACGGGAGCCTTGGGCTTTGCAGGCTTTGCAGCTGCCATTCGGCCTGTCCATGCTGCCGCCATTACGACACCGTCTGATGGCCTAAAGACAGAGATGGTAACTTTTCCGTCGCAAGGCTTTGACCTGCCCGCCTTTGTTGCCCGCCCAGTGGCAAGGGGCCGTAAGCCTGTGGTGATTGTGGTCAGCGAGATTTTCGGCCTACATGAGTATATCCGCGATGTGTGCCGTCGATTTGCCCGCTTGGGCTATGTGGCGATTGCGCCGTCTTTTTTCGCCCGTGCAGGAGACCCCGCGCCCCTAACAGATTTTGCCAAAATCATGCCGATTGTAAATGCGGCAACTAATGCCCAAGTCATGGGTGATATCACGGCCACCATCGCTTGGTTGGACAAGCAGAAATTCGTCAAAAAGGACGCCATCGGCATCACTGGATTTTGTTGGGGTGGCGCGGTTGTATGGATGGCCAGCGCGCTAACTCCTCGAATCAAGGCTGGTGTGGCTTGGTATGGCCGCTTAACGCCGCGCGATGGCTCTACCGACCAGCGAAAATGGCCAATGGACGTCGCGGGGGAACTCAAGAGCCCGGTACTGGGTCTTTACGCGGAAAATGACGGTGGCATCCCGCTTACTAGTGTTGAAGCTATGAAGACCGCGCTAAAGAAAGCCGGTAACCGACAGAGCCGCTTTATCGTCTATCCCGGGACCCAACATGGCTTTCATGCAGATTATCGACCGCAATACCAAGAAGCCGCGGCCAAACAGGGCTGGACCGAACTTTTGGCCTGGCTTGCCGCCAATGGTGTGAAGCCTTAAGCGCAGATAAGCGTTGACCAAGGGCCCATTGGGCCAGAGCTCACCTCGCCAGAACTGTATAGACACACCCGCTCCGCGATTATTTTGGCTACCGTGTGTGGCAATGGACATGCGTGATTGCCTAGATTGACGCAAACTAGGCCACGCGCGCCACGTCGATAGACAAACAAGGACTCGTGCTCGGGCAGTAGATCTTCATAAGGTCCAAAAACCCAAATCTCAGGATTCTTTTTCCGAAGCTCTAAAAGTGCCCGATAAAAGGCCCAGACAGATCCCTCGTCTGCCTGCTGGCTCGCCAAGTCTACGCCACCACGATTAGGGGTGGGTTTAAGCCACGGTGTGCCCGATCCAAATCCGCCTTCGGGTGTCCAAGGATAAGGTGTGCGGGCATGATCGCGCGTCATGGCGACCGCTTTGGCTAAGGCTTCTGCCTCGCTATGGCCTTTAGAACGGGCTAGTCGATAGGTTGTCTTTGCCCACACATCATCCAATTCGTCGATGCTGATGATGGTGGTGTCACCCAAACCCAATTCGTCGCCTTGATAAATGAAGGGTGTGGCGCGCTGTAGCACATAAGTAGCCGCTAAAGCCTTTGCGACCAGATCAGGGTCGGCGTCTGGGTCGCCAAAGCGGGCGATTAAGCGGCGAAGGTCATGATTACCAATGACGCAAGAATTCCAGCCATTTGTTCCGATACCTTTATCCCAGCGATCAAATACACTCTTGAACCAGATACGATCCCAATCCTTGCCCTGCTGTGAACCTGTATGGTCCACAAAATCAAAGTGATAAATCATGTGCAACATCGGGTCAGCCGGGTTCACGATCGCCGCGGCCCGCGCCGGATTAAGGCCCGGACCCTCCCCAATCGCGACGCAATCGTAGAGATCAAATACCTCTCGTCGCATATCGCGTAGCCATTCATGTAAACGGGGACCACCCGCCAACATATGATAAAGCGGCATCGGTCTAGGATCTGGCGCATCAGCTAGGCCGGGCGGTTTTGAGATAACGGTCACAACGTCAAGGCGGAAACCACTGACGCCCTTATCGAGCCAAAACCGCATGGCACCATATATCTCATCGCGCACGGCCGGGTTCTCCCAGTTCAGATCTGCCTGCGTCTTATCGAACAGATGGAGATAATAGGCCTCATCACCTTCAGGCTTAGACCAGGCGGGACCACCAAAAATGGATTGCCAATTATTGGGCTTGTCCCGCCAAATATAAAAATCGCGGTAAGGTCCTGTTGGGTCGGCCAAGGCGGCTTGAAACCATGGATGATCAATCGAGGTGTGGTTTAGCGCAATATCCAACACAATTTTAAGATCCAAGCGCTTTGCCTCGGCGAGTAAAGCCTCAAAGTCCGCCATAGTTCCAAACAGGGGGTCAATCTCGCGATAGCCCGACATGTCATAGCCATTATCGACCATGGGTGAGCGGAAGATTGGCGACATCCAGACAATGCCGGCGCCTAAGGCTTTGATTGCACAAAGGCCTTCGGTGATCCCGGCCAAATCGCCGATGCCGTCGCCATTCGCGTCGCGGAACGATCGCGGATAAATTTGATAGACAGAGCGGGTCTTCCACCAGGTGTCATCAAGGCTTTCACCGCTCATTTAGGTGTCCTTCAGCGCTTTCAGCAAAACATAATAGGCACCACTTCCACCGTGACGCGGGTGGGCAGACGCATAACCGGAAACATGCTCACGAATACCTTGGCCGCTCAACCATTCTGGCAAGCGGCGACGGATTACCCCCGGCTGTGGCGTCAAATAATCCTCGCCAATCTCGATAGCACGGCCCTTACCCGTCACCACCAAGACACAGCGCGCACCATTGGATCGCATCCGTACTAAGAACCCCGCAAGTGCTGTTTGCGCGTCCATTTGTCGGTAGCCGTGCAGGTCAATCGTAGCGTCTATATCCAATTTTCCGCGTCGAACCTTTTTGTGCCCCGACGCGTCGGACACCAGTGTCGCGGGTTTGCTTTCTGGTTTTTGGGTGGGAAGCACGGAAACCTGTCGCGCCGCTTTTGCCCGCTTGAGCGCCAAATGGGGTAATTCTGGTGCAGGCTTCTGGATCACAGTTGGGACTGGGGCTGTGACCTGCGGAACGTCTTCCGCCTCTAGTTTGGGCTTTCTATGACCATAGGGCCGGACGGTTCGAGCTACCCGAAGCCACAGCTTTGCTTCATCCGGCATCAAGCCTCGACGCCGGCCCATGCTCAGCGTCCTGCAGCTGTGGCGGGGGTTGGGGTCATGCCGTTTGGCAAAAGGACCCAAAACCGCACGTCATGATTAATCCGCCCTGCCCGCAAACCGGCTTCTGGTCCTGTGCCCCAATAGAGGTCACCACGGATTGGACCTCGTATTGCACCGCCGGTATCTTGTGCAATCACCAAACGTCGAAGACTAACATCTGCAGAAAGTGCCACGCGAGGCGCTTCGGCTGCCAAGAAAATCGGAACGCCATAAGCATGATAACTTGTATCGACTGCGAGCGAACCATTGGCTTCTAGGGCTGCTTGATGCCCCCCTTTCGGACCCATGCTGGGATCTTTGATAGTTTCAAGCCGGAAGAACACGGTCCGCGGATTGGCGTTTAGAACTTCCCGCGCCTCTTTAGGTGAGGCCGTTTTGAACCAGGCCTTGATCGCATCCATCGACGCGCCGTTCACTGGCAACGCGCCCCGACGGATCAATTCTTGCGCGTTTGAGCCAAAGCGATGGCCATTGTGGGCAGCAAACGCCGCACGCACTTGGGTCCCATCTTCAAATTGTAGTCGGCCCGAGCCCTGAACTTGAAGGGACAAAACCTCTGCCGGCTCGCCCCACGCCAAGACCGGTGCTGTGTTTTCATTGATTTGCGCGCGCGACCAATAGGGTACGACCTTGCCGCGATCTAGGCGAGCCACAATTGAGCGGTTACGCAATGTTTGGTCAAATTGGCCTAAGTCGATCTCGAATAAATCAGCTGGTCGGCTCTGAATTGGCTCTGAAAAGACCGTTGTTTTCACACGCGAAGCCGCCATGATCGGCTCATAATAGCCGGTCAGACGGCCGATTTCGGTAGTCTCGGTTGATACGCGCCACACTTGAAACTGGCTTTCCCAAAAGCTGCGGTCTTCAAGACTGGGGTCTTGCGCCAGTCTGCATACGTCCGCCCAATCACCAACTCGGCCGGAATAGGTCGCGACAGCAGACAACAGCTGATCCTTGGGTCTGGCTTGGGAAATGGCGCAGGACCGTATCAGGGCACGACGGGCTGCGCCGACATCTGTCTCCACCCAATTGGGCAAGTTTTCAAACGCTGTTTGGCTGAACTGCAGCGGCACGATGTCGGCCGGCGGTACAGGCGCAGCAGACGGTGCAGGCGTGGTCGTGGCAGGTCGCAATGGGGTGGGTGACGGTGCCGCACTCACCGCCGCTGGAGCGGCCGGCACTGGCTTTACCCCCGATGAGGGTGTGGGTTGCGGTGCCGGCATAGGTTGAGGCGGCGGTGCGACGCTCGCGCAAGCCGCCAGCAAGACCGACATCAAGCCAGATGCAGCCAAAAGACCAAAAGAGCGGCGCATGTTTAAGCGGTCCGAACCGCGCTCAATAGCCAGTTTGGATCCCGGGCATCCACCGAACGTTCAAATGTCCAAACCTCATCAGCAGCGCGCAATCCATCGCCGCCATCAGCTAGGTCTGACGAAAAAGCCACATCGATGCGGGCAATCTTGCCGTCCAGTTCGGCTTCTACGATTTTCGCATCGCTCAAGCGAATAACTTCAATCTTGGCGGCACCCGCCTCGCGACGCTCGTCCATCGCAGTCTTATAAGCCTCGAACACATCCGCATCCACGAGATCTTTCAAGGTCGCCTCGTCGCCAGCACCATAGGCCGTCACGATCATTTCATACGCAGCCTTTGCGCCCTCCAAGAAGTTCGCCGCGTTGAAACCGCGCTGCGCCGCTGCAATCGCCTTCAAGCCATCCGCACCTGGGCCATCATATTCCTTGATGGGAAAGGGCAATACTTTTCCGCTTTCATCGCTCTCAGAATTTGGATCAACGTCGCCCTTCTCGGCTTGTACGTCGGGCAAACCAAATCGTGGTTGCCGCATGGGTGGTGGCTCGGCGCCACGGTTCTGGCCGAGCACTTGATACAAACGGCCAAGGACGAGTGCTGCCACAACGGCGAAAAAGACTATTTCCATGGTTTTCGATCCGGTTCCGCTTGGTTTTAAATGGCGGTCAAACTCTCATATAGGGTGCAATGACGCGTAAGTCAGCCACTTGGTTGCCGTAAAGGGCTGTTGCGTGCTAGCCACCACAGCTTCTGGAGATCAACACATGACAGACGAAACGGCCTCTGCGCCACTGGAAAACGGTTCTATAGCGAATGGCGGGGCTGAAACAGCCCCTTCGGTCCGTGTTTTAGCGCAATATGTAAAGGATTTTTCGTTCGAAAATCCAAATGCACCAAATTCCTTGCGCGAGGGTGCGCAGCCAAAAATCGATCTTCAATTAGACGTGAGCGCACGTGCAATGGATGAATCCGGCGTGTTTGAAGTTGATTTAAAGATCAATGCGCGCAGCGATCGTGATGGACAAACTCAATTCATCATCGAATTGGTCTATTCTGGCCTGTTCCAATTCGCCAATGTACCCGGCGACGCGTTAGAGCCTTTGCTGTTGGCTGAATGCCCAAAGATCCTCTTCCCATTCGCCCGCCAATTGATTGCTAGCAACAGCCAAGCCGGCGGCTATCCGCCTTTGATGTTGGACCCAATGGACTTTGGCGCGCTTTATGCCACGCAACGCGTTGAGCGTTCTAGCGGCCAGCCTTCCTAAAAGCCAAGCGGACTAAATAGTCTGCTGTCCACTGCCGGTAAGGAATTTGTTCCAAACAGGTTCCTTACCCAGCGTGGCAACAAAGGCGCGATGCGCTTGAATCTCTTCGATTGTTGACAAAAGCTCTAAGGGCTTAGGCCGTTCGCTCCTAGGCTGACTGGAGGTGGCTTCCAAAACGCCTTGCGTCGCTTGGTGCGGGGTTTGAGTCGCCTCGGCAGGATCGAGAAAATCGAGACGCCTTTCCCGGCCTCCCTTGAGTTCAAGATAAACAGCCGCGAGCAATTGGGAGTCCAGCAATGCCCCGTGCTTGTCCCGCGCCGTCAAGTCGATGTTCAATCGCCGACACAAGGCGTCCAGGGAAGCTGGTGCGCCAGGGTATTTTTTGCGTGCGATCAACAGCGTATCAACGCAGCGCTCCTTTGGAATGAGCGACAATCCGAGCCGGCCGAGTTCTGCGTTCAAAAACCGACGGTCAAACTCGGCATTATGCGCTACAAGGGGGGCATCACCGATAAAGGCCAAAAGTTCTTCAACCACTTCGGACGCGCCAAACACGGGTTTATCGGACAAGAATTCACCCGTTAGGCCATGAACGCGTACAACTTCGGCCGGCACATCCCGCTCAGGATTGATATAGCGATGAAAGGTCGCCCCGGTCGGAACTAGGTCGATCAACTCCACGCATCCGATTTCGACGATCCGATCGCCTCGTTCAGGATCGGTGCCGGTGGTTTCGGTATCAAAGACGATTTCGCGCATCTTATTCTTCTGCCCCTTGGGCTATTTGGCTGAGTAAAGCCGCATGAACTTTCCCAACTTGTTCGCGAGCTGCGTCAAGACCCAAGCCTGTATCAATGACAAAATCGGACTTAGCCCGCTTAACTTCATCAGGCGTCTGACGCGCCAAGATAGAATTGAACTTTTCCTCTGTCATGCCGGGGCGGGCCATAACGCGCGTGCGCTGCATTTCGGGCGGGCAGGAAACCACGATGACGGCATCCACATAGGCTTCGCCACCTGTTTCAAATAGCAAGGGCACATCAACTATAACTAAGGGTTCGGCACGGTCACGCGCTGTCGCCAAAAAATCTGCTCGATCCTTGCCGACCAAGGGATGCACAATGGCTTCAATCTGCTTCAGCAAATTCGGATCTTGAAGAATTTTGTTGGTCAGAACGCTGCGATCCACACCTTCTGGCGCAATAGCTTCAGGGATGAGGGCTTGAAGCGGCCCGACCGCTTCCCCGCCGGCACCATAAAGTCGGTGAACAGCCGCGTCCGCATCCCAAACGGGAACACCTAACTCTTTAAACATTGTTGAGGTGGTGGATTTCCCCATGCCGATAGAGCCTGTAAGCGCAACAATCTTCATGCCACTAGGGCCTCTTCTAGGGTTTTCAAGCCGCCTTCTATGTCTGGTAAAACGCCAAACCAATAATGAAACGCCAGCGCCCCTTGCCCGGCCAGCATACCTAGGCCATCGAAGTGCCGCCGGTTCGAGGATTTCGCGCTTTCAAGATATGCGGTCATGCGCGGCGAATAGATGGTGTCATAAATGATGGCATCTGGCAGCGTGGGTGAAAAATCCGGTGAGAACGGTGACTGATTATTGAGACCTTGGCTTGTTGCATTGATGACGAGGCTCGCACCGGTCAAAAATTGCGGCAAATACTGCCAACTACTCACTTGGATTTGTTCGGGATTAAGCTGGTCTGCGATTTGTTGCGCCCGCTCTTGGTCACGATTAATGACACGTATTGGCTTTTGGCTATGCGCAGAAAGGGCCGCGAGGATTGAACGGGCGGCTCCACCTGCGCCTAAAACCACGATTGCACCATCCAACTCGCGCCAATCCGATGCCCGCGCGTCCAAGTCAGCAATCAGCCCGTCACCATCAGTATTGTTGGCATCATAGCCACGGCCGGTACGGTCCAAGGTCAAACAATTCGCTGCGCCGACCAGCCTTACCCGGTCAGACTGGCGAAGCGCGGCCTTGGCGGCGCGCTCTTTGAAGGGCGTGGTAATGTTTAGGCCACACACGTCACTTGAAGCCAAGCCTTGTAGCGCGACCTCAAAATTGTCTGGCACAACCGGAAGCGCGACATAAAGCGCTTTAAAACCGTGCTCTTGAATCCATGCATTTTGTAAGACCGGCGACATCGAATGACGGACCGGGCTGCCTAAAACCGCATACAACTCGGTAGAGCCGGTGATTTTCATGTCTGAACCTCGCCATGCAGGCGCAGGAACGCCAAGACCTCTAAAAGAGGTAGGCCCAATATTGAGAAGAAGTCACCTTCCACGCGCTCAAATAATTGCGCCCCGGGACCTTCAAACTGGTAGCAGCCGACACTGGAAAGCGCTTCTGCTCCATAAGCGTCCAAATAGGATCGCAGAAAATCATCGGAAAAGTTCCGCATAGTCAATTTTGGGCTAGTCACGAGACGCCATACGGCTTGTCCATCATTTGCGATAACTGCTGCACATTCAAGACTGTGCGTTTTGCCGCGTAATTGGGTGAGGCGGTCAAACGCTTCATCCAATGTCTCTGCCTTATCAAAGGAGTGACCTTCAAACGACAATATTTGATCACAACCCAATACAAAGCCAGGCCGTCTTTGTGAAACCTTCAGCGCCTTAAGCTCGGCCAATTTGTCGGCTTGATCGCGGGGGCTTGCCCCTTGAGCCCGCATGGCGTTTTTGACGGCATCCTCGTCGACACCAGACCCAACAGCTTCAAATCTTATACCCGCTTGGGTCAATAAGTGACGACGTATCGAACTAGTAGAAGCAAGCGTCAGCATGTTTATTTCGCGTTCCGGTCAGCTAACAGGTTCAAAATGGCAGCAGAGGTTTCTTCAATCGAACGCCTTGTAACGTCGATTACCGGCCAATTCTGTCGTTCAAACAATCGGTTAGCATCTGTGATTTCTTCACGAACTGCGTCTTCATCGACATATTCGCTCGTCGCGTCCGCATTGAGTGACAACAGCCGATTCCGGCGAATAGCAATCAAACGATCTGGCGAGACCCGAAGACCCACAACAAGCGGCTTATTTAGGTCCAGCAGAGCTTGCGGGATGGGGGCTTTTGGCACCAGGGGAAAATTGCCGGTTCGGATACCACGATTAGCCAAATAGATTGAAGTCGGTGTTTTAGAAGTCCGGCTAACACCGACCAAAACCACTTCGGCTTGATTGAATTCGTGCACCATTTGGCCGTCATCATGAGCCATAGTGTAGTTTAAAGCATCAATCCGGCGGAAATAATTTTCATCCAATGCTTGTTTAGAGCCTGTCTTTTCACCAGCTCGCATTTTTAGGTGATGCTCCCACATGGTGAGAACTTGATCGAGAAGTGGTAGCGCCGGGATGCCCAACCGCTTGCAATGATCTACCAAAACATCGCGCAGATCATGGGCAGCAATCGTAAATAGGACTACCCCGGGAAAAGACTCAATTTCTGCCAGCACGCGATCCAATTGCCGGCGCGATCGGACAAGATAATAAGAATGCTCCAAAGGCGTAACGCCTTCAAACAAGGGCGCAACCGCCCGCAAAACCGCATTGAGTGTTTCACCCGTTGAGTCAGACACCAAATGAACGTTTAGAAAAGTGGAAATGCGCATGACGCAGGTGTGGCCGACGAATGTTAGCTGATCAAGGTCTTCGTACATGAAGTAGCACAACTTCTTTTGGTCTGACCAAAATGCGTTACCGAGACAAACCCGGTTGTCGGAGTAGGGCTGTTCATAACTTGTTAAAAAAACTTAATGAATCTCTAAGAAACAGGGTTAATTTTGTATGAATATGTGAGACAAATCGTCGCTTGTGCATGACTAGCGAAAAAGCCACGTGGAACTTTTCTCGAACATCCACAGGGCTGGTAAGATGTTGAAATTAGCATCCCCATTGGGGGTAAATAACTCCGCATGGTGCTAGCAATCGCATGATTTTCAGAGCTTTTCGGTCCCTCCACCCTGTGGAGAAAACAGGGGTAAAAGCTGATAAACAGCTTGAGAAATCCCGTTAGGTCATGCAGGTGACTTGCAAGGATCAGTCTATCCACCGCACTACTGTTTACTGATTCAAGAATCTAAATCTTATAAGGGAAGGGAAGCCCGCGATGGCTGAGGGAGCAAAGGGTCAAAATAGCGCATTGGTGCGTACCCTCCTAGGTGAGCAGCAGGCCCATCCTCCAATATGGCTGATGCGCCAAGCTGGACGACATTTGCCAGAATATCGCGAACTTCGGGCAAAGAATAAGAGCTTCCTTGATTTTTGTTATGCTCCGGCAGCAGCAGCTGAAGCGACCCTTCAGCCCGTTCGTCGTTATCCTGTCGATGCAGCTATCATTTTTTCCGATATCTTGGTGGTCCCACATGCCTTGGGTCGGGATGTGCGTTTTGCTGAGGGCGAGGGGCCTCTTCTGACCCCACTTGAAGGCGCGGCAGATCTTGCAAAACTTGATATGTCGCGCTTGGAAACGCGCTTAGCACCCGTCTATGAGGCTATGGAGAGAGTTCGGGCTGCCATGGATGCGGATCGGGCTTTGATTGGCTTTGCTGGCGCGCCTTGGACCTTGGCGACCTACATGATTCAAGGACGCGGTGGCGAGCGGGACCTTGCTCGCGCCTTTGCCTACCAAAACCCCGACTTGGTCGATGATCTTTTGGCGATCTTGGCAGATGCAGTTGGCCAACATTTGATCGCACAAGTCAAAGCAGGTGCGAATGCGCTGCAGATTTTTGAATCTTGGGCAGAGGATATCCCTGGGCATTTGTTTGCGCGCTTGGTAACCAAGCCAATCAAACGTGCGGTGGATGTCGTTCGCGCCGTTTATCCAGAAGTTCCTATTATCGGCTTTCCGCGTGGCGCTGGCCACCGGGTCAGCCAATTTCAGCAAGAGACTGGCGTCCAAGGTGTGGGGCTTGATATCGCAGCTGATTTAGGCGCAGCACGTTCTGCTTTGGGGCCAAAGATTTGCTTACAAGGCAATCTGGATCCCATGGCGTTGATGGCCGGTGGTGTAGCTTTAGAACAGGCTGTGGATGCTATTCTTGCCGCAGCGGCTAAGGGACCACATATCTTCAACCTTGGACATGGTGTTGTTCCCGCAACGCCCATCTCTAATGTCGAATATGTGATGCGCCGCGTAAAGGGTTTGGCCTAAATACCGGCTAAGTTGGACTACCGCTGGCCAAAAAAGGTAATTGATAGGTCTATGGGACAAAAAATAGCAATCGTCCTCTTCAATCTAGGGGGTCCTGATGGGCCGGATTCAGTGCGCCCTTTTTTGAAGAATTTGTTTTCTGACCCTGCCATCATTAGGGTACCCGGTCCCGTTCGTTGGATGCTGGCGAGACTGATTTCCACATTGCGCGCAAAATCCGCGCGGGCTAATTATGCCAAAATGGGCGGCGGTTCACCCCTGGTTCCAGAAACCTTGGCGCAAGCAGCAGCACTTGAGAATGCGATCAAGGCGCGTCCCGGCTATGAAAAAGCAGAGGTAAAGACCTTTCTTGCCATGCGCTACTGGAAGCCGTTCGTGAAAGACGCGGTTGCACAAGTGCGCGCGTTTAATCCAGACGAGACCGTGTTGCTACCGCTTTATCCTCAGTTTTCAACCACGACGACGGACTCGTCCCTTCAGGCTTGGAAAAAGGCGGGAGGGGGACCTGCAAAACTGATCTGCTGCTATCCAGATGCACCGGGTTTCATTGCAGCTCACGCTGAAGCCGTGATGGAAACGTGGCAAGCAGGTGGTTCACCACAGCGCGTCCGTGTGTTGTGGTCAGCCCATGGCTTGCCAGAGAAAATCATTCTCGATGGCGACCCGTATCAAAAGCAAGTTGAGGAAACTGTCGCGGCACTGCGTCCGTTGCTGCCAGACAATTTTGAACACGCGATTTGCTACCAATCTCGCGTTGGCCCCGTAAAATGGATCGGTCCTGCAACAGAGACTGAAATTGAGCGGGCAGGTGCCGACAAGATTGCCGTAATCGTGGTGCCAATTGCTTTTGTTTCAGAGCATATTGAGACTTTGGTTGAGTTGGACGAGGAATATTACGAAGTTGCCCATGAGGTGGGTGTACCACTTTATTTGCGCGCTCCAGCTTTAGGGACCCGTGCTAAATTCATCGACGAACTTGCCCGCCTTACCACCGATCTACTAGAAGGATCTGATCGGATCCTTGCAGCCCGCACGACAGGCTGCGTCGTGGCATGTCCTTCCTGTCCACGCGCAGAATTTGGTGGATGCGCTGCATGAGTGCATGGATCACCAGTCATTATGAAGTTTTTCGAGCCCTTCATTTGATCGCGGTGATCGCTTGGATGGCGGGACTCATGTATTTGCCCCGCCTATTTGTTTATCATTCGATGGCACCTCTAGGTGGTGAGTTAGATCAGCAATTGATCGTGATGGAACGTCGCCTGCATCGCGGTATCATGGTTCCTGCTATGATTGTCGTCTGGATATTGGGTCTAAGCCTTCTATTTGGGCGCGGTGGTTGGGATTTGTTGGCCCAGCCTTGGATGCAGATCAAATTGGCGATGGTGATTACCATCACAGCTGTTGACCATTCGTACCTGCGCTGGCGCAAAGCTTTTGCACGCGGGGAGCGCCCATTAAACCATGTGGCTTTTCGTTTTTTGAATGAACTGCCATTTGTTTTGATGATTGTTGCTGTCTTTATGGTTGTCTTGGAGCCTTTTTCTTAACGACACACCTTGACCGCGCCTGCGATAATCGTCATGTGAACACTAGTTGCTGAGGCCGTAACACGGTCTGGCACCTCCTTACAGCCGCTGCAGTCCTTGCAACGACGGCTTTCACCAAAGATATTTTGAGGCCCTGACATGTCAGAGGAATTGTCGATCGACGCGCCACCTCGCCGGTCCACCCTACAAGAATTAAAGACCCGTACCCCAACTGAATTGGTTGTGCTGGCAGAATCCCTAGAAATTGATGGCGCATCTAATTTGCGCACCCAAGACCTTCTTTTTGCAATCTTAAAAGCGCAAGCCGAGCGCGGTTCAGAAATCGGCGGCGGCGGCGTGTTAGAAGTGCTGCCAGACGGCTTCGGCTTTTTGCGTTCGCCAGAATCCAATTATCTCTCTGGCCCCGATGACATTTATGTCTCGCCGCAGCAAATCCGTCGCCACGGCTTGCGGACCGGTGACACGGTCGAAGGTCCGGTGAAGGCACCCAAAGACGGCGAACGCTATTTTGCTCTCTCCAAAGTTGACACGATCAACTTCACCGATCCAGAGCAAGCCCGTCACAAGGTCAATTTTGACAATCTGACTCCGCTTTATCCAGACGAACGTCTCCATCTAGAAATCCAAGATCCAACGCGGAAAGACCGCACCGGTCGCGTCATCGATATTGTGGCTCCAATTGGGAAAGGCCAACGGGCTTTGATTGTGGCACCGCCTCGCACCGGTAAAACGGTTATCTTGCAAAATGTCGCTAAGTCCATCGAGATCAACCACCCAGAAGTCTATCTGATTGTGTTGCTGATCGACGAGCGTCCCGAAGAAGTCACCGATATGAAGCGGTCTGTAAAGGGCGAAGTCGTATCTTCAACCTTTGACGAACCAGCGACACGTCACGTGCAAGTCGCTGAGATGGTGATCGAAAAGGCAAAGCGCTTGGCCGAGCATGGCCGCGACGTTGTGATCCTGCTCGACTCAATCACCCGATTGGGCCGCGCATACAACACGGTTGTCCCATCGTCGGGCAAAGTTCTGACCGGTGGTGTGGATGCGAATGCTTTGCAACGTCCAAAGCGCTTCTTTGGTGCAGCCCGAAACCTTGAGGAGGGTGGCTCTTTGACCATCATCGCCACCGCTCTGATTGAAACAGGTTCGCGGATGGATGAAGTCATCTTTGAAGAGTTCAAAGGTACCGGTAACTCTGAAATCATCTTGGACCGGAAGGTCTCCGACAAGCGCGTCTTCCCAGCCATCGACATCATCAAGTCGGGCACACGGAAAGAAGAGCTTTTGGTTCCAAAAGAGCATTTGCCGAAAATGTATATGTTACGTCGGATTCTCAATCCCATGGGCACCATGGATGCAATGGAATTCCTGCTCGACAAGCTCAAGCAGACCAAAAATAACGACGACTTTTTCCAGAGTATGAACACATAAGATTAACCGCTCTATGATCCACTTATGGGGCGATTGGACGGTACCAACCGCATTCTGTAAGGGGGTCTGGCGATGCGCTATACTCTAATCACATGTATAATGGCGGCAGGCTTACTTGGCGGAGCCTGCGCGCCGGCTGATCCGCTGGCCAAAATCTCGGCGGACGACCGCGACTTTTTGTTTGCAGGTAAAGACACAAACGCAGCCTTCATGGGGCAACCAAGCGATGCAGGTCCAATTGCCTGCAATCCGCAACGCATGAACCAAGGCTATGTCCTGATGGATGAAGAATCCGGTCTTTGGTTGGACAGTATTCGGCCATCTGGCATCGAAAGACATAAGATTTTGTCAGTTAGGCCGACCGACAAAGGCTATGAAGTTAAGGCACGGAATGGTGTAGGCGTATCATTCAGCTTGATTATCGAGCAGACCAGCGATGAGACCGCCAGCATTTCTTGGGACGGAGCTGTATCGGAAAAATATCTGCGCTGCCCGGGTATGCCGGCTTAGGCTTATCGCGCGGCCCTGCGGCAAAAGCTTGCAACGCCAAACCCACCGGGAACGAAGGCATCGTGTGTGCCACGCGACAAGGCCCAAAGGGTAGCTGCGGCAATCTCGTCCGGACTAGTCTTCCCGGCCTTGGGTGGCGGTACATCATAGGCAATCAGGGTGCTGAGAACACCTCTGTGTCCTGTTATTTGCGCTTTATGCCAGTGACGCTTAGCTGCTTCGGCAGCCGACCAAAGCGGTCTCGCACCATCTGGTATCCAAGCTGCATTAGAAACAAACACCACATGTGTGCCACGTGTCCTTGCCAAGTCGGCACCGCACGCTTCTTGGGCGATTTCAAGTGCGGCAATTTGCGTAGCCCACAGACGCGCTGACTCATCGGTAGTGCGACCTTCTTCATGTTGGTGAGCACAATGAAAAACGTAATCGACAGGTCCAAATAGATCTCTGGCCGAAGATGCGGCATTGATCCACATAGCTGTGTCGGTGACATCAAGGCCTAGAGCCAAACCTTGAACACCCGCCGCCGTCTCGCGTGCTCGAGTTAGATCGCAGTCACCAACGATCAGCTTACATCCACGCTGGGAAAGCGTCTGGCACAAGACCCGGCCAAACTGGCCACCGCCGCCTGTTACTAAAGCGACTTTTCCGGGAAAGCTTCGTTTGATCATCCGGCGCGTGTTTTAAGCCAGAAGCCCACCATCAAGAGAGCTACGGCGATAAATTGAACCAAAACGCGTAGCCGCATCAACTGGTTGGAGCGGGAACGTGCCTTGTCGCCCGTCATGGCCAAATTGGCGATGCCAACGACCAATACGGTCAGAACAATGGCCATAGCCACGAAAATAGCAATATTGAGGGGTTGTAAGGTCATGAGGCTGATATATGCCGGGCGTATGGTTCGGGCAATCGCTTGAGTCTGTCCTGCGACTAATTGCCCTTTGTTAGCGCCAAAAGAACGGCAGCGCTGGACGGTCTTCCAGCATAACCAGCCCCTGGCACAACGCCAATCGTCAAAACGCCGGCCTGCCAACGGACACTTGGCCGATCAAAGCTCCGTTGGACGCGAATAAGTTTGACGCGTCGTTCTGGTCTACCAAAATAGCCCCGTGGAGCACGGGACATGCCCTGGGCAGCGCGCTCCAGCGCCTCATACACCAAAGCAGGTGGCAAGGTTCCGGCAGCTTCAACCCGAATGCTGCGGTTAGAAAATTTGTCAAACCAGCGCAGCGCCTTTTCCAAAGTCGCCTGCAAATTACCTTCGCTTCTTGCTGGTGCGGATAGCGTCTTTGCGCGGCCTTCACTCGCAGCAAGACCGCCATTGGTTCCAAGTGGACCATAGACCGTTACGCCGCCCAGTGTCGTGATGCGCACAATGACTTCGCCAATATCATTGCGGAGAAACTCGTCACCGCGAGGACCCCATTGCGAAGTCAGGGCCCAAACCTCAGGATCGCCGTCAAATCGCAGCAAGACAACACGCGGCTGGGATCGGTCGAGCACAAAGCGAAGGTTGTTTGGCCCGGCACTAAAGGAGACCGCTTGTGCTGCAGCGGCATTGGGGCTGGAGAACATGTCATTTAGGGTAAGGTCGCCGCCACGCTTCGGCGCTTGGGCAGCCACCGGGCCGCCAATGAAAAGGCTAAAAGCCATGAAGATGCACGAAAGCCAGCTCAAAATCAGCTGAGCCCCAACACCTGAACCCAGATGCCTTCCACTGACGAGACCGTGCCTAATCACCATAGTGTCTACATGCATCCAAAATCTGGCAACATAGAGACAAGATTGTAACGAAACGCAGTGAAAAAAGCCTTACATTCTGGATGGGTTATTCGGCAGCTTCTTGACCGCGCATTTCATAATGCGCACCTTGATCCATTAGATCAGGCAAACCTAGTAACTCATTGATTTGTTTAAAATCTAGCATGCGATCCCGGAAAAGCGCCGTGGTACCATTCGCTTTAAGCGATTGGAGAAATTGTTGAGCAATATAGGCATGCAGGCGCACCATGGAGCCCGGTGCGATGACCAAGCGATAGCCCATCTCAGATAATTGATCGCATGTAAGGAGCGGTGTCTTGCCGCCTTCAACCATATTGGCCAAGAGCGGCGTGCTCGGAAAAGCCTGACAAATTGCTTGCATTTGATCAATTGCTTGCGGCGCTTCCACAAACAAGATGTCGGCACCGGCTTGGCGGTAGAGGTCCGCGCGCTCTAGGGCCCGCTCAAAACCTTCCACGGCGATGGCGTCGGTCCGGGCAATGATCAATGTCTGTTTGGATGCACGGGCATCGACGGCGGCCTTAATTTTTCCAACCATTTCACTGCTTGCAACCAATTCTTTGCCGGCCAAATGACCGCAACGCTTTGGCGCGGTTTGATCTTCCAGTTGTAGGGCATTTGCGCCCATACGCTCAAATAAGCGGACTGTGTGTTGAACGTTCAATGCATTCCCAAATCCTGTATCCGCATCCACGATCAGCGGAATCTGAACACGATCACGGACGCGGGCAATAATGTCAGCGACTTGAGTAGCTGAAACCAACCCAATATCTGGCCGGCCCAATTGGGTATAGGAAATTGATGCACCGGACATGTAAATGGCTTCAAAGCCGGCTTGCTCCACCAAGAGCGCGCTTAAAGCATCATAAGCCCCCGGGGCTAATAGGGCTTTGCTTTGGCCGAGCCGCTCGTGCAAAGAAACTTCTGTCATGCTCGATCCCTATGTGCCGCGTCTTGATTTTAGATGGGCGACTAAACCGCCGGCCCGAACCATCGCCATTAAATGATCTGGGATCGGCTTACACGATATCGTCTCACCGCGCGTCTTATTCACGATCTTGCCCAAGACTGGGTTGACCATCAACTGGTCGCCTTCAACAATCCGGTTAGCCGCGTCACAAAACAGTGCTGGAAGCCCCAAATTCAGGGCGTTCCGATAGAAAATGCGGGCAAAACTTGGGGCAATCACTGCCCCTACACCCAGAATACGCAAGCTGATGGCAGCTTGCTCTCGTGATGAGCCCAAGCCGAAATTCTTGCCAGCCACGACAAAGTCACCCGGCTGAACGGATTTTGCAAAAACGGGCGAAATTGCTTCCAAACAATGGCGGGCGAGATCTTCCGCAGGCAGCTTCATCAAATGACCAGGTGCCAACAGGTCGGTATCAATATTGTCGCCAAAAACAAAGGCGCGGCCGGTCACTTCAATTTGCGTCATGCCGGCACCGTCATGTCCGCAGAGAGTGTTCGAGGATCACTGACACAGCCAGCAATCGCACTGGCAGCAACTGTGTAGGGCGAGCCTAGATACACAAAGGCGTCGGCATGACCCATCCGGCCCTTGAAGTTTCGATTTGTCGTGGAAATACAAACCTCGCCCGCGGCCAAAAGCCCCGCCCCCATGCCCGCACAGGCACCACAACCCGACGGCAATAAAGTTGCTCCCGCCGCCAGTAAGATTGATAAGGTTCCGTCTGCGGCCGCGTCAGCCGTCACCTGTGAGCTAGCTGGCGCGACAAGCAGGCGTACACCCGGGGCAGTTCGTCTGCCCTGCAGGATTTCCGCAGCCATGTGAAGGTCTTGTAGTTTTGCCCCTACGCAAGCCCCAATATAGGCCTGATGGATTGGCGAACCCAGCGCATGGCCGATCGGAAAACTATTGGCGGGTGAATGTGGCAGCGCGATTTGCGGCTCAAGCTCAGAGAGGTCGATTGAAATCGATCGTTCATAAGCGGCGTCGAGATCGGGTTGCCAAACCAAATCGGCTTCAGACACGCTTCCACCATGCGCCCGAATATGGTCCAAGGTAACTTTATCAGCACCAATGAGGCCGACCTCGCCGCCCAATTCTGCGGCCATATTGGAGAGGACCATACGTTCATCCATCGACATCGACGCTACGCCGGGGCCACCATATTCAATGGCCTTAAAGGCATTATCCATGCCTAGTTCTCGGCACAAAACCAGCATGACATCCTTGGCAGACACGTTCTTACCAAAGGAACCGGTTAGCTCCACGCGAATGGTTTCGGGAACAATTGTCCAAGTTTGGCCGGTAACCAAGATGCCCAGCATATCCGTGGCCCCAAACCCAGCCGCATAGCAGCCAAAGGCACCTGCATGTGGGGTATGACTATCCCCGCCCGCAACCAGGATTCCGGGTCGAAGCAGACCTTTTTGAGGCAGGATGGCGTGACAAATACCTTCCATATCGAAGAAGTGGCCTACATTTTGCTCCGTTGCAAAATCTCGTGTCAACTTAAGGATTGCCGCACTGTCCGCATCAACGGCGGGTACAAAATGGTCTGACACAATGACGACGCGGGATGGGTCCCACAATCTTGCCCCCAGCGCCTCCAAATGTGGTTTCCAGCGTCGTGGGCCGCTGGAATCATGAGCCATGGCAAGGTCGACCTTTACGACAACAATATCGCCAGGTGTCACACGCTCGCTACCTGATGCCCGCGCCAGCAGTTTCTGGGCCAGTGTCAGACCTGAACTCACCGTTTGGGGTCTGGAAGCTTCAGACATGCGCGCGGATGCACCCTAGTTTAGAAATGATCTATGTTTATATCAAATAGCGTTTCGACATTGGCAAGGCAATGACTCATCCTTAGAGTGACCCTACCTATGATCAGGAAGTCGCCATGTCCAACCCACCCACAGTGCCCCGACAAACCCAGCCTACGTTTTTGTTTGTGTGCAAAGATGGGCCGACCGCACCTGAAAAGCGACTCGAGCACTTGGCGGGTCATCTTGCACATGTAGAGGCGCATTGGCAGTCTTACGTGACGGCCGGCCCGTTGAAAGCACCAGGTAGCCCTAAGATTCATGGATCTTGTTTGATCGTCTATGCGGCAGACCTAGAGGCCGCTTGGGCGATTATGCGCGGGGACCCCTATTTTACCTGCGACATGTTCGAAACAGTGGAGGTGCATGATATGACCATGTCCATCGGAATTTATCCCGGCGGTAAGATCTGGGAGAGCCTTGACTCTGTTCGAGAGCGTGCCAACGGTGGATGAGATCAAACTTTACTTCAGTAGGCTGCCGGATCTAGGGCTTTTCATTTCCTAGAGGCAGATTAATTTCTCTTTATGGACACGACCTTGCCCACATCGCACGAACCTAGTTCTGAGCTTAAGGCCACTATGGTAGATGCAAGGCTGCCAACGCCCTTGTATCATCAATTATTCTTGGTTTTGAGGGAGCGTATTCGTTCCGGCGCTTTTCCGCTCGGCGCTGTCTTGCCCGGTGAGCAAGACCTAACGCATGTCTTCAATGTTTCGCGTATCACCGTCAAACGCGCGCTGAATGAATTGGCCTCTGCGGGCATGGTATCTCGCCATCGAGGCCGTGGGACGGTGGTCACTTATAATGCAACGGTGCCTGTCGTGAAGGGCAGCTTTGATAATTTGATGGAAGCCCTAAAAGTGATGGGCCTTTCTACGGAAGTTGAGTTGATCAATGTCACTCAAATCGCAGCAACTGCAGAGATTGCAGAACTCTTAGGCCTGCCCAGCGGCGTTCCAGTCCAGCGCGCAGAGCGAATTCGAAAATTAGAAGGTGAGCCCTTCTCCTACATCGTCACCCATTTGCCAATCGATGTCGCGGCAACTTTTGACCCAGAAGCACTGGCCCATACACCCATGCTTGACCTGTTAGAACGATCGGGCTTTGTTGCGGTGTCTGCTGAGCAATGGATCACCGCTTGCAGCGCAGAGCCCGCCACAGCGCAGGCGCTAAAGATTGCAACGGGGTCACCGCTTCTCAAAATTGTACGAGTGATGAAGGATTCCCAGTCGGCACCGATCGAAGTTGTTCAAGGCTTTTATCGCCCTGAACGCTTCCAATATCATATGAATCTCACGCGGCAGCGCAAAGGTGGCCGTGACGAATGGCGCTAGCCTCAAGACTTATGGCTCAAGACGATAGCCGCCACCTTCCGTGATCAAAAGACCATTACGACTCGAAACTGGCTCAATCTTTTGGCGCAGACGATAGATGTGGGTTTCCAACGTGTGCGTGGTGACCGCAGCATTATAACCCCAGACTTCGCGCAGCAATTCATCGCGAGGCACCGCCTTTGCGCCGGAACGATAGAGATAGCGGAGGATTGCAGCTTCTTTGTCGGTCAAACGGATGCGCTTGCCTGTGGCGTCGGTCAAGGTGCGATTTGCGGGTTTGAAGTCGTAAGGACCAATCTTCAAGGTTGCGACATCGGTCTGGTCATGGCTGCGCAAATGGGCACGTACACGGGCCAAGAGCACCGCGAAGCGGAATGGCTTGGTGACATAGTCGTTGGCACCCGCATCAAGGCCCAAAACAGTATCAGAATCCGTGGACTGACCTGTCAGCATAATGATGGGGCCTGCAAATCCACCCGTGCGGATCGCCTTACAGGCTTCCCGACCATCGAGATCCGGTAGATCGATGTCCAACAGGATCAGATCAGGACCCTTGGTGCGAGCTGCGGCGACGCCGCTGGCCGCATCTTGCGCCATGATTGTGTCAAATTCCCCCGTCAGCTCGAATTGCTCGGCCAAGGTGGTGCGGAGATCATGGTCGTCATCGACCAGAAGGAGGGTGCGCTTGCGTGACATGGCCACTACATGGTTGCACCCTATTGCGTGATACAAGAGGGTGCGGCATCACAGAGTCTTGATCTGGGGGAATTTATGCAGGTTTTTGCAGCATCAACATCGGGTTGGCTAACCTACGGACAAACGAGAGTCCGTTGTTCGATTGGCAAGGCTGGTGCGAAGCCAGCGGCAGAAAAGCGCGAAGGCGATGGTGCAAGCCCACTTGGCGTTTGGCCAATCCGCTCAATCCTATGGCGTGAGGACCGCGGACCAAGGCCGGAGTCTGGGTTTGACGTGATGCCGATTCAGCCGCAAGATGGGTGGTGCGATGCTGCAGATGACCCAAAATATAATCAATTTGTGACCCATCCTTATCCGGCCAGTGCCGAACATTTGTGGCGTGAAGATGGGCTGTATAACATCATTGTCGTTCTTGGGCATAATGATGACCCCGTTGTACCGGCAATGGGGTCAGCTATCTTTATGCATTGCGCATCAGATGACTATCGGTCCACAGAGGGGTGTGTCGCCTTGGCCGAAGCCGACCTCCGCGACCTTTTAAAACAAGCCAAGCCCGGCGACGCTGTTGCCTTTGTGACCTGATTTCTTCTGGATTGTTGGGCAAAGTGTTGCTTGATTGCTCTTGCGTATTTGCCGCGTTTGGCGTTTTAGGCTGGCGTTATGCATGAAGACGCCGCAACCTCTCAAAACGATCAAATTGTAGACCGGCCCGGGTCTGTAAAGTCAGCAGATGGAAAGACAGGGAAAACCCTGTTTATCCAGACGTATGGCTGTCAGATGAATGTCTATGATAGCGAACGTATGGCCGATGTCTTGCGACCATTAGGCTATAGCCCGGTCGACAAGCCAGACAATGCGAACCTTGTTGTGCTGAATACATGCCATATTCGCGAGAAGGCCACGGAGAAAGTTTATTCCGAAATTGGTCGCCTGAAAGCATATAAGGATTTGATGGCGCAGAATGGTGCTAAAATGACCATTGCGATCGCAGGCTGTGTCGCTCAAGCCGAGGGCGAAGAAATCATGCGTCGCGCGCCAGCTGTGGACTTGGTCGTGGGCCCGCAAGCCTATCACAAGCTGCCCGAGCTGATTGCTCGCGCGGCGCGGGCCAGCGGTGAACGCCTCGAAACAAGCTTTGAGGCGGACGAGAAGTTTGACGCCTTGCCAACTTTGCGTGCGCCAGATGGGCCATCGGCCTTTTTGTCGGTGCAAGAAGGGTGCGACAAATTTTGTACTTTCTGCGTCGTCCCCTATACGCGCGGCGCCGAATACTCACGTCCCGTCGATCCCATCATTCTTGAGGCTCGCGGGCTTGCGCAGCAAGGTGTACGCGAAATCACGCTTCTGGGTCAAAACGTCAACGCCTATCATGGTCAGGGCCCGTCACTGGACGGATCCAAGACATGGTCTTTGGCACAATTGGTTCGCCATTTGGCTAAAATCGGCGGCATTGAGCGCATCCGCTACACAACCTCACACCCATGCGACATGAGCGACGATCTGATCGAGGCCCATGGCGAGGTGAAGGAATTGATGCCCTATCTGCACCTGCCCGTGCAGTCTGGATCTAACAAAATCCTCAAAGCCATGAACCGTAAACATAGTGTCGAGAGCTATTTGGACACGATCGCAAAAGTGCGACAGGCGCGCCCGGATATAGCCTTGGCTTCTGATTTTATTGTAGGTTTCCCTGGTGAGACCGAGCAAGACTTTGAAGATACGATGGAGCTGGTCCGAGCCGTGGGTTATGCTGGTGCTTATAGCTTTAAATATTCCAAGCGCCCCGGCACGCCGGCCTCTGAAATGTTTGGCCAAGTCGCTTCAGACGTTGCCGACGACCGTTTGCAGCGTTTACAAGCCTTGATCTTAGAGCAACAGCGCGCCTTCAATGCGACAAAGGTCGGCGAAACGTTCGAGGTGCTCTTTACCGGCAAAGGCCGTAACTCTGGGCAGATTTTGGGTCGCAGTCCCTGGTTGCAATCTGTACATGTTGCGGGGCCTGAGCAGCTAATCGGTCAACTTCATCGTGTCCGCATTATCGGCACGATGCCAAATTCCCTGACCGGGGAATTGGTGACTTCCTCGTGACGCGTCGACGGAAATCTGAAGAGGGTCGCGTAGTCCTAACCAATCCAAATTTGGTGCCGTTGGTGGCAGGCCCAGCCCATCGCAATTTGACCTTGGTCGAAGATGCCTTCGGCGTGGACGTTACCGCACAGGGTGGCGACATCCTTGTCTATGGCGATGATCCGATTTCCGTCAATCAAGCGCGTGAGGCGTTGCAGGCGTTGATTGAGAAAGCCGAAGCCGGCATGGCTTTGGGCTTAGCGGAAGTCCGCTCTGCGATAACCTTCGTTCGCGCTGGATCGCGTGCGCGCAGTGGGGCTTTGTCTTTGCCCGGTCGCCGGGCTGATATTAAGCCCCGAACCCCGACACAAGCCATCTATCTCGATGCACTCACGGGCGGAGAGTTTGACCTGGTATTCGGAGTTGGACCAGCGGGGACCGGTAAGACTTTTCTGGCTGTTGCAGTAGGCGTATCGCTTTTGCTTGAAGGGCGGGTCTCACGCGTCGTCGTTACCCGACCTGCGGTGGAAGCAGGTGAGCGGCTTGGCTTTTTGCCTGGCGATTTGGAGGAAAAGGTCGATCCTTATCTGCAGCCCATCTGGGATGCTTTCAAGACGCTGCTCGGCGCCGCACAATTGGAGCGCCGAAAGGCGGCGGGCGAAATTGAGGTCGCGCCTTTGGCCTTTATGCGCGGGCGTACCTTGTCTGATGCATTCGTGATCGTCGATGAAGCGCAGAACACCACACGCATGCAGATGAAAATGCTGCTGACCCGCTTGGGTGAAGGTTCGCGTATGGCGGTGAATGGTGATCCGAGCCAAATCGATTTACCGCGTGCGAGTGATTCTGGGTTGCCTCATGCTTTGCGGATCTTGCGGCGGGTCGAGGGCATGAAGATCGTGCATTTCACCGCCGAAGATGTCGTCCGCCACCCTCTCGTCGGGCGGATTGTGTCGGCCTATGAGCGGGAAGCGGAAGAGCCGTCAGCCGCGTCTGCGCCGCCTTTTACCACACCAGAGCCAAGAATGACGGCGACGTCTGCTTCCTTTAGCGTAGATGTTCAAATCGAGGTTGAAGGCTGGCATCAAGTGTTTGGCCCTGATTCAGATGCTGAAATCGGGCGGATCGTACAAACGGTCTCACGATATTTTGAACCTGCGGGGGAGAGCTTTGCACTCCTGCTAACGAGCGATCCGGTTGTTCAAGCCCTGAATGCGCAGTGGCGGCAGAAGGATCAGCCGACAAATGTGCTGTCTTTTCCGGCACCTGAGACAGTGCACGTACTTGAGAAAACCTTGGGGGATGTTGCGCTTGCTTACGAAACCTGCGCACGCGAGGCACAAGAACAGGGCAAAAACTTTAAAGATCATGCTACCCATTTACTTGTGCATGGGCTATTACATCTTTTAGGATATGATCATGAAGCCGATGATGATGCGGCGGAGATGGAAGGCTTAGAGAGAGAGATATTGGCAAGCCTAGGCATTGCTGATCCTTATCACACCCATGACTGACGACCCATCCAGTAGTAACTCAGCCAAGAAAACAAGCTTTTGGAAGCGGTGGACGCAGAAATTGCGTCGCCAGAATGATTATGCGGGCTTAGACCCCGCAGAGCTGCTGCGTGAGCGCGAGCAGTCTGGCGAGACCATCGAGCGCAATCAAAAGGACATGATCGTCAAAGCTGCGAGTTTTGATCGTTTGTCTGTTCGCGACGTGATGGTGCCCCGTGCGGACATAACAGCGGTCGAGATCGAAATGCCGCTTGGCGAAGTCGCCCGCATGTTTGAAGAACATCAGCATTCCCGAATGCCAGTTTATGCCGAAAATCTCGATACGCCTTTGGGCTTCGTCCATGTGAAGGACATTTTGTCGCTCTTAATTCCGGATGAAGCAGGCGAGACAAAGGCCAAGCTGGATGACCTTGTCTTGGGGCGCCTTAAGCGCGATCTGCTCTATGTCCCCATCTCGATGAAATTGCCGAATCTCTTGCTGCAAATGCGTGCGAAGCGGTGTCATATGGCGCTGGTGATCGATGAATATGGTGGTACCGACGGCCTCGTCACCATTGAAGACCTCGTGGAAGAAATCATTGGCGATATTGATGACGAGCACGATGATCTCGATCAGGATCTCATCGTTGATACCGGAAATGGCGTCTGGGAAGCCGATGCACGGGTAGAGTTGGATGACTTCTCTGAGCGCGCTGGCGTTGATCTGACGCTGGAAGATATGGAAGACGATATTGATACATTGGGTGGATTGGTCTTTGCGCTTGCCGGACGTGTGCCGCCACGCGGTGAAATCCTTCATCATCCTACAGGCTATGACTTTGAAGTCATTGATGCCGATCCTCGTCGGATTAAGCGCGTCCGTATCCGCTCGGCCAAAGCCGTTGAAAAAGCCAATATTGATAGTTCTCAGGCACCGTCTGCGTGACTGAGACCGTAACGCCTCCATCAGCCGCGGTTGAACCCGCAATCGGCCATCCCATGCCCATTCTAGGGCCAAATAAGCCTGCTTGGCTGTCGGGCCTATGTGCAATGTTGCTGGGGCCTGTTGCTGTTCTTGGCCATGCGCCTTTTCATCTTTGGCCGGCCTTTGCTGTCTCAATCTGCGGTCTGGTGCTTCTGCTTGATGGCGCAAATCAAAGTAAAAAGCGCTTTCGTTCTGCATTTTGGCGTGGGTGGGCCTGGGGTTTTGGCTATTTTTTGGCTGGCATGTTCTGGGTCGGCAATGCTTTTTTGGTTGATGCCGAAAAATTTGCTGCTCTCATGCCATTTGCAGTAACGGCATTACCCGCGGCCATGGGCGTCTATTGGGGGCTTGCCGGTTCACTCGCCCTGTTTGGGTGGGGGACGGGGGCTCGTCGTTTGTTGGCTTTTGCCGCTTGCTTCGGGCTGAGTGAGTTTTTGCGAAGCCATTTGTTCACAGGCCTGCCTTGGAACCTGCCCGCCTATATTTGGCGGCCAGGCGAGGCAATCAGCCAGACGGCGGCATTGATTGGGCCTTATGGACTGTCGCTTGTTACGCTTTGGGTTTTGGCGACACCCGTGCTGTTGCTGGCAAAGGGCAACAGATACAAGCATCGCTTTGCCCTAATCGCAGCGGGGATGGTTGCGCTCGCAAGCCTTACTTACGGTCTTTTGCACTTACGCGCTGCCGGACCAATTGACCCCATGGCCGGCAAAGGCCCTATCATCGCGGCGGGGCAGGCTGGATTTAGCCAAAAGGAAGTGTGGGACCCTGCCAATACAGTTCGGATCGTGGAAACCTATCTTGGCCTTCTTGAAACGCCTGACGCAGAAAAGGCTGACATCGTTGTTTGGCCAGAAGGCGCTTTTCCCTTCATTCTTTTGGAAGAGCCGTTTGTTTTGGATCAAATTCAAGCTCGCCTTGGCTCCCGCACCTTAGCAGTTGGTTCGATCCGGCGTGATCTGTTGGCAGGTCAAGCGCTTTACGCCAATAGCCTCTTGGTCTTTGACGTCGAACAGGGAGGGCTCACTACCCGTGCTGTATATGATAAATTTCATCTTGTGCCATTTGGTGAGTATTTGCCCTTGCGGCCTCTATTTAACGCGCTCGGAATTGCAAGTTTGGTTTCCTACGACGGCGAGATGTCTCCCGGTCCTGAGCCCACAACATTAAGTCTGCCTAAAGCCCCGCTGGCGGATCCGCGCATCTGTTATGAAATTGTTTTTCCAAGCTTCAATAGAGATGCCACCGGTAAAGCCGCTTGGATCTTAAACGTCTCAATTGACGCTTGGTACGGCGATCTTTTGGGCCCAGACCAGCATTATGCACAGGCTCGCTACCGTGCGATTGAGACAGGTATGCCCTTAGTTCGGGCGGCCAGCGGGGGTTGGTCGTCCATTGTCGACCGCCTAGGTCGGCCAGTAGCCGAACATCGGTCTGGCGCAGGCTATGCCACAGCGCGCTTGCCAGAAACATTTGGCCCAACCCTATATGCCCGCCATGGCGAGGTTGCGTTCGGGGGTCTGCTTCTTGCCTTTGGACTGCTAGCGGCTTGGCGTCACAAGCAGCATTGACATATTCAACTCTTCATTGAATTAATGCCCGTATCAAGGCTAAGTTTAATGACTAATCACCGTCGTTCCACATCTGTTGATGCTTATGTAGGCTGCCGCTTGAAACAGCGGCGGGAAGATTTGGGCATTAGTCAGGAGCGTTTGGCCGAACTTCTCGGTCTCTCGTTTCAACAGGTTCAGAAATACGAGCGCGGCATGAACCGTATTGGGGCAAGCCGCTTGTTCCAATTATGTGGCCTTCTGGGCGTGGAGCCGTCCTTCTTTTTCGATGGTTTGACTTTGGCCTTGGGCCCGGGCGTTGCCGAGCTTCCAAACGAGGCTGAAACGCTTTCAACTGCTAGTTTGTTGTCGGCACCGGGCGCTTTGGAGCTTTTGGCTGATTATGCGCGACTAAAATCAAGCGCACAACGCAAGAAGGTTATTGAGTTGATCCGCATTCTGGCCGACGATGATTAGTTCCCGATCTGTCTGTTAGGTCGCTGATCCACTGAGAAGTCTCTTGGCCTTTGAAGCCGCACGTCGTGCAAGATGGTAGACGCGTGCAGCGCCTTCGTCATATCGAACGGTAATTTTCATCTGTTCGCCATAGGTTTCTACCAGGAAATTTCGAATGAGCTCCGCTGCTTTCTCGCGAGGACCTAAAAGCTGCGCAGTTAATGGGCATTCTGTCCGACTGTGGAAAGTTGCATAGACTTCACCCTTATCCGCGAAAACATTGCCGATCGTGTATGGATACAGGTCACAGTCCATTGGACGATTGCCATAGACTTGGCATTGCTGATCCCAATTGGGGCAAGGCCCATTTCCGAGCGAGGAAATTTCGTACAGCTTGCCCTTTTGGGAAATAGATAGATGTTCACTTTTTCCTTTAAAATGCTTTGTGTATTCCGCTTCGTTAACCTTAAGCCCATGAAGTTCGCGACAGCAACTCTGTTCAGTTGGGCATTTTAAACAAGGATTTGACAAGTTCGTACCTCAAAATGTGGCTAGTTATAGCCCTAATCACTTGCGGTAAAACAACGGTTAAGCGGTGACATGAAGCCTCGTGGGATAGGCTGATGGGCCTCATGGTAAAGGAGCTGCCACCAACTTTAGAGTTGCTCTAGTCCAAGCGCGACCAAACAGGCATAAGCGGCCTATGTCTAACCCTGATTTCTCAGCGCCAAAGCCCTTTGGGCCGCTCCGGTCCTTTGGCCGTGTGCGTGGCCGCGCCTTATCCGATCGACAAGAGCGCTTGTTTGAGACTTTGTTTCCACGTCTGTCGATCCCCGCTGAGCCTGCCGACACCTTGGATCCGCTGGGGTGGATGCCAGAAGCCAAGGCGGTTGTTTTTGAGATCGGCTTTGGCGGGGGCGAGCATCTGATTGGACAGGCTGAGCGCCATCCCAATCATTTGTTTTTGGGGGCGGAGCCGTTTCAAGAAGGCGTTGCCAAGGCTTTGGTTGGGATCGAGGATCGGGCCCTCGCCAACATACGCCTTTTGGCGTCTGACGCACGACCTGTGCTAAAGGCTCTAAAGCCTGCAAGTCTCGATAAGCTGGTTATCTTGTTTCCTGACCCCTGGCACAAAGCCAAACACAATAAGAGACGATTGATTCAAAATACATTTTTGAACGATGCCCATGCGGCATTAAAGCCTGGGGGCGAGCTTCGTTTTGCGACGGACTGGGCTAATTATGCTGCATGGACATTAGAAAAAGTGATCCATCATGGTGGGTTTGAATGGCTGGCGGAGACCGTTGCTGATTGGCGCTCTCCACCGGAAGATCACATTACAACGCGTTATGAGACCAAAAAACTTGGTGACTGCGCGCCCATTTTTTTGCGCTTTACCGCCCGCCCGCTGGCGTCGTAAGCGCTACAAAGACGTCTTCGAGATTGGGCTCTTCAATCCGCAGGTCTTTGATGCGGACGCCAGACCCCATAGCTTGGGACAAAAGCGCTTCAACGCTCGATTCATTGGGTCTGTAATGGATTGCCAGGGCCCCGTCCGGGCGCAGAACGCATTCTAAACTGGCAAGACCCGCTGGAATTTGCGTCAAAGGCTCCATTGGTGAAATTACCACCGCCTTCTTGTCTAGGCGCTTTAGAATCGTTGGCGTGGGTTCGGATGCAATCAAACGACCTTGGTCGATGATCGCAATATTGTCGCACAACTCTTGGGCTTCTTCTAGATAATGGGTTGTTAGAACGATAGTTACGCCACGTTCTTTATTCAGCATGGTGATATATTCCCACAATGACCGACGCAGCTCGACGTCAACGCCCGCTGTCGGCTCATCAAGGATCACGACCGGTGGCGTGTGCACCAGCGCTTTGGCAATTAGCAAACGGCGCTTCATGCCGCCCGATAACTGCCGCGAATAAGTATCGCGCTTATCGGCGAGCCCAACGGCTTCCAGCAACTCCATGGAACGTCGTTCTTTAGGCGGCACGCCATAGAAGCCCGCCTGGAGCTCTAGGGTTTCAAACGGGGTAAAAAAGGCATCAAAACTGATTTCCTGTGGCACGATCCCGATCGCTGCTTTGGCGGCACGATGATCCTTGTCGATGTCAATGTCCCAGATCCGAACTTCGCCCGCAGTCTTGATCACTAGGCCTGCAAGAATATTAATAAAGGTCGACTTACCAGCGCCATTGGGGCCCAAAAGCCCAAAGATTGACCCTTTGGGAATCGCCAAATCTAATCCCTTTAACGCGTGTTTTTCGGGAGATTTTCCACTGGCCGCATAAGTTTTCTGAAGCCCACGGGCTTCAATGGCAAAAAGGGATTGGGTCATGGGTTCTCGCTTGGCGCACACGTTGACGGATAGGGCCGTAAGGTTCTAATTAGGGTGCTAAACAGGCCGTAGCAATCACGCCACTGTGAGAGAAGCAGATTAATGTCCGTCTCCGTACCCTCAAAACCTACCCAACCCGTTGAAACCATTTATGTGGATGACCACCGCGTTGCTTGCGATGGTGGCGGCGGTGCCTTAGGGCATCCTAAAGTCTGGTACGAAATGGGCGATGAAGGCCAAGTTGAGTGTCTGTATTGCGGCCGCCTCTATATTCAAAAGGCGTCTGCAAGCGGCGGCGTCCACTAAAAGCCAGTGCTGATCTATCGCGGCGGCGCGCCTGAGATATTCTTGGGACCCGCCCCGCCATTCATGTTCTGATACTGGATATAGGCCGGCGTCAGAATCACGATGAACAAAACAGGCAAGAAGAACACGATCATTGGCACGGTTAGCTTTGCCGGTAGCGCTGCTGCCTTTTTTTCTGCTTCTGTCATTCGAAGCTCGCGATTTTCCTTGGCCATTACCCGCAAAGCTGCACCCAGGGGTGTACCATATCGTTCCGCTTGGATGAGTGCGGTCGCCACGCCCTTGACGCCCGGATGGTTGGTGCGCTTCGCCAAATTCTCATAGGCTACCCGCCGATCTTGGAGGTAAGCGAGCTCGGCGTTAGTTAGGCTCAGTTCCTCGGCCAATTCGATTGAGGACGAGCCAATTTCTTGGCCCACCCGCAGAAACGCACCTTCGATGGACATGCCAGATTCAACGCAGATCAAGAGCAAGTCCAACGCATCTGGGAAGGCGCGCATGATGGAGGCGCGCCGCTTCGTGGCGATGTTCTTCACGATGATGTTCGGCAAATAAAAGCCTGCAACACACGCTGCAAGCGCGGCGATGAGGCGGTTATTGCTGGTCATATCCTTGCCGAAAATCGTCACATAAGTCAGCGCACCTACAAAGAAGAGAATTGGCGCGGCAAAGCGAGCGAAATAAAAGATCGCAACGGGACCAGGGCCACGCAGACCCGCTTCCATGAGATTTTGGGTCACATTCGGATCTTCAAGCAGTTTTTGAAGATTTAGCTTGTCAACGATTGACTTCCACGGACCTTTGGCGCGTTGGCGAAGTGAGGTCTTCTCGGCATGTTCCGCTGCAATTGTGGCGCGGCTCTTACGGCGCATGGATTCGCGATCGGTGGCGACACCTTTCATACGCGCTGCAAGCTGGTCGGTTTTCCATAGGGGTTGGGCGATCGTCAGCGCGGTAACCAAAAGCGCCACAGCCATGATGACGGAAGCCACGAAGTCGGGCTCTGTAACCATCCTAGCAAAATCTTTAACTTCTAAGAACATCGGCCGTTCCTCAAATGTCGAAGTTAATCATGTTGCGCATGACGAAAATGCCGGTGCCCATCATCAATATCCCAACACCTAGGCCTAGGTGGCCAGTTGGATCGGTGAAGAGCAGCCCCATGTAGGATGGGCTTGTGATATAAACCATCAAGCAGACGCAAATTGGCAAGGCACCAATAATCATTGCGGATGCCTTGGCTTCTGACGACAAGGCATTAATCTTTTCCCGCATCAATTTGCGTGAGCGCAGGATTAGCGACAAATTGCCCAGAGCTTCAGACAAATTGCCCCCAGCCTTCAATTGGATCGATAGAACGATTGAGAAGAAGCTGACCTCAGGCAAAGGCATACGTTCAAATAGCTTCGCTAAGCATTGCTCCATCGGCACGCCCATGGACTGGCTGTCGCAGATACGTCGAAACTCTGTGCTTAATGGCTCCGGCGCTTCTCTGGCGATGATCTTCAGACATTCTGCTAACGGCAGACCTGACTTTACGCCACGCACAATCACGTCGATCGCGTTTGCAAACTCGGTAATGAATTTCTTTTGTCGTTGGCCAACCAAAAAGCCCAAAACCCAGCGTGGCAAGCCAAAAGCTGCGACGGCGCCGGCACCCGCGGCGACATACCAAGAATTGCCCGAGACAAGAACGCCTAAGGCGACTAGGATGCCTAGTGATCCCGACGCAATCCAGAAGGTTTTTTCTTCCATTGTCAGGCCTGCTTGCTCGATGCGAGCACCAACGGAAAGGCGGGCGCGACGCAATTGTCGCTCCCGCATTTCAATATCTTTGATGTTTCCAAGCAAGCGCTTCCGACGGGTCTCGTCAGGGTCTGCGCCACGACGTTTTATCGTGGATTCGCGAGACTGGGCGACGGACTTAATCCGCTTTTGAGATTCTTGGTTATCGTCGCCGGCGAGCGCAATCCCGATAAGGACCACACCGATGGCAACAATCACGGGAATGATGATACCAAGATCCATGACAGTTACACATCCGCCGCATCAAGGGCTTCAGCGAGCTCTTTTTCAAGACCATAGTAACGGGCGCGATCCCAGAATTTCGGACGCGCGATGCCCGTAGAGCGGTGCTTGCCGATGATTTTGCCGTTGGCGTCTTCACCGTCCATTTCAAAGACGATCAAGTCTTGCGTCACGATGACGTCGCCTTCAAGGCCAAGCACTTCGGTAATGTGCGTGATTTTGCGCGAGCCATCCCGAAGGCGGGCAGCCTGAATGACCACATCAATGGAGCCGACAATCATCTCACGGATCGTCTTGGTCGGCAGTGAGAAGCCGCCCATGGTGATCATGCTTTCCATCCGCGACAGACCTTCGCGAGGGCTGTTGGCGTGAAGGGTACCCATTGAACCATCGTGGCCAGTGTTCATGGCTTGCAGCAAGTCGAACGCTTCCGGTCCACGGACTTCGCCGACGATGATCCGCTCTGGACGCATCCGCAGACAGTTTTTGACAAGATCACGCATGTGAACCGCCCCTTGGCCTTCCAAATTGGGGGGGCGTGTTTCTAGACGGACCACATGGGGCTGCTGCAATTGCAATTCGGCGGCGTCTTCGCACGTGATGACGCGTTCATCTGGCGCAATATAGCCGGTCAAGCAGTTGAGCAGGGTGGTCTTACCTGAACCTGTACCACCTGAAATCAACACATTGCATCGAGCGGCACCTATGATGCCCAAGACTTTCCCAGCAGGCTCAGAAATGGCCCCAAAGCCAACCAAGTCCTTCATACGGAGTTTATCTTTTTTGAACTTACGAATGGTGAGCGTCGGGCCATCGAGTGCCAAAGGGGGCACGATCACGTTCACGCGAGAGCCGTCTGGAAGACGCGCGTCGCAGATCGGTGAGCTTTCATCAACACGACGACCTACTTGGCTCACGATCCGCTGACAAATATTCATCAGCTGCTGGTTGTCGCGAAAACGGATAGGAGTCTTGGTTACTTTGCCGCCGACTTCGATAAAGACAGCGTTCGCCCCATTGACCATGATGTCGGCGATGTCGTCCCGCGCGAGCAGCGGCTCAAGTGGTCCATAGCCCAGAACATCGTTGACGATATCGTTGAGCAATTGCTCCTGCTCGGCAACCGACACGATCACCTGTTTGATCGCGATGATCTCGTTGACAATGTCGCGGATTTCATCGCGGGCCGTACGTTGATCCAATGCCGCTAATTGACCAAGGTCAATCGTCTCGATCAACGCATTATAAATTGAGGCCTTCGTGCGATAATATTCTTCTGTGCGCCCGTCATTTACAGGTCCTGGGGGCGGCGCTGACTGTGTCGGCGCGCGCACAGCCTTGGCAACCCTCGCTGGATCCAAAGTACCTGCAGGTGCTGCCGTAGCCGATGCCGCTGGGGCAGCGGCGGCGGGCGGTGGCGCTACAGGTGCCGCTGCTGGCTTTGCAGGCTCAATGGGAGCAAACTTAGGAGGTGTTGCCTGTGCCGCCCCGTCTGCGCGTTTACCAAACATCCTATCCTCACTTAGCCGCTTTTGCGGGGATTAGTTTCGACAGGAAGCTGGATTTGGCCTTGGGTTGAGGCGCACGACCTGTGAACAATTGCGCCAAGAAATCCATGCCCTCAGCGCACTTGCTGTTTGGATTTACGTCGGCCAACATTTGGCCGTTATTGCTTGCAGTGCCAAATAATTGCGGATCATAAGGCAGTACGAGAGTTGGCTGAACACCCAATGCTTCGGCAAAGTCCTTCACGGGAATCTCCGGCCGCTTCGCGACGCCGACCATGTTCAAAATGACCTTTGGCGGCGTGTCATTCGGACGGCCGACGCGTACCATATCGAAAATGTTCTTCGCATTGCGAAGACCGGCCAAATCTGGCTGCGCGACGACCACGACTTCATCGGCCGAAAGCAGAGTTTGGCGCATCCATTTCGACCAAGTATGTGGCAAATCGAGCACAACATACGGTACACCGCGACGTACCCCTTCAATCACCGTTTCATAGGCATCTGGCGAAATCTCAAACTCCCGCTCGAGAGACGCCGGGGCTGTAAACAGGGTCAAGTGGTCTGTATGGCGGGTCAGCAAGCGATCCAGCAACACATCGTCAACCCGTTCAGGTTGTTCCAAAGCATCTGCGATGCCAGTCGCAGGATCCGTATTGAAGTCGAGGCCAGTCGTGCCCCATGACAGGTCAAGATCGACCAAAGTCGTGTTGACGCGGGCATGCTCGGCCATGCACCAAGCCACATTGTGTGCAATCGTGGATGAACCAGCGCCACCTTTGGCACCAACGAATGCGATGGTGCGACCTAAGAATGGCTTGCTGGGATCAACATAGAGGCCGGAAATGGTGCGGATTAGCTGCAAAGGTTGCAGGGGCGGCACCAAATATTCAGAAACACCACGGCGGATCAGTTCGCGATAGAGGCCAATATCATTGGACTCACCAATCAGGATCACTTTGACGCCCGGTTCGCAATAGGAAGCCAATTCATCCAATTGCTGGATCAAGGCTGCTGGCGGTGCCAAGCTTTCAACAATGATCAGGTTAGGCGAGGGCTGCGATTGGAAAAACTCAATCGCACCTGCCAAACCGCCCATCGAAACGGTCACGTGCGCCTTCGCGATGCGACGGTCGGTTGAAGCTGATTGCAGCAATTGCGCCGTATCTGGTCTCTCACAAAAAACTTGAACCGAAATCCGAGGCACGGGTTGGTCGCCGCCGCGGGCAAGCTCACCAACATAGGTTTCTTCAAAGGCGGCAGCATCAAAATCGCCAGGAGAGGCGGCCGCTGGAATGCTCCGTGCCTGAGATGGCTCTAAGAAATCCAAATCGGCATCCAGCTCGAATGGCTCATCAGCCGTCGCCAATTCTTCCCACATGGGCTTGCGTTTTGCATTCCCAATCATTTGCCACCCCCGGCTTTTACAGAACCACTTACTGTTGGAACAGCACCTTTGCGGTGCAAGTCGATGCCGTTTTGGATACGGGCGGCATCGCGCGGCCCATCTTTGCGATCCCCCAACAGGTCCCCGGGATCAGCGATCATTGCCGCTAAATTGGCGTTTTGGGCACAGCCAAAACGGCTCACGGGTAGGTTGGTCGCAGTTTTTCGAGGATCAATAGAGGTCCACGGCTCACATTCAATCGGCTTTGTCTCATAGCGGCCAAATGTAATCAGGATTGGAGCATTAGACTGCCCTTGTGCTTGATAAGGCCCCGCAGAGATTTTCGAAAAGTCGACGCCACCAAGGAATAATGCGCGTTGAACGTCTTGGGCTACTTGTCCAGCGGTTTGGCTGTTGTTCGCGTTGGCTGGCACGGAGACCACGACATTGCCGCGGCCAAGCCGCACATATTCCTGCGCGAACGCTTTGAGTTCCGCTGCCTCTTGAACATTGAGGCCAACTGCACCGCTGGGCGCTGAGATTAACATCCGCGCTTCCACTGGAACGGCTTCTGGCACATAGGCATCAAGGACTGTGCGCTTTAGGTGGGCCTGCTCGATCTTATCTATGCCTGCCTCTTCCTTAGCCACGCTGGCACCGCCGCAAGCGCCGAGAAGCATCAACGCGGAAAGCGTGATTGCCAAAGCAGCGGCTTTGCTGGGTTGGGCGAACGAAGCATTTTTCTGGGCTTCTTGGGTCATAGGCCTCTTCCTGACTCTAATTCAAAATATGGCCAATAGGGGCCCGGTAGCGACCTTGCGGTAGCCCCTTCGAATCGGGTTTCACGATTTTATTCATGCGACCCAGCAGCAAAGCAGAAACGTCACCGGCAGGCGCATAACCGTCCCCCGGAGTCTGCAACTGATCCATCGTCGCTGATTTCACGATATAGGGCGTGACAATGATCACCAGTTCAGTCTCATTGCTTTGGAAGTCACGCGATCGGAACAAATTGCCTAAAACAGGTAGGTCCTTTAGCCCCGGCAGCCCTTCAATCGATTGACGCGTTGATTGTTGTATGAGGCCCGCCATCACCATCGACCGACCAGAAGGCAGTTCCATGGTGTTTTCGGCACGACGCACTGAAACACCCGGAATGGATAGTCCGCGGATTGTGTCTGTCACGTTACCGGCTGCGTCTCGGATCAAGGTATCTGCCTGCCGGAAGGAAGCTGCAGTAGAGATTTCAGAGACTTCAGTTGAGATCTTCAATGAGATCCGGTCTGGGCTCAAAATAATCGGCGTAAAGCCCAAGCCGACACCAAAGGGTTTGAACTCGACCGAAACGCGGTTGCCTTCTTGCGCCGTAGGTACTGGGAATTCACCACCTGCCAAGAATTTTGCGGGTTCGCCAGATGTTGCGGTAAGGTTTGGTTCCGCCAAGGTCCGGGCTAAGCCAACACGTTCCAATGCTTGGATGTTGCTATCCGTGCGTTGCCCAGTCACTAGTTCTGCGGGTCCAAATACTTCTTTGGTGCCTGATGCATCAACGGTTAGACTATAGCCACCAGCGCCCGCACCTATGTTCGGAGGGAGCAGGGCTGACTTGCCACTCATGAAAGTGTTTGAAACTGGACGCACAAAGTTTTGGGCCCATGTAGAGTCAATCGTCGTACCGCCTAGGAAGGCCCCATTCACTGAAAAGCCATTGGCGGTTGCGAACTTAATGCCCCAATCTTCTGGCAGTAATTGGTTCAAAATATTGGTCGATGTTAAGTTCATGCCCAATTGTTTGATGACCGAGCGCTGCATTTCCACAATACGTACGCGCAACATAACTTGATCGCCCGACAGAACATTCATCATGTTCAGGACTTTCTCGACGCCGCCTGTATACTGGATAGCAATCCGCAAAACTTGGTCAGCGACCAAACCATTTGGGACGTCACCAGTCAGAATTACCGAATCGGCCACGCTATCAACAACAACACGCGCCTCGGGCACCAAGCGCTGGATTAAAGCGTTCAATTCGGAGGTGTCGCGCGCCACTCGGATTTCAAGTGCGAGAATTTGACGACCCTGAGCATCCATAAAGAAGACATTGGTTTCGCCGACTTTGGTGCCCAAAACAAAGCCGCGACGGCTTGTACGCATCACAGCGTCCGCAATCGCCGGGTCGGACACCACGACATCACGGGCCTCGACCGGTAAGTCAACGACTGCTGACTTACCCAGCGCTAAGGTCAGGCGTTGGGTTGCGGTGTTAGGGCCCGCAGCTTTTGTGGCTGCTGCTTGCGCAAGCGCGGTACTGGGGAGAGTTGCCGCACATAGCACAAGACTAGACGCCGCAGCGAATAGAATTTTCGCGGTTTGGGTCCTGCGCATTATTGCCCTCCCCGGTAGACTTTAACAGCCGTCGGAATTGCTTGGGATGCTTGTTGCATCGTGGGCGTCGTTGTTGCCGGCTTAGGCTCGCCCGACTGACCAACCCCTGTGCGTTGGCTCATGACATCTGTCCCAGTTGACGCAAACGTTGCCCCGCCCGCGTCAGCATAGCCACGCAAAATCAGCGACAGATCACCTAATTTATGGGCCAAGCGAACTTTCTCTGCATCTGTCGCGGAAAGTTCAACCGTGGCAACCCCGCCTGGTAGCGTCGTTTTGTCCTTATCTTGCGTCACAGATTGGTCGATTGCCAGCACGCGGACATTTTCCAAAATCGCTGCGGAAACGACTCTGGACTGAGACTGACCATTGGACGTGTATTGCACTTCGCGCGTCAAGATGATGTCGACCCGATCGTCAGGCAGAACAAAGCCTGCGACAGCGGTTTCTGGGCTGATTGGGAACGATACAGCGCGCATGCCGGGTGTTAGCAAAGCAGCCATTGCGCCCGTTTTGGCATCTACATCAACAATTTTGCTCGCTAAGACTGGTTCACCCTTCACCATGGCTTGGCGGACAATGCCATTGCTAAACTCTTGAATGGCATTGGGGTTTTTGGATTGGAGGAAGAAGCCAGGTGTCGCGGCACTGGTCGGAGTATAGGCTTCCCAACCCAGCGATGATGGCGAGATACGCTCACCCACGACCATGTCGCGCTTCGCAACCAATACATTGACTGTTTCAACCTTGGCTTCGGCAACCGCGACGGGTTGCACGATTGTTGGATTACTGGATTGCGACCGCATCCATATAAATGCCCCACCCGCCACGAGTAGTGCACCGCCAATGATCGAGATTTGCCGAATATTCACGCTACCCATCTCCCGCTCGGGGTTCTAGCAGGGTTTTACCCGCTGAATCCTTAGAGAATCACCCAAATCCAAAACGATTTACGAGACGACCATGCGTAAATAGGTTCTAAGAAGAGGTTAACGCTGAGATTTCTTTAGTTCAAAATATGCAAACAATTTACATACTGTTAGGTTAGATGCTTGGAAACCAGACTGCATAAGGGGTTGCGAGGATGGCCCCGATCCCCAAGGCTACGCCATATGGAACTGCTGACGATTTACGCAAAAGTCGGCGTGCCCATCTTGGACGCTTCGGCAGGCCCAAGCGACGTGCTAGGAGCCGACCGATAATGAGGCAAACCACCAGGACCCCGCCAGCAAGCACCGTATATAGGATGAACGGCGTCATCGCTGCAGGACCAAGCCATAGAGCTGCCGCCCCAGTCAACTTAGCATCACCGCCGCCATAAATGCCCAGTAAGAACATAGCCAAGGCAATAATGGTGGTAAGTAGACCAACGCCAATGTGGGCAGCCAGATCGCCTAGGCCTAAGCCCATAGGCAAGGCGAAGACTAGAAAGCCAGCCGCAATCAATATGTTAAGCTTGTTAGAAATGATGAAAGTTCGCACATCGCCAATGCCGGCCCAAATCATGGCACCGGAAAAGGCGGCCAATCCGGCTCCAGCAGCTAAGGTGTCGGGTCCAAGCGTCATAGGCGACTAATAGCACGGTACCGCTAAGCCAAAGTAAATGCGGCTGCAAACGATAGGCTGGAATTTTGGATACAAAAAAGGCGCTTGGTCCGAAGACCAAGCGCCAATTTTAACAGACAAAGTCTGTATTAGCGGCTGCCGATCGAGGTACCGATCGAGTTGAAGCGGGCGCTCATGTTGTTGCCCAAGGTGCCCAACGAGGTGATCAGAACAACAGCGATCAAAGCTGCGATCAGACCATATTCGATAGCGGTTGCACCAGATTCGTTATTGCGGATTTTCGAGAAAAGCTTTTTCATTTTTAGGTTCCCATTCTACATGCGACCGGGCGGTTGAAGTCTTAATCGCTTCTAATTCCCTGTGTCCTCACCTTTCTAGCGAAGACTCATAAACGCCACGTAAATTGAAACATAAAAATTGATCTGATATGCCATTTTCTCGGCACATTTGCAGCTGGCCCACACTAAAATACTGAATTCATATGAAATTTTTGTGCCTTTTTTTGCCAAACTTTCTGCAACTTCTTAGACTCGATAGAATTAGACAGGCATTTCGAAGTATTGCGTTACCGTTTCAGGCACAGATTACGATCTCAATCGGCAGGATGCTGCCTACTGCATTCACGAATTTGATCTCGGATCTGCGATGCCTGCTGTACCGTCTTTGGTCGGGTTTTACTTTATATCTTATACGTATGCGTGCGCGGACCCGCGTCTTCGGAAGTTTGCAGCGGCCGAAAGCGTGACCATTTTTGCTCTGGGCGGGGTTTACTCGTTAATAGCTGGTTTACAGGTGGCCAGTATGAAAGAAGCAAGCACGGAGTTATGTCATGTCCAATTTTGTCAAACCATTGGCCTCGATTGCCTGCGCATTTGTAGCTTTGGCTGCAGGTTCAGCTGCGGCACAATCCTTTCAGCTGGAAGTCGACCAGACCCAACCCTTGCGGTTTGAACGCCCGGTCACCGGCGTCGTAGTCGGCAACGCAAACATTGCTGATGTAATCGTGCATGATGCCCGGATGCTCTTCGTCGTTGGTAAGTCGACGGGCACAACTGAAATCACAGCTGTTGACGGCGCTGGTCGAACCATTTTCTCGGGTACCGTCCAAGTGCGGCCGGCAAATGTCCCCGGCATGGTCACCATCCAACGTGGCAAAGAGATTTCTACCGCGATCTGTCAAGAGCGATGCATTGCTAACGTGCATTCGGAAGGGACAGCCGCTGGCAATAATGCGGCGATCACAGCCATCACCGCGCGCTCTGCTTTTGCTGTTGGCTCTGGGTCGCGTCAATAGGACGTCAATCGTCGTTAATAAGTAAAATTTTCAACGTCGCTTTAAGCAGGCTGAAAGGCCTCCTGTGCTTAAGCTGCCTACGTTGAAGGAGTTGACGATGTCTGCATTGCTGTCAATCATGGTTAAGCGTCTACGCTCCCGTCGCTCAAAACAGGGTAAGCGGGGCGCGGCTGCCGTTGAATTCGCGATGGTCGCCACACCGTTCATCTTTATGTTGTTCGGCATCTTTGAAACCATGATGATCTTTTTTGTGCAGACGACGCTTGAAGCCGCCGTCGCCGAAGAAGCTCGCAAGATTCGAACGGGTCAGGCGCAATCGACCTCTACGCCTATTTCGAAGGCCCAATTCAAAGCCAACGTCTGTGCGCGCATGATGGGCTTGGCAGATTGCAACGCCCGTTTGTTCGTGCAAGTTCAGAACCAGCCTGTATCAGGAACGCTTCCGACCCCTTGGGCAGATGGTACCTTAACGCCGGGCTCGGCTGCCGACGAACCCTATGAAATAACTGCTGCGAACGCCATCGTTGTGGTCCGTGGCTATTATGTATGGCCTTTGATGACCCCTGGAATTTCAAATGCGATGCGGAATTTCTCTGATACGTCCTCCGGCGGAACTCTTGGGAACTACAATCGCATTATTGCCGCAACATCGGCGTTCCGTAACGAACCGTTCAATTAAGGTTGCTTGTGATGCCCTTTAGTACCTCACTTAAAAGCCGGCTTAAGAACTTGGTCCCAATGCCACCGAAGCGTGTGGCAGAACGCGGTGTCTCCGCAGTCGAGTTTGCCTTAATCGCACCTTTGATGATGTTGATGCTGTTTGGTGCCTCTGAGGTGAGCCAAGCGGTAAGCGTTGACCGGAAAGTGACTCTAGCCGCATCGACCTTGGGCGACCTTGCTGCACAGACAGACCGGGTCAATTGTTCAGACCTTGCTCAAATTGCAAATGTGACACGCGGTGTGTTTGCGCCTTATACTGCGACGACACCGTCGCTTGTTGTTGGCTCGATTGCGTTGCAAGCAGGCACGCCGAAAGTGGAGTGGAGCCAGGAAATTGATGGCACTGGCGGCTGCGCCAATGTGAACAACAGCCACAGCTTGAAGGTCGGTAACACTGTTACTGTGGACACGGGCCTATTTGCGGCCAATGGCGGTGTTGTTGTTGGGGAAGTTACCCTTCAATACAGATCCCTTGGAACTTCGTTCATGTCTAACACCACGACTTTGCGGGAACGCTTTTATTTCCGTCCTCGCAAATCGGCCAAGCTGTGCTTGACTGGGGTTACGACGCCGGGCTGCTAGGACGCGAAGTGTCGGCGGATCTCAACTGAATATCGTTCTTAGTGCCGCATATTGCATAGGGCGCGTATCCAGTGCGCGCCCGTTCAAGGCTTGGATCGGGCGTACACCGACAATCGCATTGGTAAAACAAGCGGCCTCGCAGGTCGCAAGATCTGCAAGGTGGATTCTACGCTCCAGCACGAGTCCGGCGCGAACTAATCTACCCCTTACAATGCCGGGCAACGCGCCATCCTCCAAAGGGGGTGTCTGCCATATGCCATCTGACTGGATCATCACATTGGCACTTGTGCCGCAACCAATCGAATCCTCTGGCCCGCGCATAAGGCCATCCTCCGCACCTTTGGCCTGCGCCATTGATAAGGCCATAATGTTGTCCACGTAAGATAAGGTCTTGAAACGCGACGATGGGGCCCCCCTCGCACGCCACACGTCGACTACACATACGGCAACCGGTGCAAAGTCGGTTGCCACCGGGGCAATGGTCGCCAAAACATTTGGGTCCGGATTATCTGGGACTTTTATGCCCCGCGGCCCAGTTCCGCGAGTCACCATAAGGCGTAACGCCGCCCGCTGCCCGACGCTGGCGGACGCAAGCTCAAATAACCCTTGCTCAATTGCCGCAATATCAAAAGGGATGGCAAGCCCCAGATGCGCAGCACCATGGCCCAGTCGAGCCATATGGTCTTCAAAGAAGCGAATTTCTTGGCCGGTCCACAAAAGCGTTTCAAACAGTCCATCGCCCAATGTGAATCCGCGATCGGTCGGATCAATGCGGATGTCGGACATTCTTGTAAGTTGGCCATTATACCAACAATGATCGCCAAGGGGGGAAGCTATCACGCTAAATCTCCACCATGTGCGGCAATGCGCAAGGCACGCGCCTTTACCAAAATTTCCTCATATTCTTTCGATGGCTCGCTGTCCGCCACAATGCCTGCCCCAGCGCGGGCGTCAATCTGCCACCGGTCCTCGTACAACCGGCAAGCTGCGGTTCGGATCAAGACATTAGAATCGGCGGACCCATCAAATCCGACCCGGATCATAGACCCACACCACGGACCGCGGGGCTCGCCTTCTAATTCGCTGATGATCTCCATCGCCCGTACTTTGGGTGCGCCAGTGATGGAGCCAGGGGGGAAGCAGCTACGCAAGGCATCAAAGAAATTGAGGCCAGGCTTTTGTTGTCCCCGGACCTCTGACACCAAATGATGCACGGTGGAGAAGCTCTCCAAATCGCACAGGCGCGGTACTTTGACGCTTCCAGCCTCGCAAACCCGGGCAATATCATTGCGCATCAGATCGACGATCATCAAATTTTCCGCACGGTCCTTTGTGCTGGCCAGCAAGGATTGCGCACTGCGTGAGTCCTGCTCTGGGTCCTTGTAGCGTGCGGCTGTGCCCTTGATAGGACGGGTCTCCAAAATGCCTGAAGCATCTCGCGAAATGAACCGTTCTGGCGAGTGCGAGGCCACGATCTTGTCACCCAAACACAAATAGGCGGCAAATGGCGAAGGATGGCGACCCATAAGACGCATAAACAAATTCAGCGGCGTGTCACCGGGTCCAAGCTGGCCAGAAAAGCGTGCGGATACATTGGCCTGAAAGATGTCACCCGCCTGAATATAGTCGATGGCGCGCCCGATTTGGCTTTCGACTCTTAGACGTGGCAAGCTGGGACTCAGCGCTAAATCGCTGGGGGCTTCAACGGCCTTGGGGGGGGAAGGCAACGCCCTTTCGATCTGGGTTTCAAAGAGGCAAGCGCGTTGTTCTGCTAAGTTGGGATCCAATAAACCTGTCTCGGTGAGGCCCCATGACAAGACCCACGCCGCTTGGGTCTCTGCGTCAAATACAGCCAGTGTATCATAAAAGCCAAGCCAAACATCTGGCCAAGCCTCGGGCCATGCGCCTGTGCCGGTTTCGGGCAAGGCTTCGAAGGCATGACCAAGTTCGTACCCCAAGAGGCCGGCCCAACCGCCTTGAAACGGTCCGAACTTGGGGTCAAGGTTCGCGGGAGCTGCCGTAAGCGCCTCCTGCAAGCCCTTGAAAGGGTCACCACCGATACTACGGTGCCAGACGTGAGCACGAACCGGCCTTGCCATCACATAGGACCAGCGTGAGAGGGCGTGGTTGCCGCCCCCGACAAATGCAAGACAGCCGACCTCATCTCCGAAACTGGCAAGCGCCTTCAGAGGGGTCTGCCAAGGAATGGGACGAACAAATGGTTGGGTCACGCAAGCATCGATCAATTTGTTATGTACGGCCATATGAAATTTTGTACGGCCAAATGAAATCTAGTAGGTTCCGCTGTCGAGGCGAGGTGGTTGTTTCACAAATAGCATTACGAGCAAGCCACCAACCAGCAAAAAGCCAGTTGAGGCCAAACCAATTTGCTGACTCTGGAACGCTTTTGTGAATATTCCGACCAGCATTGGGCCCATCCAGACAGTGGCCGAACCTGCTAAGGCATAAAGACCAAAAAACTCCCCCTCCATGCCTTTAGGGGCAAGGCGCGCCATGAGGGTGCGTGAAGATGCATAGGCCGCGGTGATGGAAATCGCAATGATGATTGCCCCACAGACAAAAACCACTTCTGGCAGGGTGGTAAACATGGGTGCATTCCAAATCGGGGTGTCGGGCACCACGCGCATGCCAAATACATGGGTCTTAGATTGGGCGGTTAAAATCAAGAGACAGGCCAGGGTCACGCCAATCTCCAAAATAATGGACCATTTAGCCCCGATCCGTGCGTCGATCCGGCCCGCTACCAATCCGCCAAATACGGCGAAGATCGACAAAATCACGCCATAGGCCGACATCTCTAAGAGGTCCCATCCAAAGACACCTGCGGCTGTGACACCGGCCACAATCAGAATTGCGGTTTTACCATCCACATACAGCATACGGGCAATCAGATAGAGGCCTGCATTGCGATCGACCCGAAATAGGCGACTTACTGCCTTAAACAGGCCGACGACTCCGTCGATCGCGGCCTTTGACGGCTTTATCCCTGAGGGTTTTTTGTCTCTTGAAAAAAAGAAAAGAGGTAGCGCGGCGATGGCAAACCAAACCGCTGTCAAGGGCGCAACGATCCGGCTCGTTTCATGGGTTGCCGTGTCTAACCCGAATAGCGGTTGGCTCGGTACAAAACTCCAATCAACACGTCCCGGAAAGGCTAAGCCCCAGAGCACAAAGACAAGAAATACGACCGAGGCCAGATTGCCCAAAGCCAAGCCTAGGCCCGACGCATGGGGCAGGGTCGCGGGGGTCGATGCTGTCGGCAGCATCGCATTATGCAGCACTTCGGTATAGGCGAACATCACGCCAAGTGCCGTGGTCAAGGTGCCGATCATCACAATTGACAACCCGCCTTGGCCGGCAGGCAAAGCCCACCAGAGACTAAAAATGGCCAGTACCATCGCAAAGGTCACGGCACCCAAGATAGGCTTGCGGTTGCCAAACCGATCCGCAATCGCCCCCAGAAACGGTCCGGTTAGCGCGACAATAATCCCAGCAAGTGTATGCCAGCTGGCAATCGTTGCTTGTCCGACAACAGGGTCAGAAAACACTGTCGTGGCGATATAGGGGGCTAGGATATAGATGGTGCACAAAATGACATAAGGGTTTCGACCGGCTTCATAAGAGGCCCAAGACAAGGCGGAAAGGTCAAGTTTTTCTGCACCTATTGCCATCGGTATCGCGGTTTGGCTGCTTGTTTCAGTCACTGGAACTTCCTTCAGCGCCATTATGGCGACCCGCTCCGTCCCGAAGCGTCACCTATCATGTCGCCCTTAAGCCGCGGGGTAAAGGGCAGGCCTCGCTGGGGGGCGCTGGCCCTCCGCTCTTTCTTTGCTCGCCCTTTACAATGGAGACCCCCCCCGCCATTTTATGGCCGACACCCATCTTCAAGTAAGGAGCCACCGTGATGAGCTATGTACTAATCCATAATCCAGGCTGCGGCTCGTCGAAAAAGGGCCTTGAAATACTGGAGGCTGCTGGCATTCAACCAGAAATCCGCCGCTATATGCTGGTTGCAGAGCGTTTAAGCGTCGACGAACTCAAAGAGATTGCCCGCAAAATGGGCGGCGTTTCTCCCCGTGCTTTCATGCGCGAAAAAGATGCTGCCGATGCGGGTCTAGCCGCAGACGCCAGCGATGCGGACGTGTTCGCCGCCATGGCCAAAAACCCCAAGCTGATCCAACGTCCAATTGGCATAAATGGCGACAAAGCGGTTCTCGGCCGTCCGAACGCAGCCCTTTTGACGATTGTCTAAAGCCTTCGACGCCGGACGCAGAAAATTAGGGTTGCAATGCTTATTTTGGCAGTCGATACAGCACTCAACGCCTGTTCTGTGGCCTTGTTGCGCTCCGGACAAGCTCTTGTCGCGCGCGTAGAACCCATGGCCAAAGGTCAAGCAGAGCGACTGGCACCCATGGCGCGGGAGGTCTTAGCCGAAGCTGGGATCAAGCCGGCTGAGATCAACCGGATTGCTGTAACACGCGGGCCAGGTGCCTTTACGGGCCTGCGGATTGGTCTGGCGTTCGCCCGCGGTTTCGCTGTGGCTTTGGACCGACCCTGCGTCGGGATATCAACGCTGGAAGTTTTGGCCCATGGCGCTGCCACTCAACGTGTTGTGGCAGCAATTGAAGTGGCCGGCAGTCTCTTCGTCGGGGCTTGGGAGGGACGCACCTGTGTGATGGAACCCTGCCGCCTTCCGGCAGAGGAAATTCTCGCAAGCTTAGCCGGTGACTGGACTTTGACCGGGCCCGGGGCAAAGAGCCTCGCCCGGCTTCGCCCTGATTGGCCGCTGGTTTCACAAGATTTGCCAGACCCAATTGTGTTGGCACAACTGGCCCAACATCTTGATCCAGCCCTCAATCCCCCGGCACCGCTGTATCTCCGCGGTCATGAAGCCAAGCTTCCCGGCGGGTTTTCTTTGGAAACTGAGGTCTCATGACATTGCGCCGCGCGCGAGAGTCCGATGCGGTCGAGCTTGCCCGTATCCATCAAGCAGCCTTCGACCATCCATGGTCCGAGGCCGATTTTGCTGCCTATGTGGCTTCCGACTTTTTATGGGTCGTGGGCGAGCCTATTTCTGGGTTTCTATTGATTAGATGCATTGCCGATGAGGCGGAGATTTTGACACTGGCTGTCGATCCCGCGGCACGGCGAAACGGATTTGCGCGGGCTCTTTTAGCGGCTTCAAAGCAAGAGTTGGCAGCCCAAGGGGTCGCGCGACTTTTCTTGGAAGTTGCGGCAGATAATTTGCCCGCGCTTGCGTTGTATCAGCGCCATGGGTTTTTGCCACTTGGCGTGCGAAAGGACTATTATCGGCGCGTTAACGGTCCAGATATGGACGCAAAGCTACTTTCTTGTGCGTTGCCTGCTGCACATTGATGTCAAAGCGCTAGACGAAACAGCGCAAACCTCGCATATCTTAACCATGACGGATGGAACCAACATGCCTGACCGCATTGAAGCCCTTTGTGTGGAAAAAGGTCTGCGAATGACCGAGCAGCGTCGGATTATCGCGCGCACTCTCTCGGAAGCAAAAGATCATCCCGACGTGGAGGAATTGCACCGCCGCGCGGCTGCCGTTGATAAAGGCATTTCTATTGCAACCGTTTATCGGACTGTGCGTTTGTTTGAAGAGAGCGGCATCTTAGAGCGCCACGATTTTCGCGATGGCCGCTCGCGCTATGAAGAAGCCGGCGCAGAACATCATGATCATTTGATCGATATGAAAACCGGCCGCGTATTGGAATTTGTCGACCCTGAGATCGAACGCCTCCAACAAGAAATTGCCCGCCGCTTGGGCTATCGTTTAATTGACCATCGGCTTGAGCTTTATGGCGTCCCGCTTGAGGATTCCTGATCGTGAATCGCCACGCTTTGCGCGTGCATCATCCCAAAACAAAAAGGCTGCCCCTATGTTCAAAAAGAGACTGATGTCCCTCATGCTGGTTTCATGTGCTGCCCTCATGGCATGTCAACCAGCCGGCGCGAACCAAGACAAGTCGGTGATGGATGGCGTTGATGGTAAGGCCGCTGAGGCACCTCTGGATGCCAACGGCCAAGCTGCCAAGGATTTCCTGGAAAAGAACAAGAGTGCGCCTGGTGTGATTACCACGGCTTCTGGCCTGCAATATGCCGTTATTGCTAAAGGTCCAGAGAACGGCCCAAAGCCAACGGAAAGCTCCATGGTTCAAGTGAATTATGAGGGTAAGCTCCTCAATGGTGAGGTGTTTGATAGCTCCTTTGCACGGGGTGAAGCCGCAGAGTTTCAAGTGGGGGCACTGATCCCCGCTTGGGTTGAGGCCCTCCAAATGATGCGGCCAGGCGATGAGTGGACAATTTGGGTTCCGCCCGCCATTGGTTATGGTGCCCAAGGTGGGGGCCCAATTCCGCCAAACTCGCTTTTGATTTTTCGCATGAAGCTGGAAAAGATTGTTGGCGGGCCAGAGTCTGACGCTGGCATTCAAGCTGAAAAAGGTGCCACGCGCTGATTTTGGTGGCGCATTCGGGCTATTGCTGATGAAGCCTGCGCCAAAGCTGGTGACAAGACAGCTTACTCAGCCTATAAGGTCTTTAACAGATCGACTTTGATCGCCTGAGGCGGTCAAAGCGGCTCCGGGTCACCGGGGCCGCTTTTTGTTTGTTCTGAAACCTGCCGACTCCCCAAGGGGCGGCGCAATGGATTGAGATTTACGTGCGCACAACGTCGCCCCACGAAGACAAGCTCTTGGCTTTGATCGAGCCTGCCGCCCAGGATTTGGGCTATGAGATTGTGCGCATTCGCCTGATGGGCTCGCGCCGCAAGACCTTCCAGATCATGGCGGAGCGCCCCGATGGCCGCATGTCGTCCGGCGATTGCGAAAAGCTGTCGCGGGGATTGAGCCCGCTTTTGGAAGCCGAAGACCCGATTGACGGCGAATATGCGTTGGAGGTCTCGTCCCCTGGTATTGACCGACCTTTGACCCGCTTTTCGGACTTTGACCGTTGGATTGGCTGGGAAGCCAAGCTGGAGCTGGACCGCGGTATCGAGGGCCGCAAGCGCTTTTCGGGCGAATTGGCCGGCACCGAAGATACGAATATCTGCATCAATCTCGAAGGCGAAGAGGACACCGCCCTTATCCCCTTTGAATGGATCGCCAGTGCCCGTTTGGTGCTGACCGACGATTTGATCCGTGAATCCCTGCGCCGTCGTGGGGCCGACGAAGACGAACTCGAGCAACTGGAGAAAGCTCTGGATGATGATCAGGTGGAATTTGTCACCGATGATGTCCTGCCAGATGCGGACCCAGACCTAACCTAATCAGCCCATTCCGTTTCAGAAGGAAGACAAATATGGCCATTTCCGCCAACCGGCTTGAACTTTTGTCCATCGCCCGCTCGGTCGCATATGAAAAGAATATCGACGAATCGATCGTGGTTGAGGCGATTGAAGAGGCAATCAGCAAAGCCGCCCGCGCCCGCTATGGTGCCGACCACCAAATCGATGCCCGTATCAACCCCAAGTCGGGCGAGCTGACTTTGAAGCGCAAGCAGACAGTGGTTGCCACTCAAGACGAAGTTGAGAACCCCAGCCAGCAAATTCCGCTGTCGGTTGCAAAGCGTATCGACCCCAGCGTGGAAGTCGGCCATGTCTTTGAAGAAGACCTGCCCTTGTTCGACTTTGGCCGGGTCATGTCTTTAACGGGTAAGCAAGTGATTACCCAGCGTGTCCGCGAAGCGGAGCGTGATAAGCAGTTTGAAGAATACAAGGACCGCGTGGCCGATATCATCAACGGCATCGTCAAGCGCGTTGAGTATGGCAATGTCATCGTCGATCTGGGTCGTGGTGAAGGCGTTATCCGCCGCGACCAGACCTTGCCGCGCGAAAATCTGAACATGGGTGACCGCGTCCGTTGCTATATTTATGACGTGCGTCGTGAGCCAAAGGGGCCGCAAATTTTCTTGTCGCGCGCCCATCCCGGTTTCATGGCCAAGCTGTTCGAAGCTGAAGTGCCTGAAGTTTATGACGGCGTCATCGAGATCAAAGCAGTCGCACGGGACCCTTCATCGCGCGCAAAGATTGCCGTCTTCAGCCATGACAATTCAATCGACCCCGTGGGCGCTTGCGTCGGTATGCGTGGTTCGCGGGTTCAAGCTGTGGTTGGCGAATTGGGTGGCGAGAAAATCGACATCATTCCTTGGTCGCCAGACCCTGCAACCTTCATCGTGAATGCGCTTCAGCCTGCTGAAGTGACCAAAGTGGTTCTCGACGAAGATGAAAACCGTGTGGAAGTGGTGGTGCCCGATGAGCAATTGAGCTTGGCTATTGGTCGCCGCGGCCAAAATGTGCGCCTCGCGAGCCAATTGACGGGCTGGTCGATCGATATTCTGACCGAAGAAGAAGAGCGTTCGCGCCGCGAGAAAGAAGCCAACAGCCGTACCGAATTGTTCATGGGTGCCATCGACGTTGATGAAATGATGGCGCGCCTTCTAGTTTCCGAAGGCTTCGAAACCATCGAAGAATTGGCCTATGTGGAATTGGGCGACCTTCTGCAGATTGAAGGCTTTGATGAAGACGTCTCGGCTGAACTGCAAGCCCGCGCCCGCGACTATATCGAACGGGCGCAAAACGAACTCAATGCCAAGCGCACCAGCCTGGGCGTCGAAGACGAAGTTTTGGGTCTGCCAGGTGTCACCTTGGAAGTCGCCATTAAGTTGGGCGAAGGCGGCGTTAAGAATGTAGAAGACGTCGCAGGCCTCGTCTCTGACGATCTGCGCGGCTGGTTCGAAGTCAAAAATGGCGAAAAAGTCCGCTTCCCAGGTTTGCTAGAAGGCATGAGCATGAGTGTCGAGCAAGCCGACGCTTTGATCATGGCTGCTCGCGTCGCCATGGGCTGGGTCGAGGCACCCGTGGTTGAGGAAGCCGAACCAGAGGCGGAAGTTGCCGCCGATGGACAAGAGTGAGCGACGTGAAGGCGCCGGACGTGTTCGGCGCTGTGTGGCTACCGGAGAGGTTCAGCCAGAGGCTGGCCTCATCCGATTTGTGGCTGATCCCGATGGCTGGGTCTTTCCAGACCCCGCCGCGCGGGCACCCGGTCGCGGGGTGTGGGTGACCGCTACACGGGAAGCCGTCAGTCTCGCGATTAAAAAGGGGGCGTTCTCGCGAGGTTTAAAGCGCGAGGCGAAGCCGCGTGAAGACCTGATGGAGAGGATTGTCGATGCGCTTCGGCAAAGGTGCTTGAACCATCTGTCGATTGCTCGCAAAGCCGGCGAAATTGTTCTGGGCAGTGATCAGGTCGCAAGCGCCTTGCGTACGGCAAAACCTGCTTGGCGCATTGAAGCCAGCGATGGATCCCCGGATGGTCGTGGCAAATTAGATGGCCTGTCGCTGGCTTGGGGTGGGGTGCCAACTGCAGGCTGTTTCACTGGGGTGGAAATGGGCATGGCGTTAGGACGCGATGTTGTGATACATGCTATCTTAATGCCAGGGCGTTTAGCAGACAGCTGGACGACGGACATTAGGCGCTTAGCGGGTTTTATTCCATTAGTGCCCGATGATTGGCCAAGGGACGGCACCTATTTATAGGGGCAGGACCATTTGGTACTGGACGAAGCCGATCTTGACCGGCACAGGACGCCCGGGCGGTAACCCTGCTCGAAAGGCGGTTTTTGTGCTTGCTGGACCTAATACTGGGGCCAAAGGCCGGTTGAAATTTTACGACGCGCCATTGAGTGCGCAAGGATGAGCATGAGCGACGGTAACGACAACGAAAATCAAACGGGGCGTAAGCCTCTGACCCTTTCCCGCAATGTGGGCGCTGGCACAGTTCGCCAGAGCTTTTCGCATGGGCGTACCAACCAAGTTGTGGTTGAGGTCAAGAAGAAGCGCACAATCGGTCCCGGCGAAGCGCCTGCGGCTGGTGCTCCCGGATCTGTGCCAAAGCCAGCCTTTACGCCGCCCTCTCGTCCTGCAGCCCCAGTCGCAGCAGCGCCTGCTGCAAAGCCTGCCGCACCGGCCCCGGCCGATGAGTCCCGTCAAGCGCCGGCGCGTACTACCAAGACTTTAGGTTTGTCCGACAGCGAAATGAAGGCCCGTATGGCTGCGCTGGAGCGCGCCCGCGAGCAGGAACAAGCCCGTCGCCAACAACAATTGGCCGAAGCAGAATTGCGCCAGCGTCGCGAAGAGGCCGATCGACGCCGGGCTGAGGAAGAGCGTCAGATCGCGGAAGCTGAAGCCCAGCGCAAGCGCCTTCAAGAGGAAGAGCAAAAGGCTGCGGATGCACGTCGGGCCGCAGCTCAAGCCGCTGCCGATGCCCAAGCCGGTGGTCCAGTGCGTGGTCGCGAAGAGCCCGCCCCTGCCTATGAACCTGAAGCACCCGTTTCGGGTGCCGCCGGTGAAGAGGATGCTGGCGAAGCTCCAGCCGGTGAAGAAGGTGAAGATGGCGACTTGCTGTCGGAATTGGGTGGTCGGGTGAAACGGCAAAAAGTTGCCGTTGTGCGCGCACCCCCTGTTTCGCGTGCCAAAGGTGCGCAGCAGCGTCGTTCAGGCAAACTGACCATTACATCGGCTTTGGGTGACGATTCCGATCGTCAGCGTTCACTTGCTTCGGTTCGCCGTGCCCGTGAAAAGGAACGCGATCGTCGATTGCGCATGCTGAAGGGACAAGAGCAGACCAAGCAAGTGCGCGAAGTTGTTGTGCCGGAAGTCATCACTGTAGCTGAATTGGCTAACCGGATGGCCGAGCGCCTGACCGACGTCATCAAATATCTGATGAAGCAAGGTCAGATGATGAAGGGCGCGGATAATCTTGATGCCGATACGGCCGAATTGATCGTCACCGACTTTGGTCACAGTGTAAAGCGCGTGGCCGAATCTGACGTGGAAATTGGTCTCGAGGGCGAAGCAGATACCGACGAAAACCAAGTGCCGCGTCCACCCGTGGTTACCATCATGGGCCATGTGGACCATGGCAAGACCTCGCTGTTGGACGCTATTCGTTCAGCCGATACCGTGAAGGGTGAAGCTGGCGGCATTACCCAGCATATTGGGGCCTATCAGGTCCGTTTAAGCAGTGGCGAGCGGGTGACTTTCTTGGATACACCAGGTCACGCTGCTTTCTCCAGCATGCGCGCCCGCGGTGCGAGTATCACCGACGTGGTGGTTTTGGTGGTCGCAGCAGATGATGGCGTCATGCCGCAAACGGTCGAGGCGATTAATCACGCCAAAGCCGCTGGGGTACCCATCATTGTGGCCGTCAATAAAATCGACAAGCCAGAAGCCAATCCGCAAAAAGTCTTGAACGAGCTTCTGCAATATGAAGTTCTAACAGAAGCTGTCGGCGGTGACACCTTGTGGGTGCCCGTCTCAGCAAAAGAGCGCACCAATCTCGACACATTGTTGGAAACCATCCTGCTGCAGTCGGAAGTTTTGGACCTTAAGGCCAATCCAGATCGCGCCGCCGAAGGGGCCGTCATCGAAGCCAAGCTCGACAAGGGCCGGGGTTCGGTCGCGACCGTTCTGGTACAACGCGGGACCTTGAAGCGCGGCGATCTAGTTGTGGCCGGTACCCAATGGGGCCGTGTCCGCGCCTTGACCGACGAGCGTGGCCAAACCTTGCAATCGGCTGGCCCGTCGCAACCCGTCGAGATCTTAGGTCTTGATGGAACGCCAGAGCCCGGCGATGTCGTGGTTGTGGTCGAAAGTGAAGCCCGTGCCCGCGAAGTCACCGACTACCGCATCCGCATGAAGCGGGAAAAGGTCGTCGTGCGCCAAACCGCGCGTTCGGGTCTGGAAGCCATGTTGGCCCGCATTAAGGATGCCGAAGTCAAGGAATTCCCGCTTATCGTCAAAGCCGATGTGGGTGGGTCTGCCGAAGCCATTACCGCCGCGCTCGAGAAACTCTCGACCGAAGAAGTACGTGCTAAAGTTATCCACCAAGCCGTTGGCGGGATTACCGAGAGCGACGTGCTTTTGGCAAAGTCGTCCGGCGCACCAATTCTTGCCTTCAACACACGTGCACCCAAGCAAGTGCGCGATTTGGCCGAGCATGAAGGCGTTGAGATCCGTTATTATTCCATCATCTACAATCTGCTGGATGATGTGAAAGACATTCTCTCCGGCATGTTGGAGCCAGAGCGGAAGGAAACCTTCTTGGGCTATGCCCAAATCTTGCAGGTGTTCAACATCACCAAGGTTGGCAAAATTGCTGGCTGTAAGATCAATGAAGGCAATATCAAACGCGGTTGCGGTGTTCGCTTGCTGCGCGATGATGTCGTCATTCACGAAGGCAAGCTCTCCACCTTGAAGCGCTTTAAGGACGAAGTCAGCGAAGTTTCGGCTGGCCAAGAATGCGGTATGGCATTTGAAGGCTATCAGGACCTGCGCGAAGGCGATCTGATTGAGTGCTTCGACGTGCAGATCATCAAGCGCAGTTTGTAGTGCGACACTTCTTTGTCGCACGATTGGAAACCTAGATTTTTCATCATGTCAGCAAGCCCCGCCTAGAAGGAGGGGCTTGCCTTGTCCTCGGCTCACTCGCCCATCGCTAACCTAGCCTCTCAAACGCCAAACAGGGCTTGAGAGGCTAGCGGCCATGATTTTCGACAGACTAAAGC
>JAIXQA010000072.1 GCA_027485915.1 Alphaproteobacteria bacterium | reverse complement strand
TTAATCGCAGGTTTGACAGCCGTTCTGGGCTTATTCTTCTTGCCTGAAACCTTCAAACGTCGTTTAGATGAGTAGTTGCTAAGGCTAGGCTCGTTGTGAAGACCGGCTGCCATCGGTAGCCGGTCTTCTACCAATAGCGGCCCTTGCCTTGCGGATGGGACTGCGCACCTTGCATCAGATCTTGAACATGGCACATGGGGTAGACGCTATGGCCACCTGCCCAACCAAGCCCTTATCACCTGTCAATTGCGGCTGATTGTGTCGCAGGCTTAGCCTGCGCGCCCAAGACCAGCTGCAAAGCTCTTTAGCGCAGCTTGGGCAATTTCTTCGCCCCACTCTTGCACGAAATGCCCACCCTCACGAAGGATCAGTGGTGCTGGGCAGCCCCGGATCAATTGATGCATGTCTTCCATGATTTCCAGACCAAAGACCGGATCTGCTGCGCCCCAAGCCATGAAGCTTTGACCACGCCAATGTTCGGCCCAGAAAGTCCTCGCAGCGAGGGATATATCCACACCCTCCATGCCCGGGTCGGTCATGACGCGCTTGGGGAAGGCACGAACCCCGGCTTTAAAATCTGTATTGGGGAAGGGGGCGTCATAGGCTGCTGCCTCTTCTGCACTCAAATGCGGCGTCGAGCGGTGCATGAGAGCACCTATGGCCAAGTTGGGCCTGGCCCCCGAATAGGCGCGCCAAGCCAAAAAGCCGTCGCTTGGCGAGTGGCCAGTTGCCAAAGTTGTATTCATAATAATGAGGCGATTGATACGCGCCGAAATGGGTTGATTAACCGGCAACGTGAGGCCGATCAGCCCGCCCCAATCTTGGACAACAAGCGTGACATTTTTCAGATCAAGTCGCTCTACGAGTGCGATTAGGTAATTGCGATGAAAGTCAAATCCGTACCGCTCTTCGTCAACAGGCTTATCGGATCGCCCAAAGCCAAAAAGATCAGGGGCGATAACGCGCCCACCAGAGGCGACAAATACAGGGATCATCTTTCGATAAAGATAGCTCCAAGTTGGCTGACCATGAAGACATAGAAAGACTTGTTCGGCGTTAGCAGGTCCTTCATCCAAATAGGCTGCACGTAGGCCCTCATAACCGGGTAGGTCGCTCATGTAATGAGGCACATAGCGAAAATCGGGAAGAACTTGAAAGCGGTCGTCTGGTGTTCGAAGCGCGTCCATGTTTCGTCCTGTCCTTTTGAATTAGCGAATGGTCTTTAGGGCGCCGCTTTGGGTAAGGCCAATCAAATACATGGCCCCTAAAGCAGTGTTGGGAATGATGTTGAGAGCAAAACCTGTTGCGATAGAGCAGATCCCGTCAATTACATACCAACTCATCAAGCCAGCCGTGATGGCATCCCACAATGGGCGCGCTTGAATGCCCTGTGTGAAGGCAACGCGCATGACCCCATAAATCATGACGGCCCAGCCAATTGTAATTGCCCCCATTAAGCCCAAAGAGAAGCGCAAGGCAGGGGTGAAGTCAGCTGCTGCGCCGCCAGATAAGATGGACAATAAGAGGGTTACCGGGCCGCTGGTCGGTGCAAACGCACCGGCACTTAGAACGGCACCGAACAAGACCAGCGAGACACAAAATAACCCAAAATAAGCACGCCAAAAAGCCGACATTCTTGACTCCTTGATTGTTCTAGGGGCCCTAGGCCCTCCCAACTTAGGCGAGCATGGCCGCGCCCCGGCGTCTTCGCAATTACTTCGCACGTCATTGAACTGCCTGCGGGGGCATGTCAGGTTCCGCTTCACAGTGGGAGGCAATCTATGACAATGTATGTCCATACCGGGCCAGCTGAAACGGACGGGAGTTTTGCAAAACTATTGCGGGATTGGCGTCAAAAGCGGCGTTTATCCCAATTGGATCTCGCACTTATGTCTGGTGTCTCACAGCGCCATGTCAGCTTTTTGGAATCGCGACGCGCCAACCCTAGCCGCAATATGATCCTGCAGCTCAGCGAGACATTGGAGGTTCCGTTACGTGAACGCAATGCGTGGCTGACAGCAGCAGGTTTTGCACCGATATTCAAAACCCGCAATTTGGATGATCCCCAAATGAGCCAAGTCATGTCGGCTATCCGGATGATGTTATCAGCGCACGAGCCCTTCCCGGCCATCGCCTTAGATCGCGCTTGGAATGTGCGACTGTCTAATCGGGCCTTTGATCAGTTAGGGGCAATGTTAGGCGATGATATTTGGAGCCGTGTTGGCGGTGAGGGACGCAACTTGATGCGTCTTTTTTTTCACCCGAATGGGATCCGCCCCTTTGTTACTAATTGGGCAGCCGTTGGCCCCCTGATGTGGCAGCGCGCTCAACGCGAAGCCGAAGCTTTAGCCGGGATGGAGATGAAAGCTGTGCTCGATGAGCTCGCACCCTTTCAGGACCCGCATATTCTCTGGTCTGCCGCAGAAGCGTCACTGGTGCCGGTTATACCCTTCAATATGGAGGTCCAGGGCCTCAAGGTCTCCATGTTCGCGGTGGTGGCAACATTTGGGACTGCCCAAGACATTACGGCGGACGAGCTGCGCTTAGAAACTCTTTTTCCAGCGGACCCCGAGACAGAAGCCTTATTCCGAGCTGCTACCTAAACCAGCGGGCAATAACCCGAGACGTAATTGCGCCGGCTTTCAAAAGAGGACAATCTCGTCAAACTTAAGATGGGGAGAGATAGATGACCAATACCGCCAACGAAGCCCTCGAAATCACCCGCCGCTTTTTGAAGGCAATGGAACCATTGGACTATGACACGGCATTGGCCTTGGTGTCTCCCACATGTGTCTACATCAACCCACCGCCCATTGGGGAGGTGATCGGTCCACAAGGCATTCGAGCTGTGCTGGAACCTTTTTTCTCGCCCACAGTCGAGAATGAATTCAAAATCCTGCGCGAGTCTGGCAGCGGTGAGATTGTCTTCTTGGAACGTCTGGATCGCCATCGTCTTAAAGATAAGTGGGTCGAATTGCCAGTGACCGGTGTATTTGAAGTCAAGGATGGCCTCATCACTTATTGGCGAGACTATTTTGATGCAGCGACCATTCTAGCACAGTGGCCAACTGGATGAATTTGGCCATGAGCCAACCCTTACATAAGGTCTGGCTGAAAGTAACCGCCGTTGTGGTCGGCTCATTTGGTCCGGTCTTTTTTCTCGGCACCATGGCGCCTACCCTCGAACCCGCCCGTTGGACCTTAGACCTACTCAGTTGGCCGTTGGATGGGGCAACGACGTTTGCATCACCCGACACACGTTTTCTTTCGGCCCTGACAGGTGGATTTTTGGCCGGCTGGGGCGTCATGATTTGGTGTTTGTCGACATGGGTTTATGATCTTGCGCCAGAGGCGGTTCGACGCACTGCTCTAGCCAGTATCCTAACCTGGTTTTGCCTCGACAGCGCAGGGTCGATTGCCTCGGGCAATCCATCCAATGCAGTCTTCAATATATTTGTACTCTTGATCGCCGTTGGCCCATTATGGTGGCCGGCCCATGAACGGGCCTAGAGTTTTTCGGCGACGGTGTTTTTTGCCAGAAGAGCCTCGATTTCGTCCTGAGTAAACCCAGCCTCAGCTAATACCGCGCGGGCATCCTTTCCCGGAGTTGGCACAGGGCGTTTAGTCGCCTCTGGGATGCCGGGGAAGCGGATGGGGCCTGAAGGAGAGGCTTTTGTACCACCTTCGCCATCCTCAATGTGAGTCATGCCGCCAGCCGCCAAAAACTGTGGGTCAGCAACGGTCTCAGCCGGGCTTTGTACAGGAGCCCAAACCAAATCATGCGAATCCAGTCGCTTGGCAATATCGGCGAAATCGCGTGACGCAAAGACCTCATCCATTAAGGCAACCAAGGTAGGACCATTCTCACGTCGGGCTTTGGAAGTCGCAAAACGGGGATCGGACTGCAGCTCTTCAAGGCTGAGAGCTTGGCAGAAAAGAGGCCAATCGGCGGTGCCTTGCCGGGGTAGTAGGGTCAGCCAGCGACCGTCGCGGCACTGAAAGAAATTAGCCAATGGATTGACCGCTTCATGGCGCGGCCGAGTGGAGGCCAGTCGTCCAAAGCGCATTTGGATCGACATATCCGACCCCAAAGTATAGGTGCCAGCTCTCAACAATGACGCATCGACATGCTGGCCTTTTCCGGTGCTTTGACGGCCATGAAGTGCAGCTAAAATGCCCGCGACGGTTGACAGCGAGCAGATGTGATCACCTACACCAGTGCGAATTGGAAATGGCTCCACGCCCTTTGGTGCCGTCAAACGTGCCCAGCCAGAGCGCGACCAAAAGGCTGCGACGTCGAACCCTGCACGGTCGACATCTGGGCCTTCAAGGCCATAACCGGTAACATTGGCATAGATGAGGCGTGGATTAATGGCAGACAGGGCAGCATAATCCAGGCCCGCGCGCGTCAAGCCACCTGGGCGGACATTGGTGATAAAGACATCGGCGTCCGCAACCAATTTTCGAACTAAATCGCGCCCGTCATCTTGGGCCGTATCAATGATGATGGAGCGCTTGCCGCGATTGTCGAGATCAAAGACCGGATTTTCGGCGATATCCGAGCCAATCGTATCGAAGAAGCGGCGGATAGGGTCGCCGCCAGGAGGCTCGATCTTAATAACGTCGGCTCCCCAATCCGCCATCAAGCCACCTGCGCCGGGTGCTGCGATATAGGTGGCATATTCAATGACTTTAAGACCCTTGAGCAGCATGGTGTTTCCCCTGAAGATTCTGATTTTTGATTTTAGGATATATACTCGACCTGCATCACAACAGCCCAAGTGCTTACCTGTGTAAAGACGCTATTAACCCTAACGGCGCACCTTAGCTGTGTTGCGAATCACGGCAAATGTGGTTCTGGGAGCGATGTGTCATGGGCGTTTCAACGCTACGCGTAAATCTGAGTGAAGCAGACATTCGGGCTTTGATCAAAGGCGATACCGATGAGGATCGTGCTTTGGCATGCTATCGGCTATGTCGGCGCATCGATACGGTGACGTTGACAGATGAAGAGCGTCAGTATGCCGAGCAGATCCTGCAGATCGTTGTTGCAGGGGCGGCTGAGCGCGTTCGCCGCGCGCTGGCAGTTACCCTGAAGGCTTCACCAAATCTTCCGCCAGAAATTGCCGCAAAATTGGCGCGTGATATTGATTCCATAGCCATACCATTGCTCGAAAGCTCCCCGGTGTTGAGCGATGAAGACCTAGTTGAGATATTGGAATCGGCAGAGCCCGCACGCCAATATGCAATTGCTCGTCGGGAAACGCTTTCTGAAATAGTTACCACCGCCTTGTGCACACATAGCGTTGATGGGGCCATTATAGAAGCGCTGCATAATGACGGGGCAGCGTTCAATGAGGTCGGCATGACCCGCGCCCTCGATCGCTTCCCAAGTGTGCGTTCACTGCAGGAAGCCATGATTGAGCGTCCAATTTTGCCGGTTCTTGTTTCCGAAAAACTAGCTGCGCGGCTTACTGGTGAACTATTTGACCGCTTGGTTGAGAAGCATGCCATGCCGCCACAAATGGCGATTGATTTGGCTACCAACACCCGTGAGCGCGCAGGCATCGACTTGATCGCGCAAGCAGGCCTTCAGTCCGACATGAAGCGCTATGTACAGCAATTGCATCTCAACGGTCGATTGACGCCAAGTTTTGTCTTACGCGCCCTTTGCCAAGGCGAAGTACGTTTGGTCGAGTATGCGTTTGCAGAGCTGGCAGGCATTGCGCACAACAAGGCTTGGCTCTTGGTGCATGACGGCGGTACTATGGGGCTCCGCGCTATTTTTGAGCGGGCCAATATGCCGCCGAGCCTCTATCCAGCATTCCGCGCCGCCATCGAAGTTCTCCATGAGACAGAATTTGATGGGACAGCCGATGACCGGACACGTTTCCGGAAACGTATGATTGAGCGCGTTTTGACCCGCTTCCAATCGATTCCAGACGAAGACCTTAATTATCTTCTCGAAAAGCTGGATTATGTCCGCGAAGAAGCGGAGGAAAAGCGAGTCGCTGTAGGCTAGGCGGCAGCGGAACTGGCTTGGTCTGCTTCGGACAGATCTTCCAAACTAAAAAGCTGCAATGGGCTATGGGCGGGTGGTGCTTCTGCTTTGTCTTCTGCCAATGGATTGGCTGGAAGTTGAACCGCTTCATCGGTGCCGATTGCTTCGAGGGCTTCGCCCGGTGCGTCGTCTAAGCCCGTCGGTTGTTCCAAGAGCATTTCCGAAGCGGCTTGAAAGCTCAACGGCGGGGAGACAAAATGTCCTTGCAGACGGGTAAAGCCAATTTGGTAACATTGGCGAATGGCTTTGGCCGACTCTGCTCCAACAGCGACAACAGGCATGCCGGCAGCCTGTGCCGCTTGGATGCGGCGCATGAAGGCACTGGCACCGACTGAGTGAAGGCGACTGGCGACAGACAACATAGTGGAGCCGCCGCATTTTAGTTGACAAAACAGGACCCGCGCACGTTTATCCAGTGCAAGGCTTGGTGGTCCCTTGGCATCGAGCGCGATCTTGAAGCCATATCCAGCAAGAATTTCTAGGCAAGCCAAGCCTTGGTTTCCGGCGCAGACCAATTCTTCCTCGTCGATCTCAAGAATCATCCACTCGGGTCTTGCACCTTCGCTCAGCACACAATCATTCAAGTCTCTGGCAAAACTGGGGTCCATCACGTCAGAGGTCGACACATTGATGGCGATATCCATGCCATAACCATGATTGCGCCAGGTATGGACAGCCCGTGCCGCTTGAGCAGCCAACGTCCGGCTAATCACCCCGATCAGACCTTCTTTGGCTGCAAGGCTAAAGAAAAGGCCCGGTGATAATTGGCCAAGTTTTGGATGATGCCATCGGGCAACACCTTCAAACGCGACAATAGCCTTGGTGGTTAAGTCTACTTGCGGCTGAAAAGCCAGCTGAATTTCGCCCGCAGCGAGGCTTTGAAGCAATTCGACCCGCGCCAAAGAGACAACTTGCGACACCATTGCTACGATCCTGATCCCTATGCTGCTCTATGCGGTCAGGGTTTCATATCAGCGAGGCCTTAAGCGCCTCTCAGGTCGGTCGCCACAATTTTAAACGTATTCGATAACAAAAAAACCCGGCCAGACGGCCGGGTTACGATTGCTTCAAAGACGGTCAGCCACTTATTGGGCTGCGGCGTAGCGATTTACCTGAGTTTGCAACTCAATCAACAAAGCCTTGCCGATTGGGTGATCGCTGTCCTTGATATTCTGCTTTACTGCCGCAACGATGGCACCGACATGGGCGTCAAGAATTTGACGGGGAGCCTTTGCGCGACCTTCAGGGCTATCGATCAGCTTGCATAAAGAGGCGGCAAACTGTGAAACAATTGGAAAGCCATAGGTGGAACCGAGGCCTTTAAGGTCGTGTGCGCGGCGATAGAATTCTTCAAGCTCATGTTCACCAGAGCCTGCTTTGTTGACCAGAGCATAAGCGGCCTCTAGCTTGATCAACTCGTCATTCAACCATCCAGCAAATTGATCTGACATGGAGGCGAGGGCGGCTTCAGCCCGCGCAATCGCAGCGGCGTCAAATCCGCCAAGTCGATTGCCTAATTTCGCTTTCAAGCGATTGGGCGGCGAGATAAATTCAACTTGGTCGTCTTGGCTTGACATCGGATACTCCAATCGAGCTCAAAATGTAACAAATTGCGTTTAATAGATTATGAAAGACCTTTAATTGGGCTGATGAATTTTGGGCCAATACTAACACCTTGTATTGGGCAGGGTGTAAAAATATTGAATTATTGAGCAAATTGTTCGGCCAGCATCCTCTCGTCTAATGACCGATCTGGGTCAAACAACATCACCATGCTGCGCGAACGATCTTCGCGAATGCTAACGCTAGAGACATTGCGCACTTCCTGACTATCTGCGGAGGCAGCAACGGGGCGAAGATCTGCGTCAAGTACTTCAAAGCGAACATGTGATTCCCGCCGAAGTAGCGCGCCGCGCCATCGGCGCGGGCGGAAGACACTGATGGGTGTAAGCGCCAAAAGTCCGCACCCTAAAGGCAATATCGGACCATGGGCTGAAAGATTATAGGCCGTGCTACCCGCTGGAGTTGCAACCAACACGCCATCACAAATGATTTCGTTTAGCCGCTCGGCCTCATCGACAACGATCCGGAGCCTAGCGGTTTGGTGGGTTTGGCGAAGAAGCGAAACTTCGTTGATGGCAACATGGTCATGGATCTGGCCGTCCACCTGTATGGTGGACATACGCAAGGGATGAATAACTGAAGCTTTCGCCGCGGCTATCCGATCCGGCAGGTCGCCCTCTCGATAATCATTCATCAAAAAGCCAATTGTACCTTGGTTCAGGCCAAATACAGGGATGCCATCGTCCATATGCCGCCGCAACGTTTCTAGCATCAAGCCGTCGCCGCCAAGAGCCACGATGACATCCGCATCGCTTTCTTTGACTGAGCCATATAGATGTCGCATCCGCATCATCGCCTCGCGAGCTTCCGGTCGCGCACTGGCAACAAAGGCGATGCGTTCAAGGCGTCTGCGCGAAGATGTCATGCATTGGGTCCAACTAAAGCCTATGCACCCCTCTAAACCAAAGCTGGGGGTAGCATCTACCCTTTATTAGTTGGCCATGCCTTTTGCAAAGGCGATACGGGCTGCGCCTGGGGAACAGCGCATCCACACAAGCGCGACCGTGCGGTCGTCGCCAATGGTCCAAGGGATAGAGCGCGTTTCCAAGGTCTCATAAATTGTTCGAACTATCGAAGAATCAAAATTCGCAGCCCGCGCCGCAAGCGCAATGCTCTCGGTATCGGCACCCACCAACTTCCGACTAACGCCTGCAACAGGCAGTTCAAGGATGCGCGCGATGCCACGGACAAATTGTTCCCGCTCCCCGCGCATCAGCGCGGCAACGAGAAAGCCTGGCGTAGGCGTCACATCCATATTCCGGACCGTTTTCCGAACGGTCTCGACGACCCTTTCAGGCATCGGGTGATGAAAAAGCCCTTTGGTGATGGTCGCTGCAATGTCGGCCGTTGAATCTGCAATGACGTTTACAAGGCGGCTTGCTATGCGCGGCGAGACCCGGGCGGTGATTACCTCACGCGCTTCAGCACCTGCAATGGCAAATGCCGCCGCAACTAGGCTTGGTGGTAAATCATGTCGGGTGATTAGTGCGTTGAGTGAGTCGGGCGTATCCTTCAACACATTCATCGCGCGCTCGAAGTCCTTGGTTGCGATGCGCGCTGTCACATTTTTTGCTAATGTATTGAGAATTTTCGCGTCTTCAGTCTCGATCAGACTTTCCGTAACAGTCTCCCCAATGCACGAACGCTCGGCAATTGTGGCGCGATGGTCAAACCCACAAGCCTTGACGACCTCTACTAGGATATCGTCATTTAGAATTGGGCAAAAAGCGAGGATTGGCTGAGCGATATCAAAGGAATCTAAGGCAAGCTCACGCACCAAATCAATCGGAGCCCAATCGGCCATCGCTAAAGTTGCAGAGAGTTTGAGTCTGACTTCTTGGCGTGCAAAATTATAGAGCTTAACCAGAATATCAGAGAAAAGGGTCCGCTCCATCAAACTGGCTTCACCGCCAGTATCCAGAAACTGCGCCGCTGTAGCCGCCACCAATGCCTCGCGCGCCTCTCGCGAACTGTTTTCCGCGAGCATAATGAGAGGGTGGTTGGTGCTATTGTTCGACATTGCGGTATAATCGGTAAGGTTGGTGTGGTTACCAGAATGTAAACGACATTCTTAAGTAGGCGGAGTTTCTGCAGGTAACTTGACCGAAATCAAAAGACGGGCGAAAGTTCCAGCCCCGTAGTGGAGGTAACGTTAAATGAATGCTCATATCCAGAATTCAGGCTCCCATGGTGGAACAGCTTTGCCAGCAGGGGCAGCACCTGCGCTGACGGGTATGATGGCCAGCGCTGCCCCAATTTACGGCGATAAAGTTGATGACGCCGAGTGGCGTGCGCGTGTTGATTGTGCCGCCCTTTACCGTTTGATCGCGCTATATGGGTGGGACGATATGATCTTCACACATATTTCGTTACGCTTGCCTGGGCCCGACCATCACTTTTTGATCAATCCCTACGGCTTTATGTTTGACGAAATCACGGCCTCATCTTTGGTCAAGGTGGATTTGAACGGCAATGTCATTGAGCCAACGCCCTATTTCATAAATCCCGCAGGCTTCACCATACATTCAGCTATTCATGCTGCCCGCGAGGATGCGATGTGCGTGATCCATTGCCACAGTGATGCTGGGGTTGCGGTAAGCGCGCAAAAAGGTGGTCTCTTGCCAATTTCGCAGACCGCCATGGCTTGCACGGCGGACCTTGCATATCACGATTATGAAGGTGTTGCGCTTGATCTGGATGAGCGCGAGCGTTTAGTCGCTGATATTGGCACGAAGAATTTCATGCTCCTGCGCAATCATGGCACGTTGACGGTGGGTGAGTCTGCCGCTTCTGCCTTCATGCGTATGTTTTATCTCGAGCGCGCTTGCAAGATGCAGGTTCTCGCCCAAGCTGGTGGAGAGCTTTTAACCTGCGATGAGGCGATGGAAGAGCGGGTGGGCCAGCAAGTCAAACCTGCATTTACTCAGGCACTCGGCGGTATGTTGGCGTGGCCGGGCCTGTTACGCAAGGTGGCACGCCAATCGCCCGGGTTCAATACATAAGGCAAATCAAGCTTCTTTCGGGGCTTTTGAGTGGGTGGCTGGCGTATGTTCCAGCCACCGCTACGGCTGGTGCATGGGTGCCGGACCCGCGAAATGGGGTGATAATCGCCAATCTCGTCGAAGTGACAAGAGATCAAGGTCCGGCCGGTGCCTCTTTTGAACTCTATTCTGAATATGGCCTCAATCGCGGCTGGGCGTTGGTCGTTGCACCGTCCATCAGTCGAGCTGTCCAATCGCAATCCACAGAATGGAAGGTAGACGAGGTTTTAATTGGGACCCGACGGAAGCTTCTGGTCACCAACACACTTGCGGTCTCCTCCCAAATTAGCGGTTTCTCCATTCCAAGCGCGGGTCGGGACGCAAACCGGGCATATGGCATGGAAACGCGACTAGCAGTTGGAAAGAGTTTTGGGCAGAAGGCGTGGGTCAATTTCGAGGCTGCCTCACGGTCCTGTAGTGACGCAGGGTTTGGTGGCCGTTTTGATGCTACTTTTGGGCTAAAAATGGATAAGGATCAACGTATTATTTTGAAGGCATTTGGCGATGGCAATGGCTGCACGAAGCCGATCGTTCGCGCCCAAATTAGTTACGTCCGTCCAATCTCTGAAAAACTCTCCATTGAGGTGGGGTGGCGGCAAGCTGTTTCGCAGGAATCAACCTTCGCAGATCGTGGCATCGTGATTGGACTTTGGCAGCGATTTTGACTGGAAAGCCCAGCGATGTGCCCTAATTCCGTGTAGGACGTGCCGTAGTCATCCGCACTTTGACGCGGAACCATACAAGTTGCGTCAATAGCGATAAAAGTGCAGGGGTTTATAATGACAAGGCAGTTAGCCCCACGCTAAAGTTTTGTGGACCATGCGTTGAAGCCAAAGAAAAGCCTGTCTCGGAGACACTTGTTTTGCCTGAATTTCTAAGACGACACTTTTTCTTTGCGTTGGCCGGGGCGGCTTTTGTCGCCATGTTTGCCTTTGTGTTGCTAAAGGAAGTGGGTCTGTTTGGTAAGTCTGGCGTAGGCGGTACAGCTGGTGCATCTGCTGGGCAAAGTAAAGGCGGAGCGGGTAAGGGCGGGGCGCGCCCTGCCACAGTTGCGTTGGCGAAAGCAGAAGTGCGCGCTTTTTCAGACCGCGTTGAAATTCCCGGGACAGCCTTAGCCAATGAATCCATTACGGTCACATCGAAAGTCCAAGATGTTGTCGATGAAGTTCGCTTTGAAAGCGGTCAAACTGTAGAGCGCGGCGCGATCTTGATCGTTCTGGCACGGACCGAGCAATCGGCTGACCTGGGCGGGGCGCGTAATGATGTTGCGGCAGCCTTTGATGATGCGGATGGTGTCTATCAGGAAGCCGCCGCCGCACGGGCAGAGGCTGATGCCGCCTATAATGAGATTAACGCCGTTAGCCGCGACCTAGAAGCTGCGCGTGCTGGCATTATAGAAGCTGAAGCAGTTCGCAGCGAAGCTAAGTTGAATTTTGATCGCGTCACCGCCCTTGCGGATCGTGGTTTTGCTTCAAAAGCGCGCCTCGATTCCGCTCGGGCACAATTGCAGTCGGCTGAATCCCGCTTGCAAGTCGCCAAAGAACGCGCTGAGGGAGCCTCTCAGCGGATAGAAACCCAAAAGGCGCGCGCCAATGCACTGACTCGTCGTGCCCAAAGTGTAGATCAGCGTGCGCAATCTTCCCGCGCTCGGGCGCAAAGCGTGTCCCAACGCACCAATTCTGTGCAATCGCGCCTCTCAGATCGCATCATACGAGCGCCTTTTTCAGGAAGGATTGGTCTGCGCACTGTCAGTCCAGGTCAGTTAGCGCGTCCAGGTGATGTACTAGCAACCTTGGATGATATTTCGCAAATCAAAGTCGACTTCGATGTTCCCGAGACCCGCCTTAGTTCGTTACAGGTCGGAACTGAGGTCGCGATTCGGTCGTCTGCGATCCCGGATCAGCTTTACAAGGCAACAGTGCGGTTTGTGGATACGCGGATTGATCCAAGATCTCGCACCATTCGTGCGCGCGCCTATATTCCCAATGACGGCCGTTTACGACCTGGCATGTTGATGAGTGTCGACCTTATGGCGCCAGATCGTCGCATGCCCGCAGTGCCTGAAGTCTCGCTGCTTGAAGAAGGTAATTCGAGCTTTGTTTTTATTGCTGTCAGCGACGGCAAGGAGGGGCAGAAAGCCAAACGTGTACCAGTCAGCATTGGGATGCGTCGGGATGGTTTTGCTGAAATCATCAGCGGTCTACCCGTTGGCGCCATGGTTATAACCGAAGGTTTGGTGGGTTTGCGGGATGGCCAGCCCATTAAGCCAGTCGGAGGTGCATCGGCAGCTAAATCGGCCGATTCCAAAGGAGCCCCTGTTGTAGCCAAGCAAGATGGGCGCGGCGGCTGATGTTTTTAGCAGACGTCTCGGTCAAACGCCCCGTTCTGGCCACTGTTGCCAGCCTGCTTTTAATTGCATTCGGCCTGATTGCTTTTCGCACCCTGCCTCTTCGGGAATTGCCCGCGGTCGATCCCCCCATTGTTTCGATCACCACGCAATATCGTGGGGCGTCATCGGACATCGTCGAGACTCGGATTACCCAGATCATTGAAGATCAGCTAACTGGAATTGAAGGCTTGGCCTCGATCCAAGCCTCAAGCCGCGATGGGCGGTCTTCTATTCGGGTTGAATTCAAGCTGTCCCGAAACCTCGATGAAGCGGCGAACGACGTGCGTGCTGCCGTAAGCCGAATTCAAAACCGCTTGCCGCAAGGTGTTGATCCGCCTCAAGTCGAAAAATCCGATGCTGATTCAGACCCAATCATGTTCCTGAATCTGGCGTCTAGTAACCTGACGACGGCACAATTGACGAGCTTTGCAGAGCGAACTTTGGTCGATCGCCTGAGCGCGATTGATGGGGTGGCAACGGTTCGCGTGTTTGGTGGGCTGCGCCAATCCATGCGCGTCTGGCTGGACACCGAAGCGCTGGCGGCGCGCGGGCTCACGCCCGATGATGTCGATGCCGCACTTCGGACCCAGAACGTTGAATTGCCTGCAGGTACGATTGAAGGGCAAGAGCGCGATTATACGATGCGAATTGCGCGTGGTTATCGCACTGCCGAAGAATTCCGTCGTATGCCGATTGGCCGCAGTGGCGATGGCCGCGTGACGCGTTTGGAAGATGTGGCCCGTGTTGCGGTAGAACCGGAAGATGACCGCCGGATTTTCCGAGGCAATGGCGTTAATCAGGTTGGTCTTGGCATCGTGCGGCAATCTAACGCCAATGCCCTTGATGTTGCGAAAGCCATTCGGGCGCAAAATGATGTCATCGCCAAAACCCTGCCAAAGGGGACAACCATCGTCGTCGCCTTCGATTCGACAGTCTTCATTGAGCGGGCAATCTCCGGTGTTTGGACAACGATGGGGGAGGCCATTGTTCTGGTGATCCTCGTGATCTTCCTCTTTCTCGGCTCGTTCCGCGCCGCCTTGCTGCCAGCCGCGACCATTCCGGTCTGCTTGATTGCGACCTTTGGCGTTTTGGGCGTTTTCGGCTTTTCGATCAATTTGATTACACTCTTGGCCTTGGTTCTTGCCATTGGCTTGGTTGTCGATGATTCCATTGTGGTTTTGGAAAATATTCAGCGTCGGATTGACCAGGGTGAGCCTGCCCTGATCGCCTCGCAGCGCGGCACCAATCAAGTCGCTTTTGCAGTAATTGCGACAACTGCTGTGTTGGTTTCAGTCTTTACACCACTCTTGTTTACAGGCGGTTTTGTGGGCCGTTTGTTCGTCGAATTGGCGGTAACCATTGCGTCGGCTGTAACAATCTCGGCATTTGTCGCGTTGACGCTGACTCCGATGATGGGTTCGTTGCTGCTACGTCCAGCAGATAAGACCAACAAGCTTTCAGCCTTTATCGACAAGTCGTTTGATGCGGTTAGGGCATCCTATGCCACCTCGGTCAAAGCGAGCTTGAAGGCCCCGAGTACCGCCTTTGCTGTTATGGGAATAGCTATTTTGGCTGCCGGCTTTTTTGCAACCAAATTGCCGAGCGAGCTTATCCCGCTGGAAGATCGCGGCAACATTACGGTGCAATTCAGCGGACCCGAAGGGGCTGGTTTTGCTTATACGCGTCAGATTGTTGCAAAGATTGAGCCTGTGCTGGCTGAATATGTCAAAAGCGGTGAGGCGACCCGGACTTTGGTGATTGCCCCTAACTTCCAAGATCAAGGCACAAACCGCATGAACCGTGGCCTAAGTCGGGTGTTTTTGGCTGAATGGGGTACGCGCCGCGATGGAAACGACATTGTGGATGAGCTTAACCGCAAACTGTCTGGCATTCCAGGAGCGCAGTTTCGGGCCTCAATGCAGAACGCGTTTTCTGGCGGGCGCGGCGGCGGTGGTAATGACGGGGTAGCCATTGTTCTTGGTGGCAGCGATTATCAAGAATTGGCTGCCGTCGCCGAGAAAATCGTTGCCAAGGGTCGTTCCAACGAGGGTTTTGCCCGCATACGGATGAATTATGAGCCGATCTCGCCTAAGATCGAAATCGTGATCGATCGCGAGCGCGCCGCCGCCCTTGGTGTGTCAGTCCAATCCATTGGCCGAACTTTGGAAGCCACAACAGGTCTACGCCGAGTCGGTACTTATCCTGCCGAGGGTGAGGAGTATGATGTTATCCTCCAAGTCGATCGGCGTGAGCGGCAAAGTGTTGAGGCATTGGGCCGCATTTATGTGCGCTCTGACCGTACGGGCGAACTTGTGCCGCTGTCCAACCTAGTTACGACTAAAAATTTAGGCGGCACGGATGATTTGCCGCGCGTGAACAAACTGCGTGCGGTTACTGTTATCGCGAACCTCAATAAGGGCTATTCGATCGGCGAGGCGGTTAAGTGGTTGGAAGAGGCAGCCAAGGCGGACATGAAGCCGGATATGAAAATCGACTACACCGGCCAATCGCAGCAATTCAAAGAAGCTGGGTCGGCAATTGGCTTTGCGTTCGCTTTGGCGATTTTGATCGTGTTCTTGACCTTGGCGGCCCAGTTTGAAAGTTTTGTTCATCCGCTTACGATTATGATCACGGTGCCATTGGCAATCGCCGGTGGTCTGTTTGGCCTTTATGCAGCTGGCTTTACCCTCAATATTTATTCCCAGATTGGGCTAATCATTCTCGTCGCTTTGGCAGCGAAGAATGGGATTTTGATTGTCGAATTTGCCAATCAATTGCGAGATGAAGGCCGGGCGGTGCGCGATGCGATTACCGAAGCGGCAGATCTGCGTTTGCGTCCAATCTTGATGACTTCGGTTGCGACGGTAGCCGGTGCGTTGCCGCTGGCTTTGTCGAGTGGTGCTGGGAGTGAAGCTCGCGCCAATATTGGTGTTGTGGTCGTGTTTGGTGTTCTATGTGCGACCGCTTTGACGCTCTATGTTGTGCCGGTCGTATACATGTTGCTCGCCCGCTTTACCGGAAGCCCGGAAGCGCGTGCGAAAGCCATTGAGGACTTTGAACGTCTCGAAAGCCAAGCCCAAGCTGCCGCCGCCGAATGACAGTTTCGTGGGCGGTACTGGCAAGTTTCGGCCGCTATCGCTAAAGAGTAGAGATGAACGCCATCGCCTCCGCACCAAAGCCTACTTTGTCTCCGCGTGAATTGTCAGCCCTTGCAACCCTTGAAGAACGCCTATTGTGGCTGGCTTCTTGGACCATTCATAACGCAAATCATCTGCGGCCTAATCGCGATGGGCTAAAGGTTGGGGGGCATCAAGCATCCTGCGCTTCGATGACAAGCCTGATGACGGCGCTTTATTTTAAGGCGCTTCGTCCACAAGATCGGGTCGCGGTAAAGCCGCATGCGAGCCCGGTGTTTCATGGCGCACAATATTTGTTTGGCCGACAATCACGGGAACAATTAGAGAAATTTCGTGGTCTAGGCGGCGCGCAATCCTATCCGAGTCGGACAAAAGATAAGGACGACGTCGATTTCTCCACGGGCTCGGTCGGCCTTGGCGTTGCCGTAACTGCCTTTGCGTCTTTAGTGCAGGACTATTTGGCAGCCCGCGGGCGTGTACCAGCAGAATCGATGGGCCGCATGATTGCGCTGCTCGGGGATGCAGAACTGGACGAGGGCAATATTTATGAGGCCTTGATCGAGGCCTATAAGCACGATTTGCGCAACATTTGGTGGATAGTCGACTATAACCGCCAAAGCTTGGATGCCACCACCTCAGAGCGCATGTGGGACCGTTTTGACGATATTTTTGAAACCGTTGGCTGGGATGTTTTGACCCTCAAATATGGAAAACGGCAGTTAGAAGCCTTTTCCAAGCCTGGTGGCGATTTTCTAAAAGCTTGGATCGAATCTTGTCCAAATGACTTGTATGCGGCGCTGAGTTACCAAGGTGGCGCTGCGTGGCGGGAACGTTTGCAACAAGACTTGCCTGCTCAGGGGCAGATCCTAATCGCGAGCTATGATGATGCATCACTTTCCAACCTGATGACCCAGTTAGGGGGGCATTGTCTTGAAACTCTGGTTGAGGCTTTTGAGCAAGCTTCACTGAATGACCGCCCGAAATTATTCATCGCCTATACGGTAAAAGGCTGGCGACTCCCCTTTCAGGGCCATAAGGACAATCACTCTGGCCTGATGACGCCAAGTCAAATTGAAGTCCTACGCGAGACATTGGGCGTTCCCAAGGGACAAGAATGGGATGCTCTTGCTGGGCTAAGCGCAGAGGCGGAGATCGGTGTCCGCACTTTGATCGCTCAGGCACCTTTCCAAGCCGAGGTGCAGCGGCGTTTCAATCCACCTCCTATCGCCATTCCTGACGCATTTGATGTACCAAGCGGGGAGCAGCAATCCACCCAAGCGGCTTTTGGCAAAATCCTTGCTGATATCGCTAAGACGGAGAGCGACTTTGCCGCCCGGATCGTCACCACTTCACCAGACGTGACAGTCTCCACCAATTTAGGTGGCTTTGTAAATCGGCGCGGTTTGTTCTCGCGTACTGCAACCAAAGACGTGTTCAAGGACCGTAAGATCGCCAGCCCGCAGATTTGGACGGGCTCAGGCGCAGGCCAACATGTTGAGTTGGGTATTGCGGAGAATAATCTCTTCCTCAATTTGGCAGCGTTTGGACTAGCTGGAGAACATTTTGGCGAGCGCCTGTTTCCAATCGGCACGCTCTACGACCCATTTATAGCCCGCGGCTTAGATGCCCTCAATTATGCAATCTACCAGAATGCGCGCTTCATCGTCGTATCTACGCCCTCGGGTTTGACCCTTGGACCGGAGGGTGGCGCGCACCAGTCAATCAACACGCCTTTGATTGGCATGGGCCAGCCGGGCCTCACCCATTGGGAGCCTGCTTTTGCAGATGAACTCGCCCTCTTGATGCGTCATAGCTTTGTTGATCTGCAGGACGAGGCTGGGGGATGTCATTATTTTCGCCTCTCGACCCGCCCAGTTGCTCAACCCGCTCGATCAGACAACACCTGGTCGGCGGGGGCATTGCAAGGTGCATATTGGTTGATCCCACCCAGTGCTGGGGCGGAACTCGCCTTGATTTATTGCGGGGCCTTGGCACCTGAAGCGCTGGCTGGGTTTGAGGCTTTGAAGGAAGATTACCCCGGTATCGGAGTTTTGGCGGTTACCTCGCCAGATTTATTGCATCGGGGGTGGACGGCTGCAGGCCGCGCACGCTGGACAGGCGGGCCGCGTTTGACCAGTCACATCGAACAACTTTTGAGCCTACTGCATATGCGGGCAGGGCTGATCACTTTGCTCGACGGTTCACCATCGACTCTCTCGTGGGTTGGCTCGGTTTTGGGCCATCGGGTCCGTGCGTTGGGTGTTGAGCAATTTGGCCAGACTGGCGATTTGCCAGACCTTTATCGGACTTATCGGCTTGATTGCGACGCCATATTAGACGCAGCAGCAGACCTACACTTTTGATGTCTTACTCTTAGGTAATTCATCAAAAAGGGTGATGGATTCAAAGTGTCGGACTCTTAAGGCGCGGCTCCTGCCGAGCTTTCAATCTGTTCTAACAGGGCAAGGAGCTGACCGTCATTCAGTCGATTTAAATCGTCAAACCATTGGGACCTGCGCAGCAGTGTCGCATAGGTTATGAGTGCTGTGCGCAGGGCCTCGGGCGTTGCAGCTTGGGCATTTTGAACGGCAGTGAAGCCTGCCGCAGCTTGGCCCTTATAAACAAATTCGTTCAAAAATCCGAACAGTGGAGTAAAGCTTGTAGCGTTGCTGGGGTCCAGTGCAGCTGCCTCCATGGCCGTTTTGCGAGCGGCTGCAGTCAGGTCCAAGGTTTTAGCTAGATCACCTTTGGATCCAGACTCTGTTACCTGAAGCCCGCTGCCCAGTTCCAATTGAGCCTCTTCAAACGCCTCTGCCAATAGAAATGGCGCGTGACTTTCCGGTGTCGTGGCCTTCATGGCATCCAGATAAAGGCCAAAACTGGTGCCCTTCCAAACCAATAAGATTGGAGGTAAGTAGGTTCCAAGCCTGAGACTCTCGCCGTCCAATGTTACATCATCAAAGGCCAAGAAGGCCGCAGCAAATGAATCGGAGCGCGGCAGTGGCACAAAGCGAGATGCGCCGCTGCCTCCCAAGGGCAGTTTGGCTACAAACTTTCCCGTCGGGCCGTCGAAGATAAATCGAGTTAGACAACAATGCATGCCACCGGACCAGCCATCGACGACGAGGTCTGGGTGTCGAGATCCCACCGCTTGTCGATCAGCCGAAGAAAGGTCAAATTGCAGAATTGGGTTTTCTGTTGCTTTCGGCCTTAGAGCTAGTTTCTTGCCGCCTCGCCACACGACCAGGCTTTCCTCACTTTCAGCTGTTGGCACCGCATAAATACGGACATCGCCGATTTCACCGACTAGACGACCTTCATAGGCGGGCTTTGGCTGGAGAAGCGTGACAACCACCCCGACACATCCCAGCATGACGCCAATAGACCCCAGAGTAGGTAAATAAGCGCGAAACTGACGTGCTGGCTTCAGGCGCTTTGGCCCTTGTTGCTGGCTGAGAGGCAGGGGATCATCCATTCCGGTCATTGCCCACATCTTCTATCACCAAAAGGCGGCAATTGCATGCACGAAGTTTGGACCTGCGGACAGGCGAATGCTACAGTAGCGGTTCAAGGTTGCGTCCGAATCGCAACCATCTTGATCACAAACAGACGGCTTACCCTTTGACCGATACCCCAGAAACAGACGGCGCAGAACCGATTGAACCCAACCGCCCAGAGACAGTGATTGTCGATGTGAAGGGCATTACGCCAATCTCGATCGAGAATGAGCTTAAGTCCTCTTATTTGGACTATGCGATGAGTGTGATTGTGGCGCGGGCTCTGCCGGATGCACGCGACGGTTTGAAGCCTGTGCATCGACGGATTTTGTATGCCATGGGTGAGGGCGGCTATACGCCAGACAAGAAGCACGTGAAGTCATCTCGGATTGTAGGTGACGTGATGGGGAAATATCACCCACACGGCGATAGTGCGATCTACGACGCTATGGTTCGAATGGCGCAAGACTTTTCCATGAGCTTGCCCTTGATCGATGGCCAGGGAAACTTTGGATCGGTAGACGGCGATCCACCCGCTGCGATGCGTTATACCGAAAGCAAGCTCGCGAAAGTCGCTATGGCGCTTTTGGACGATATTGATGAGTCGACCGTCAATTTTCAGGACAATTACGATGGTTCAGAAAGCGAACCTGTCGTTTTGCCTGCCAAGTATCCAAACCTTTTGGTCAATGGCGCCGGCGGTATTGCCGTTGGAATGGCGACCAATATTCCACCGCATAATTTGGGCGAAATTTGCGACGCGACCCTGGCGATCTTGGACAATCCCAGTCTGTCGGATCAAGAATTACTCGAAATCGTGCCGGGCCCAGATTTTCCAACTGGTGGCGAAATTGTTGGTCGAACTGGGGCTCGCAACGGCCTCCTGACAGGACGCGGCTCGGTGATTATGCGCGGTAAGACGTCGGTCGAGTCGATGCGAGGTGATCGCGAAGCGATTATCATCTCGGAAATACCCTATCAGGTGAACAAGTCTTCCATGATTGAGCGCATCGCCGAATTGGTGCGTGAGAAGCGTGTTGAAGGCATTTCGGGCCTGCGCGACGAAAGTGACCGTCGTGGCATGCGGGTTGTGATTGAACTAAAGCGCGATGCTTCGGCTGAAGTCGTGCTCAATCAGCTTTATCGCTATTCTCAGCTGCAAACCTCCTTTGGCGTCAATATGTTGGCCTTAGTGGGTGGCCGCCCAATTCAATTGTCTTTGCGTGGTTTGATTGAGACGTTTTTGACCTTCCGAGAAGAAGTCATCGCGCGGCGAACCCGACACCGTTTGAACAAAGCGCGCGAACGCGGTCATGATCTGGTTGGTTTGGCGATTGCAGTTGCTAACATCGACGAAGTGGTGCGCTTAATTCGGGAATCCCCCGATCCAGCATCTGCCCGTTTGGCTTTGACCAGCCGCGATTGGCCTGCGCACGACTTAGCCCCCATCATCCAATTGATCGCCGACCCGCGCTCAGTCTTAACTGAGGCTGGCACGATACGGATGAGCGAAGACCAAGCGCGCGCTATTTTGGATTTGCGATTGCAGCGCCTGACCGGCTTGGGGCGCGATGAGCTGTCCAACGAAGTTCGCTCTTTGGCCGCCAAGATTGCCGATTTGCTGGATATTTTGCGCTCACGCGCTCGCGTCATTGAGATCATCCGCACTGAGCTGACCCATGTGCGCGATACTTATGCCGTGCCGCGCCGCACTGTCTTTATTGAGGCCGATCTTGACCTGGATGATGAAGACTTCATCGAGCGCGAAGATATGGTCGTTACCGTATCTCATGCAGGCTATGTTAAACGGACTCTACTTTCGACCTATCGCACCCAAAACCGTGGTGGCCGCGGTCGTTCAGGCATGGAGACCAAGGACGAAGATTTCGTGGTTCGCTTGTTCGCGGCCTCGACCCACGCGCCGATCCTGTTTTTCTCATCTAAGGGCATTGTCTATCGTGAGAAGGTATGGCGTTTGCCGCAGGGCGATCCACGCACCAAAGGCCGCTCGATCGCCAATATTTTGCCGATCGAGAAAGACGAGAAAATTACGACGGTGATGCCGCTGCCCGAGGATGAGGATAGCTGGGGTGCTCTCGAACTCATGTTTGCCACGCGCAAAGGCAATGTGCGTCGCAATTCCTTGGCCGATTTCCAACGCGTGGCGCGCGGTGGCAAGATTGCCATGAAGTTCGATGATGAGGATGACCAAATCGTTGACGTTGCCATTTGCTCCGATCAGGATGACGTGTTGCTGACAACCCGTCTTGGCCAATGCATCCGCTTTCAAGCAACTGATGTACGTGTCTTTAAGGGCCGGGACTCAACGGGTGTGCGTGGCATCACGTTGGCAGAGGGTGATGAAGTTATCGCGATGTCGATCCTGCGCCATGTCGATGTGACGGCGGAAGAGCGTTCAACTTACATCAAACAGAGCCGGTCGGTTCAAGGCGAAGAAGTTGATGCCACACAAACAGATGTGATGGACGAGGGCGCTGAAGGCGACGCCGGGCCCGCCCAATTGTCACCAGAACGCTACGCAGAGCTGTCGGCCCGCGAACAATTTGTTTTAGCGGTTGCAGAAGAAGGATTGGGCAAGCGGGCCTCGTCTTACGAATATCGCGTCACCAATCGGGGAGGGAAGGGTATTGTTGCGCACGACTTGTCACGTCGTGGCGGTCAACTTGTTGCAGCTTTCCCAGTCGAAGAGAGCGATGAAGTGATGATGGTGACCGATGGTGGTCAATTGATTCGGACCCGTGTAGATCAGATCCGGCGGGCCGGTCGTTCCACTCAAGGTGTTATGATCATCCGCGTTTCAGAAGGCGAGCGTGTGGTCTCGGTGGAACGTCTGGCCGATATGGGGTCAGATGATGCCGAAGGCCCAGCGGAGGGTACAGATGCCTCACCAGCTGCTCCAAGCAGCTAGAGGTGTCAGCCCCCTCGCCACACGGAGGAGACGTTGATGCGTGTAGGTCTGTATCCAGGAACATTTGACCCCATCACTTTAGGCCATTTGGATGTGGTCGGTCGGGCCATCAAATTATTCGACAAGCTGGTGATTGGTGTTGCGATAAATCGCGATAAAGGTCCGATGTTCACCCTGGAAGAGCGGGTTGCGATGGTCGTCAAAGACACGGAGCAATTCTTGGCCTTTGGTGAAATTGAAGTGCGGCCCATGGAGGGTTTGCTTATCAGTTTTGCGGAACAAGTCGGCGCATCCTGCATTGTCCGAGGCCTGCGTGCAGTATCTGACTTTGAATATGAGTTTCAAATGGTTGGAATGAACCAGAAGCTCAATCCGCAAATCGAAACGGTGTTCTACATGGCGGATGTCCAGCATCAGGCGATTGCTTCGCGGCTTGTGAAGGAAATTGCCCGTCTAGGCGGCGACGTGACGCCCTTTGTGAGCCCAAATGTCGTTCATGCTCTGAAGGAGAAATTCACGTGAGACAGCAAGTTCTTGCCTTGGGCTGCTTTGGCTTTGCCTTGCTAGGTGGCGCTGTTGTTTATGCTCAGTCGAGTGGCCCAGCTTTGCGTGTTGTGCCCATGGGGGAAGCCCCAGCGGCAAAAAAGGCGCCTGCTAAAAAAGCACCAGCACCAAAAACGACAGCACCTAAAGCGACTGCGACTAAAGCGTCGGCAGCAAAGCAAGCGGTGGCCTCCACGCCTGCGGGTGCGCGTCCCACCGCTGCGCCTGCTGCAACGGGTGCGACAAAGGCTGCGGCTGCAAAGCCAACTGCCGCTGTCGCGCAATGGAGCAACCCAACCGCAGCGCCTGGCGCAGCAAAACCCGCTACGGCGGCAACAGGCTCAGCTGTCCCGGCGGCTACAACCAAAGTTGCTTTCCCAGCCGAAGATTGGCGCGTGCTGAACCCTGAAAATGCGCTGATCTTTGAAACAACAAAAGGACGCATCATTGTCGAATTAGCCCCTGAAATAGCACCAGGTCATGTGGCGCGCGTAAAAATGCTGGCGCGTGAAGGCTTCTATAATGGGCTCTCCTTTCACCGTGTGGTTGCGGACTTCATGGCACAAGGTGGTGATCCTAAGGGGGATGGTACCGGTGGCTCTGATCAACCAGACTTGCGGGCGGAGTTTAATTTCCGCCGTGGTGCGGGCTCAAATTTTGTTCGTGCTGTCGATCGTGGGGGAGCGAGCATTGGCTGGATGGGCACTATTCCAGTTACGTCTCAAACTGATCTGTTGATGGAACGGACTTCGGACAAAAAGGTCGCGGCTTGGGGCAATCATTGCTTGGGCGTGGCCAGCATGGCCCGCGGCAGTGACGAGAATTCGGCGAATAGCCAATTCTTCTTAATGCGCGCAGCCTATCCAACTTTGGATCGCCGCTACACGATTTGGGGTCGAGCCGTTGTTGGCACCGATGTCATTCGTGCTTTTAAGGTGGGCGAACCCGTCGTTGACCCAGACAAAATGATTACGGTGCGGGTTTTGGCAGATGTACCGGAGCAAGATCGGCCTACTGTGATGGTGCAACGTACGGACGGGCCGAGCTTCCAAGCCAAACTTAAGACTACTCTTGAGCAACGGGGAGCGGCTTTTTCCAATTGCGATTTGGCACCAGAAGGCCGGATCGTTCGCTAGTTCAGCCAACTGCCCGCTGAGATGAATCGACCCCAAGGGCTTTGCCGCGCGCGCTTCTGCGTTTAGGACGCCTTGCGACATGGAGATGATTATGAGCCAAGACCTCGAAAACACACTAATTGTAGAACTTAGCACCGGCACGGTCACGATTGACTTGCGCCCAGACTTGGCCCCAGGCCATGTTTCGCGCATCAAGGAATTGGCTCGTGAAGGCTTTTATGATGGAATCATCTTCCATCGCGTGATCGATGGCTTCATGGCCCAAGGTGGCTGCCCTAATGGCAGCGGCATGGGGGGGTCAAAGAAGCCAGATCTCAAAGCTGAATTTAACGCAGAGCCACATGTTGAAGGTGTTTGCTCGATGGCGCGCACCAATGCGCCCCATTCAGCCAATAGCCAGTTCTTTATCTGCTTGGATGACGCCACCTTCCTAGACCGCCAATATACGGTTTGGGGCAAAGTTGCTTCCGGTATGGAAGCTGTCCACGCCCTCCCAAAGGGTGAGCCACCACGTGCGCCTGGCAAAATCATCTCAATGAAAGTTGCAGCAGACGTCGCATGAGGGATGCTACGATAGGCCCGGCGGTGCAGCGACTGCTGGACCGTTTGGATGCCATCGCAGCAAGCCTAGCCCAAAAAGACGGAACTTTGGCCCTGTTGGGCTTAGGGTCCGTTGGTTTGGAAATGGCGCGGGCAGATCACTTCTCGGACCTCGACTTCTTTGTCGTGGCTGAGCCAAGAATCGTGCACGAATTGCGCGGTGATTTGGTCTGGCTAACCGCAGTTAAGCCCATTGTCTTTGAACATCGCAATACGCCAGATGGCTGGAAAGTGTTGTTCGAAGATGAGATTTTTGCCGAGTTTGCAGTGTTCTCGCCGGAGCAATTGCCCAGCATTCCCTTCCAAGCCGGACGGTTGATCTGGTCGCGTGCGGATTTTGACTTAAGCTTATTGAGCCCATGTCGCCAGGCAGACCCCATTGAACCCGCTTGGGCGGTTTTGGAGGCTTTGACCTGCATCTATGTTGGTCTTGGTCGATTTCGCCGGGGCGAAGTGCTGGCCGCTCAACGCATGATCCAAGGAAGTGCTCTCGATCTCGTCTTGAAGGTCATGCAAGCTGGTGAAGGTGACGGGCAAAGCATAGACCCCTTCAATCCAAGCCGTAGGGTTGAGCAGTTCTGGCCAGATCGGATTGATTGGTTGAAGCAAGCGTGCGCAGGCTATGGCCATTCTCTGGAAGCGGCTCAAATTATTTTGACCGAACTTCATCGCCTTGCACCCTTGCCGGCCGCGCTGGTCGCCGCAATTGAGGCGCTTCTCGACCCTTCGGACCCGACAGACCATTATGCAACTCTCTGACTTTGATTTTAACCTGCCCGAGGATTTGATTGCCCTGCGGCCAGCAGTGCCACGCGATGCTGCTCGATTGTTGGTATCTCGGCCCGAACACCCTATCGAAGATGCCATCGTGAAAGCCTTACCGAAGTTCTTGCGTGCGGGCGACGTCCTCGTTTTCAATGACACGCGTACTTTGGCAGCCTCTCTTAAGTCCACGCGCGCGCAACGCGGTCCAGTTGGTGGACCGGTTGGGGTTGACATTAGTCTGCATCAGCGCGTGAACTCCAGCCAATGGAAAGCCTTTGTGCGCCCAGCAAAACGGGTGGCTTTGGACGATGTCCTGACCATTCAGGATGCCCTTCAGGCTCATGTCATCGGCATTGGTGAGGCGGGCGAAGTTACCTTAGCCTTTTCCAAATCTGGAGCTGAACTCGATCAAGCAATTGCACAATTTGGTTCTATGCCTCTACCACCCTATATTGCACGCAAGCGTGCGGTGGATGCCCAAGATGCGCAGGATTATCAAACAGTCTATGCACGCGCAGAAGGGTCTGTGGCCACACCAACGGCCGGGCTCCACTTTACGCCGAACCTTTTAGCGGCTTTGGATGCAGCGGGGATTGAGCGCCATTGGGTCACATTACATGTGGGCGCGGGCACGTTCTTGCCGGTCAAAGTAGACAAAATCCAAGACCATGTGATGCATGCCGAAACGTATGAAGTCAGCGCGCAGACAGCTGCAGCAGTGTCGCGGGCGAAGGCGGAAGGTCGTCGGGTCATTGCCGTAGGCACCACCAGTTTGCGGACTTTGGAATCCATCGTCGATCCAGATGGTCAGATTACGTATGGCGGTGGGGATACAGATATTTTCATTACGCCAGGGTATCGTTTCAAAATCGTGGACGGCCTCATCACTAATTTCCATTTGCCCAAGTCAACACTTTTGATGTTGGTAGGAGCTTTGATTGGCATGGATGCTTTGCACGAGGTCTATCGCCATGCCATCGACGCGCGCTATCGTTTTTATTCCTACGGCGACGCGAGCTTGCTTTGGAAAGCACCCACTTCATGACCTTTACCTTCACCCGCCACGCTACAAATGGTTTAGCCCGCACAGGCGTTTTTGAAACGCCGCGTGGTCAGATCAGAACACCTGCCTTTATGCCGGTCGGGACCGCAGCCACGGTAAAGGCTATGAGCATCGACCAAGTAAAGTCGACGGGTGCCGACATCTTATTGGGAAACACCTATCATCTGATGTTGCGCCCAGGTGGTGAGCGGTTAGCGAGATTGGGTGGCCTGCATCGCTTTATGGGTTGGGACAAGCCGATCTTGACTGATTCGGGTGGCTTTCAAGTTTGGTCCTTGGCTGGCCTACGCAAGATGAGCGAGAAAGGCGTTGAATTTCGTAGCCATATCGATGGCTCTAAACATATGCTGACGCCCGAGCGTTCGATCGAACTGCAGGCGGACCTGATCGGCGCCGACATCATCATGCAATTGGATGAATGCACGACCTTTGGCTCCTCCCACGAAGAGGCGTTGGCTTCATTAGAATTATCGGCGCGTTGGGGAGCAAGGTCAAAGGAGGCCTTTGGCGGAACGCGCGCAGCGCAGGCTTTGTTTGGGATTGTGCAAGGCTCGGTTTTTCCTGATTTGCGTGCGCGGTCTGCCGCTGCGCTCAAGTCGATTGGCTTCGATGGCTATGCCATTGGTGGTCTAGCGGTTGGCGAGGGGCATGAACTTATGTGTCAGACGCTCGATGTCACGGTGCCTGAACTCCCGCAAGACAGGCCGCGCTATCTGATGGGCGTGGGTAAGCCAATTGATCTGCTTGAAGCGGTCGCGCGCGGGGTGGATATGTTTGACTGTGTGTTGCCAACACGGGCGGGCAGGCACGGCCAAGCTTGGACTTGGGACGGTCCTATTAACATCAAGAATGCGCGATTTGCCGAGGATAAAGACCCAATCGACCCAGAAAGCACGTGCCCTGCGTCCAGCCAATGGTCGAAAGCCTATCTGCACCATTTATTCAAGGCAGAAGAAATCTTGGGTCAGACACTTCTGTCGTGGCATAATTTGGGATTCTATCAGGATTTGATGGCGCATCTGCGTACGGCGATCGCAGCAGGTCAGTTTGACGAAGTCCGCGCGGCTCTGCGCCAACGTTGGGGCTTTGATCCGGCCAAATAGGCCAACGCTTACATCAGCATTTTTTCGAATCGGCCAATCCGCGCAGATAACCGCGGCGAACCATCCCGCGTTGTTCAGCCTCGGCATATAAGCGGTCAGCTTTAGAAGCCCCCGTCAGCATACGTACTAAGCTGCGTTGTGGCACCAGCATAGAGCCCACGCCCCGAACGGCCTCGGTCGCCCCCTGTTTGGCCATGGTCCCACCCCTGGTGGCTATAGACCTTTCGTCGTGGCCGGCTGGGGCTTCGACATCCCCCTGCAGGGCGGCATCTAATTGTTGGATCTCATACAAAATCCATTCGCAGCTTTGCCCCGAAGGCGGCGCATAGGGATCTCCGATTCGGGCTAAGGCAGGCGGGACCTTCCGCTTTACCATCCCGAAGTCGCGGAAGGGCTGGACCGCGGCATCAGAAGCAGCAGCACGGATGGCTTGGCCATTGTCGTCACCACGGCTTGAAGCGGTGGTAGTGGCGGCTTGGTTGTTGGCACCACCCGTGCTGGCGCAACCTGTCGAAACGGCTGCACTCAGTGTCATCAAAACGAGCGTTAAGCCCAGTCCGTTGCGCGGCTTAGCGCGATCAAACTTGGGAAGGTCACTTTTGAACATGGCGTCATTTCCACTTTCGTGCGGCGTGTTCCAAATCGTCCCCGCGATGACTTGCCTTGCTCAGGCTAGGTTGGTCAAGCCTAACTTGCACGCAGGCCGCCAGTTACGGACTAGCAGGGCCAATGCTTAAGTGGTTACAGATCCCGTTTGGACGATAATGATGTAAAAGAAACAGAAAAACAGGGTGCCTACCTTGTCGATTCGCCCATGAACTTCACCTGAGGGCATTGACTGTCGGCAGGCCTGTGCTTATCAGCGCCGCTCACACCCGGACCGCGGAATCGCGATGCCCATTTTTGGGAGCCTGTAGCTCAGCCGGTAGAGCAACTGACTTTTAATCAGTAGGTCCCGGGTTCGAACCCCGGCGGGCTCACCATAGTTATTCTGATCAAACCCAAATACAGCAATAGCAGTATTGTACTGGAACCTTATGGCTGTTTGCACGCGTGAGGCGCTATTGCCACACTGTTGCAGTTAACACGCAAAATTGCGGTTTCGAACATGACTAACCCTTAAGCAAGTGGTTGACCTCTCAATTTCATCGTTTATTACGTTTGTGGAGCGCCCAACCGGGCGTTATCGATTTATGAGGGAAATAGACCCATGAAGAGAATTTGGCTTTGCGCCTCTGCGATTGTCGCGTTGGCAGCCGTGCCAGGCATCGTATCCGCTGACGGTTGGTACGGTAGCGCAGGCACTGGCTACAGCATCGGTGGCAGCGTTGATATTGATGCTCCTGTAAACCCATCGGGCGTGGGTCAGTCGCCATACATGGTTGGCAAGGGTGCCAAGGGTGACGGCGGCTGGGGCGGAAACATTGCATTAGGCTATGGTTTCGAAAACGGTTTCCGCGTTGAAGCACAATTGGCCAAGGGTAACGCTGGCTTCAAAGACAGCGGCGTCTCTTCGACTGTTGGAAACGTTGGCGTCTGGACCGCAATGGTCAACGGGCTCTATGACTTTAACCGTGACGGCAACCTCAACCCATTCATCGGCGCTGGCGTCGGTTTGGCTCGTGTTGATTTGCTGGCTGGTTCGTTCGACAAAACAAACGCATCCAACCCATTGTTGGCTTTGAGCCGTGCATCTGCAGTCTCGATCAATGACAGCGACACCGGTTTTGCTTGGCAATTGATGGCTGGTCTCGGCTTGAAGTTGTCTGAGCGCTTGAACGCAGACATCACCTACACCTATGTCAACGTCGCTGACTTGTCGTTTGCAGGTACCGGTCGCGTTCGTTCGAACGGCATTGGTGGTTCTACCACAACGCCTCTGACTTTGGGTGCTGGTTCTGGTACCAGCGGTTTGCCAGGCATTGGTGGCCTTGGCTTTGGTCTGCGTTATTCATTCGCAGCTCCACCACCACCACCGCCACCTCCGCCACCACCACCGCCACCACCACCCCCTCCGCCACCACCACCACCACCTCCTCCGCCTCCACCACCACCACCTCCGCCACCACCACCTCCGCCACCACCACCAGTGTGTGACGGTCGTTCGCTCGTTGTGTATTTCGAGCACAACAAGTCGTTCCTGACTGCGGAAGCGACCAGCGTGTTGGATAATGCGGTGCAAGAGTTGTCGTCGCAGAGCTGCAACTATCGGACTGCCTTGATCCAAGGTCACGCCGACTTGTCGGGTAAGCCACAATACAACATCGAGTTGTCTCAGAAGCGTGTTGTTGCTGTCCGTGAAGCTTTGGTCGCCCGTGGCGTCCCAGGTGATCTGATGACTGGTGAAGCGTTTGGTGAATCCAAGCCAGCTAAGCCAACTGCTGATGGCGTCAAGGAACCCTTGAACCGTCGTGCAGAAGTAACCTTCAGCTTCCAGTGATCTGAGGCACAGTCTAACGACAAGGCCCGGCGGTTTCGCCGGGCCTTTTTGTTTGATCAGGGCACTTTTCTTTTTGGCTAACCAAATCTTGAAACCAAGGCACAAAGCAGCACGCACGCACTCCGAGCGGCTTAGTCGGTTTAAAGGTTCTGGAATTAGGTGGTACTTGATCAGTGGCTAAGTTGTGCGTAGCTTTGGTCACCTACTTGGATCAGCCGATCATTCGGGCGGATTGCCCCCGGCGCATAGCTCGGTGCTGTTTCAAGTGCTTTGTATAATGGCGCAAAATCTTGTGATGTTGCTTCGAACAAGTCGTTGAAGTCCAGGATTTCGAAATAGGTCTCCTGAAAATCGTCGATCCGATAGCGCGTTTGCATCACCCGCATCAGGTCAAAGCCGATACGGTTTGGAGAGGGGGATTCCAAGCAGAAACAACTTTCCGCTGGCGAAGACAGGATGCCCGCACCATAAATCCGGGGTCCATCTTCGGAGGCAATCAAGCCAAATTCAACCGTATACCAATAAAGGCGCGCCAACGCGTCAAGACTGTTTAAGTTCATCGCGCGTAATCCGCCTTGGCCATAGGCTTGCATATAATCGGCAAAGACTTGATTGGTGAGCATCGGCACATGGCCGAAAATGTCGTGAAAGACATCGGGTGCTTCAATATAGTCGAACTCAGCTTCGGTCCGAATGAAATTTCCTGCAGGAAAGCGACGATTGGCCAAATGATCAAAAAAGACGATGTCCGGGATGAGGCCGGGAACGGCTACGATCGTCCAACCTGAAATGGCCTCAAGTTGCTGATTTAAGGCTTTGAATTCAGGAATTCCATCACCATGAAGATCGAGAACGGACAGCCCGTCTAGAAAGGCTTGGCAGGCGCGACCCGGCAAGATTTGCATTTGCCGCTCATACAAACGGGTCCATCGCTGGTGCTCATCTTTGCTGTAAGCTACCCAGTTTTGATCAATTGTCCAATCGGCAGCAGCGTGCAGAGGAGGGACGCTGTCCATATCTTTGGTATTCATAACATACCCCCTGCTTCTCGCAATTTTCGGCGCTAATTGAGCTTTATATCCGTCTTGCGCACATAGGCCTTACCATCAAAGTCTGCAAAGAGTTCTGCGACGGTTGGATGTTCCACAGGTTCACCGGACGTATCTGGCAATAAATTTTGTTCAGACACATAGGCCACATAATGGGTCTCATCATTCTCCGCTAAGAGATGATAGAATGGTTGATCCTTGCGTGGCCGCAGGTTTTCTGGGATTGCCTGCCACCATTCTTCCGTGTTGGCGAACTCGGGATCGACATCATAGATCACGCCGCGAAATGGAAAGAGGCGGTGCCGCACGATCTCTCCGATCCGAAACTTGGCAATTTGATTTAACATGCGAGGGCTCTCCTTTCCTAGATACAAGAGTTATGCACGATTGTTTCGCCGTGCAAGCACCTCATCCGAAGCATGCGCAGAGATTGCCCTTCGCCAATAGAGTGATACGATGGGTACAACGAAGCGCTAAGTATCGGCGCATACAGAGGTTTGGCATGGCCGGCGGCCTTTCAACGCCTGCGACGGGAATGGTTCATAGCCCGACACAGAGCGTCCACGCGTCGCACGATCCTGCGCAGTGCATTGCTGCCTTGGATCTTGGGACGAATAATTGTCGTCTACTGGTGGCACAGCGTGCCCCGGGCGGCTTCCGTGTGATCGATTCTTTCTCTCGAATTGTGCGCTTAGGGGAAGGCCTGTCTGCGACCGGTCTGTTATCGGATCGGGCGATGCAGCGCACCTACGCCGCCATTCAGGCCTGCTCAGAAAAAATCGCGCGGCATAAGCCCGCACGCGTTCGTTGCGTTGCTACCCAAGCTTGCCGCGCTGCACGCAATGGTCCATCATTCTTGAAAGAAATCACACGGAAAACCGGAATTCGGTTTGAAGTCATAAGCCCGAATGAGGAGGCACGCTTAGCTGTTATTGGCTGCGCGGACTTATTTGATCCTGAGGGTGTTGGGGCCTTAGTCGTTGACATCGGCGGTGGTTCGACAGAGCTATCTTGGGCGATTAACCGCGGGTTGGACCGTAGACCGAAACTTGAACACTGGTTCTCAGCACCGATTGGCGTAGTTACGTTGGCCGACCAGTTTCCGGAACATGGCGACACCCTCAATTGGTATGCTGCCATGAAGCAATGCGCCTCAGATCATGTAGCAGGCTTTCGTGCGCCAGAAGAAGTGCGCGACCATTTGATTTCCGGCAAAGCTCATATTGTTGGTACCTCTGGCGCTGTTACCAGTCTCGCCGGGGTGCATTTGGGCTTAGCCCGTTACTCACGCAGGCTAGTCGATGGTCTTTGGATATCGGAAGCCGATACGCGTGCCGCAATCGCAAACCTAACTGCGCGGGATAAGGCCGGTCGGGCAGCTGAACCCTGCATTGGACCAGATCGTGCGGACCTTGTCCTCGCTGGCGCGGCAATCTTAGAAGCGATCCTAGACCGTTGGCCCAGCCTTCGACTTCGAGTGGCGGATCGTGGTCTGCGCGAAGGGCTAATCCTTACCATGCTAGAACCACCGCGCCGCCGGCGTAGGCGGAGGCGGACTAAATCATGAGCGATGAAAAAGATAAGGGAAAATGGGCCAAGAAGGGACCGCCACCAGCGCTTCCAGAGCGTCGGCGCCGGGTGGTGTTTGATGTCGGCCAAACCGATACGCGCGCCACACCTACCCGAGTTAAGACGGGCAAGAATCGTACCGCACAATCAGCCCGCTGGCTTGAACGGCAATTAAACGATCCCTATGTCCACAAGGCTCGCGCCGATGGATGGCGTGCGCGCTCTGCATATAAACTCATTGAATTGGATGAGAAATTCAATCTCATTCCAAATCATGGACGCGTAATTGATCTTGGTGCCGCCCCCGGCGGATGGACCCAAGTTGTTGCGCGCCGTGGCGCGGCCGCGATCGTCGGTATTGATCTTTTGTCTATGGACCCGATTGAGGGGGCCACGATTATTCAAGGGGACTTCCTCGCCGAGGGGATGGAAGATCACCTCATCGATTTGTTAGGCGGTGCCCCCAATTTGGTCATGAGTGACATGGCTGCCAATACCGTCGGGCACAAACAGACCGACCACTTGCGCACAGCTGCCCTATCCGAGGCCGCAGCCCATTTTGCGATGCGCGTTTTGGCCCCGGGTGGGGCGTTTGTCACCAAAATGTTCCAAGGCGGTACTGAGACTGAGATTCTGACACTCTTGAAGCAGTCCTTCAGAGAAGTCCGCCACGCAAAACCACCTTCAAGCCGCGCCGAAAGTGTGGAGCTGTTCATGGTGGCAACTGGGTTTAAGGGATAGGCGTATTCAAAGAATGGGCGTGTCGGCCCCTTTGGCCTGCAACAAACGGTCACAAAACCATTCATCCGCTTTAAAAAAAATACATCCCGAGCCATAAGGCTGTGGACCAAAGAGGAAAAGCCATGACCACTCGCATCTGGGATAAATCAAGACTGCCAAGCCGCCACGTTACGCTAGGCGCTGCTCGTGCCCCACACCGCTCCTATTATTATGCGATGGGCCTCGGTACGCGCGAGATTGAAGCCCCCTTTGTTGGCGTTGCCACATGCTGGAACGAGAGTGCGCCTTGCAATACGGCTTTGATGCGTCAAGGCCATGCCGTGGCTGCGGGCGTGAAGGAAGCCGGCGCTACCCCGCGCGAATTTTGTACCATCACCGTTACGGACGGGATCGCGATGGGCCACGAAGGGATGCGTTCCTCACTAGTATCGCGCGAAGTAATCGCCGATTCGGTAGAACTTTCGATCCGGGGCCATTCTTATGATGCTTTGGTCGGGGTTGCTGGCTGCGACAAGAGCTTGCCCGGTATGATGATGGCGATGTTGCGCCTCAATGTGCCCAGCGTCTTTCTTTATGGTGGGTCCATCCTGCCTGGCCGACACAAAGGCAAAGATATCACCGTTCAGGAAGTGTTTGAGGCTGTTGGAGCCCATGCTGCTGGCCGGATGGATTTTGAAGAATTATGCGAGATCGAGCGTCATGCCTGCCCCAGCGACGGGGCTTGCGGTGGCCAGTTCACTGCCAATACCATGGCCTGTGTTGCTGAAGCGATTGGACTTAGCTTGCCATTATCATCCTCGATGCCAGCTCCCTATTTGGATCGCGATGCCTATGGCGTTGCTTCCGGTCATGCGGTTGTGGACTTAATCGCCCGTAACTTGCGCCCTCGCGATATCTGTACCCGTGAAGCCTTTGTAAATGCGGCGATTGTGGTGGCAGCCACCGGTGGATCGACCAATGCCGCGCTTCATTTACCCGCTATGGCACATGAAGCGGGTATCGAGTTCACGATGAAAGATGTGGCAGATGCCTTCATGCTGACACCTTGGATCGCAGATTTGAAGCCAGGCGGTCAATATGTCGCCAAAGATATGGGTGAAGCAGGTGGAATGCCGATGTTGTTGCGCGCCTTGCTCGATGAGAAGCTGATCGATGGCAATTGCATGACGGTGACTGGCAAAACCTTGGGTGAAAACATTGAAGAAGTTACGTGGAACCCGGATCAAAAGGTGATCCACCCTGTCAAAGCGCCTCTGACCGAGAATGGCGGCGTCGTCGGCCTTTGGGGCTCGATGGCCCCAGAAGGTGCAATGCTCAAAATTGCTGGCCTTGCCAATTTGACCTTCCGTGGCCCAGCCCGCGTGTTTGATGGCGAGGAGGCGTGCTTTGAAGCGGTGTCTAACGAAGCCTTTGAAGCCGGTGAAGTTCTGGTGATTCGATATGAAGGGCCCCGTGGCGGACCTGGCATGCGTGAAATGTTGTCGACCACAGCAGCCCTCTATGGCCTCGGTCGCGGTGGCGATGTTGCCCTCATCACCGATGGCCGTTTCTCTGGGGCAACCCGCGGCATGTGTATTGGCCACGTCGGACCAGAAGCTGCTGTTGGTGGTCCAATCGCTTTGGTTGAGAATGGCGACATGATCGCGATTGACGCACAAGCTGGAACGATTGATCTGGAGGTCTCAGAGAAAGTTCTGGCGCAGCGTCGCGCTGCTTGGAAACCCCGTAAGACCAATTATAATTCCGGTGCGATTGCCAAATACGCAAAATTGGTCGGCCCAGCCTATTTGGGGGCTGTGACCCATGAAGGGGCAGCCGCCGAAACCCATATGTATGCGGATATCTAGGCCTTTTGGGAGCGGGCAAGCTCTGTGCCTTGACGGGCCAGAGCGTCTGCGCGCTCATTCATGGGGTCACCAGCGTGGCCTTTGACCCACCGCCAATCTACTTTGTGTGACTTATTGGCTAGGTCGAGGCGCTGCCAAAGATCGGCATTGAGCACAGGCTTTCCATCGGCCTTGCGCCATTGCCGCTTCTTCCAGCCATGGATCCATTCGGTAATCCCTTGACGCACATATTGGCTGTCGGTGTATAGAATGACCGGGCAGGGGCGCTTAAGGCTCTCTAACGCCATGATTGCGGCCATCAACTCCATGCGATTATTGGTCGTTGGCGTTTCCCCGCCAAAAATTTCTTTCTCATTGCCATTGAATTGCAGAATCGCCCCCCATCCGCCGGGCCCGGGATTGCCTGAGCAGGCACCATCGGTGTGAATTGTTACTGGGAAGGGCTGTGGCATAGCTTCTGTCATGAGAACTCTGTATGGAGGTTTTTCGCGACTTCAAACACCTTTCTCTGTGCAGTCGCATAAAGTCCTTGCCATATCATATAAAGATATGTTTATATCTTCATGTTAGGATAAAGCATGGATACGATTGTCGACATCGTCAGAGCCATCGGGGAACCAACGCGTTTGCGGATTTTGGTTCTGTTGGCGCGTGGCGAATTAGCGGCTGGAGAAATGTCGACTGTGCTGAACCAAAGCCAGCCGCGGGTCTCGCGCCATCTAAAGCTTTTAGCCGAAGCAGGCTTGCTTGAACGTCGACCTGAAGGTGCATGGGTATTCTTTCGCTTAAAAACTGATGGATCTGCAGGGCGTATTATCCGCGCCATCTTGGGGGAGGTGGATAAGGATGATTCTGTGCTTCTGCGGGACCTCGAACGGTTAGCGCAGGTGCAAGTCCAGCGAGAAGAAGTTGCGCGTGCATACTTTGAAGCAGCGGCAGATGAATGGCACGCATTACGGCGGTTGCATCAGCCAGAGGCCTTGGTTGAAGCGCGCTTGGTAGAGGCCGTCGCAGGGCAGAAGTTTGGTCTCCATATTGATTTGGGATCTGGCACAGGCCGCATGATCGAACTATTTGCCCCGCAGGCACGCCGTGCGGAAGGTGTGGATTCCAGTCGCAAGATGCTGGCCCTTGCCCGCGCGCGCTTGGATGACACAGGCAGCGGACAGGCTTCTGTCCGGCAAGCCGATATTTTAGGCCTGCCCTATGCTGATGATTGTGCTGATCTGGTCACCATTCACCAAGTGCTGCATTATCTGCCAGAACCCCAAGCCGCCATTAAAGAAGCCGCCCGCATCCTTAAGCCTGGGGGCACTTTGTTGATTGCAGATTTTGCACCGCACGCCTTTGAAGAACTTCGCCAAGCCCATGCGCATCGTCGCTTAGGCTTTGCCGACCATGAAGTTTCAACTTGGTGCGAGCAGTTTGGCCTCGTTGTGGACACGGTTGAGCATATTGCCCCTGAGGCGGGTCAGTCTGGGCTTGCAGTCACATTGTGGAAGGCCGCATTGCATAATCCGGCTTCGACCGTATCCGCAAACGAACCTTTAGTTTCTAGGATCACATCATGAACCATCCCACGATTTCTTTTGAGTTTTTCCCGCCGAAATCAGAGGCGATGGAAGCCAAACTGTGGGACGCAATTTCCCGCTTAGCACCCCTATCGCCAGACTTTGTATCGGTGACTTATGGTGCCGGTGGCTCTACCCGTGAACGTACGCACCGCACCGTCAAACGCATTTTGGACGAAACCAGTTTGCAGCCAGCGGCCCACCTTACCTGTGTTGCTGCGTCAAAGGCTGAAGTTGATGAGGTTTTGCGCGAATATTGGGCAGCAGGTGTGCGCCATATTGTTGCCCTTCGTGGCGACCCCCCAACAGGTGTCGGCACCCAGTTTCAGCCGCATCCAGATGGTTATGTCAATGCCACCGAAGTGACTGCGGCGGCGCGCCGCATTGCAGATTTTGACGTGTCGGTCAGTTTCTATCCTGAGAAACATCCTGAAAGTCCGAGCCTAAACCATGATATTGATGTGTTGAAAGCCAAGATTGACGCAGGTGCGACACGGGCCATCAGTCAATTCTTTTGTGAGGCGGAGGTCTATTTGCGCTTCCGTGATGCAGCCGCCAAGGCTGGCATTACCATCCCCTTGCTGCCCGGCATCATGCCCGTTGGCAATGTTGCGGGCTACACACGCATGGCGACGTCGACCGGGACCAGCATCCCAGCTTGGTTTGCACAAGCCTTTGAGGGCCTCGACCAAAGCCCAGAGGTTCGCGACATGGTGGCCGCTTCTGTCGCAGCTGACCTTTGCTTGAAGTTGCAAGCCGAAGGCGTCGACCGTTTCCATTTTTATACTCTCAACCGCGCAGAGTTGGCGCTGGCCACGTGTCGGCGGTTGGGTTTGAAAACACCTGTCACCGAGAAGGATGCGGCATGACCCATTTTCCAAGCCGCCAAGACCGTTTGGCCAAGATCGAGTCCATCGCTCAGGAACGTATCCTGATTTTGGATGGTGCTATGGGCACAATGATTCAGACGTTTAAGCTGGAAGAAGATGATTATCGCGGCTCCCGCTTTGCCGATCACGGTCATCCGCTGAAGGGCAATAATGATCTGTTGGTGATCACTAAGCCAGATCTGATCATCGGCATTCATGAGGCCTTTCTGAAGGCTGGTGCAGACCTTATCTCCACCAATAGCTTTAATGCGACCACGATTAGCCAAGCCGATTATGCGCTTGAGCCCCTTGCCTATGAGCTGAATTTTGAGGCAGCCAAGCTTGCCCGCCAAGCCTGTTTGGCTTTTGAAACAGCCGATGCACCCAAAGCGGTTGTTGGCTCGATTGGGCCAACCAATAAAACATTGTCCTTATCTCCTGATGTCAATGATCCAAGCTATCGTGCGGCTTCCTTTGATGAAATGGTTGTTGCTTATCGTGAGCAGACGCTCGGTCTCCTCGACGGCGGTGTCGACTTTTTGATGGTTGAGACCATTTTTGATACTTTGGTGGCCAAAGCCGCGCTCTATGCGATTTCCGAAGTTTTGGAAGAACGTGGCGAGGCGGTGCCCATCATGATTTCGGGGACGATTACGGATCGCTCTGGGCGAACTTTATCGGGTCAGACCGTAGAAGCCTTCTGGAATGCGGTGCGCCACGTGAATCCTTGGTCAATCGGCCTCAATTGCGCCTTGGGCCCCAACGAAATGCGCCCCTTTTTGGCAGAGCTGTCGCGCGTGGCTACGTGCCGGGTTTCGGTGTATCCCAATGCGGGCCTGCCCAATGCCTTTGGCGGCTATGATGAGACGCCAGATGATATGTGCCACACCATGACGCCTTGGGCACAAGAGGGCTTGGTCAATGTGATGGGCGGCTGCTGTGGGACGACACCGGACCATATCCATCATATCGCCCATGCCGCCAGCCATGGTAAGCCGCGCGTCGCCCCCGTGATCCAAACCGCCTTGAGGCTTTCGGGCCTTGAACCCTTTACTGCTGCAGCGTGATCGAGAACACTTTGAACAATCCCTTTTCAAATTTCGTCATCGTCGGTGAGCGGACCAATGTGACCGGCTCGGCCAAGTTCCGTAAGCTCATTGAGAATGATGACTATACGGCCGCTTTGGCGGTTGCGTTGCAACAGGTTGAGAGTGGGGCAAATGTGCTCGACATCAATATGGATGCGGCGCTGATCGATGGCGTCAAAGCGATGACGACCTTCTTGAATCTGATTTCGGTTGAGCCTGATATCGCCAAAGTGCCCTTGATGATCGATAGCTCTAAGTGGGAAATCATCGAGGCCGGCCTGAAATGCACCCAAGGCAAGCCGATCGTGAACTCTATTTCGATGAAAGAGGGCGAAGCCCAATTCTTGGCGCAAGCCAAGAAGGTTCGCCGCTATGGGGCTGCCGCTGTCGTGATGGCCTTTGATGAATTGGGCCAAGCCGATACGGTCGATCGCAAAGTTGAGATCTGTACCCGCGCCTATCACCTCTTGCGCGATAAGCTCGACTTCCCACCCGAAGACATCATTTTCGACCCAAATATCTTTGCGGTTGCGACCGGCATTGAAGAGCATAATGATTATGGCGTCGCCTTTATTGAGGCGACACGGATCATTCGTGAAACCTTACCCCACGCCCATGTGTCGGGCGGGGTGTCCAACGTCTCCTTCTCGTTCCGGGGGAATGAGCCAGTGCGCGAAGCCATGCATGCCGTCTTCCTCTATCATGCCATCAAAGCAGGCATGGACATGGGGATTGTGAACGCTGGCCAATTGGCGGTGTATGATTCCATCGATCTGGAACTTCGCGAACGGTGCGAAGATGTGATCCTAAACCGTCGCGCCGACTCGACAGAGCGATTGCTGGAGACGGCTGAGAATTATCGTGGCAAGGAAGGGCAGAAGGCAGCCGTAAAGGACATGACGTGGCGAGAAGCGCCGGTTCGTGAGCGGCTGGCACATTCTCTCGTTCATGGCATCACCGAATTCATTGTTGAAGATACCGAAGCCGCCCGCCTCGAAGCTGAGCGGCCTTTGCACGTGATTGAAGGCCCGTTGATGGACGGGATGAATGTGGTTGGTGACCTCTTTGGTTCGGGCAAAATGTTCTTGCCGCAAGTGGTGAAATCTGCCCGCGTGATGAAACAAGCAGTCGCCCATCTCCTGCCTTATATGGAAGAAGAGAAGTTGCGCCTTGGCACGCAAGATCAAGCCGCGGGTAAAGTCCTGATGGCGACCGTGAAGGGCGATGTGCATGATATTGGGAAGAATATTGTGGGCGTCGTGCTGCAATGTAACGGCTTTGATGTCGTCGATCTGGGCGTCATGGTTAGCTGCGAGAAAATTCTTGAAGCCGCCCGAGAGCATAAGGTCGACATCATCGGCCTGTCCGGCCTGATCACGCCCTCCTTGGACGAGATGAGCTGGGTGGCAAGTGAGATGGAGCGGCAAGGCTTTGGCGATATGCCTTTGTTGATTGGCGGGGCAACCACCTCGCGCACACATACGGCTGTGAAGATTGCGCCCAATTATAAGGGCCCTGTGCTTTATGTGACCGACGCCAGTCGCGCCGTGCCTGTTGTGCAAAAGCTGTTGGGCGACGATCGTCAAGATTTGATCCAAGAAACCCGCGACGATCAAGAGCGCGCCCGCTTGGCCCATTTTGCTGGCCAAGATAAGCGCCCGCGTGCGACATTGGCAGCGGCCCGAGCTAATGCCGCTCAGTTGGACTTTTCTGTCTATCAGCCGCCGAAGCCTAACTTTATCGGCACCCAAGTTTTCGTTGATTATCCACTGGCGGATTTGGTGCCTGTGATTGACTGGACGCCGTTCTTCGCCACCTGGGAATTACACGGCAAATTCCCCGCCATCTTGGACGATGAGATTGTGGGTGAAGCGGCAAGACCGCTCTACGCCGATGCACGCGCGATGCTCGACAAGATGGTTGCTGAAAAATGGGTCACGGCCAAAGGTGTGATTGGTTTCTGGCCTGCCAATCGGGTTGGGGACGATATTGCCGTTTGGCAAGACGAAACCCGTACCAAGCGCGAAACAACCTTCCACACCTTGCGCCAGCAGATGATCAAAAGCGAGGGCAGCGCTAATTTAGCCCTTGCAGATTTCGTCGCACCAGAAGGCGTCGATGATTGGATTGGTGGCTTTGCGGTCACGGCGGGCCATGGCGAGCGGGAACGCACCCAAGCGTTTAAAGACGCCAATGATGACTATTCTGCCATTTTGTTCCAAGCATTATGCGATCGCTTGGCAGAAGCTTTCGCTGAGCGGATGCATGAATTGGTGCGCAAACACCATTGGGGCTATGAACCCAATGAGCAATTGGCGGTGGATGATTTGATTGGCGAGAAATACCGCGGCATCCGGCCAGCGCCCGGCTATCCAGCGCAACCAGACCATAGCGAAAAACATCAACTATTCCGTATCTTGGATGCAGAAGCTAAGGTTGGCATGAAGCTTACCGAAAGCCTTGCCATGTTGCCAGGTTCCTCTGTTTCCGGCCTCTATTTTAGCCATCCACAAGCGGAGTATTTTGGTGTCGGTCGGATCGACCGCGATCAAGTCAGCGAATACGCCATCCGCAAGGGGATGGAGATGCGCGAGGCCGAACGCTGGCTTGCCCCCATCTTGGCCTATGACCCTTCCCAGCCAGCCAAGGTCATACAAGAGGCTTAGGTCTTCGTGTCGACCTATCTTCTCACCCCCGCCGAAGGAGGCGCGGTAAGGGAGCCAGGTGTAAAGGCGCGTTGATGCGCACGATGAAAGGCTTCGCAACGCGATCTTTTAGGTTTTACGCATCTATGCCTTCCCCTCCCCCAACACCCATAGCCCCGCGTGGAAAACCACCGGGGGTGTGCCTTGTGCTTGGCTAGAGCAAGCAGAGGGGCCGGGGCGCGTGGTCCGCGCCAAATAGAGTGGGCCAGATTAACGGACTGGCCCGGAATACGACGCAAAC